>NZ_BAMP01000003.1 GCF_000615975.1 Nitratireductor aquibiodomus NL21 = JCM 21793 | reverse complement strand
GCGCCGGGGCGCAGGAAACGGCCACGATGGCGCAGGCGCGCGCTGGGCGGTCTGCCTATATCAACGCCCAGCAACTGGAGGGAAATGTCGATCCGGGCGCGGAGGCCGTCGCTGTATTGTTTGAGCATTTGGCGCGACGATAGATTTGGCCCAGTCGCTGCCCGGTCAGGGCGGCGGCATTCTGCGGGTATCCATTCCAGCCACCACGCAGTCTCACCGTCCGCCCGCGAAAAAAACGCGATGCATACCGTGGTGATAAGAAGGTTCACCTTCGGCGGTCCGCCCGGAACCAATAGGACATCATAACCCCGCGGGGCAGGCGTTGATTGCCTGGCTAGAATGGCAATCCCGCGCCGCAGACGGGCGCGCAGATTTTTTCGCCCGGCTTCACTGAAACAAGTCCCTCCGAAAGTGCGGCAACCGCCGCTGCGCCACTGAGATCGGCGGCAATGCCGAATTCGAACCAGAGGTTTTTCGCCGCATTGGCCATCGCCTCGTCTTCGACAAGCACGATGTCGTCGATCACTGTACGGGCCAGTGCAAACAGCGCGTGGTCTGTACGTCGCATGCCATGGTGGGAACCGATGTGGTGATACGCTCCAGTTCTGCGACACTTCCTGTTTCCATGGACTTGTGGAGGGTCGGCGATCCGACGGGCTCCACGCCAATCACCCGTATCTCCGGGCGGGCTGCTTTCAGTGCCACTGCGACGCCGGTGATGAAGCCGCCGCCGCCGATTGCCACGACGATGGTGTCGACATCAGGAAGGTCCTCGAGAACTTCCAGACCCACGGTGCCCTGACCTGCCACGATCGTCGGATCTGCAAATGAGTGGAAGTACAGCGCACCCGTTCGTTGTGCGTGTTCCAGCGCTTCGCTGTTCGCCTCGTCATAGTTCTTTCCGGCGATCACCGCGGTCGCACCCCAGCGTTTCATCTTCTCGATCTTGTCCGGGAGAACGTTGTCTGGAAGGAAGATGTGCGCGGGGACGCCGGCGAGATTGGCGCTGCGGGCGACGGCCAGTCCGTGATTTCCACCCGAAGCCGCCACCAGCCCGTGCCTAACGTCGTTGGGTGAGGCGGAGAAGAGTTTGTTCGCAGCACCTCTTGCTTTGAAGGACCCCGATGGTTGAAGGCACTCCAGCTTGAGATAAAGTTCGCCGCAAGAAGTCGATTTGCTTAGCTGGGTCGCAGGCAGGAGCGGTGTCCGTCGCACATAAGGAGAAATCCTTGCTGAGGCGGCCCGGATGTCCTCGATGTCGATCATGACAGCATTCCTTCAAAAGGCGTGGCGATGACCAGGCAGCAATTTCCCGGTTCCACGCGTCCCGGATGGCGCTTGGCGTAGAGAATGCCGTCCTGACCATAACGAAGTTGGAGTGGCGGGCGCTCGGGATTGTCGACGAAGTGGATTTGGCCTGCCGGCTCGCCCGCGCGGACCTCTGTTCCCAGGGGGGCGAATGGTTCGAAAACACCCCCTTCCGGCGCGAACACATATCCCTTAGCGCCTGGGATTTCGAGCACTTTGCGTGCGCCGGACGCACCGCCCGGCCTCTCATCAGGTTCGAGAATCTTTAAATGTTTCAGCACGTTCCGAACGCCGGTCCTGCAGATGTGCAAAGCATCCATTGACACCGTGCCGGTTCCAGCCATTTCCGTGCCGACGGTTGTAAGTCCCGCCTTGACGGCCGCCGCCGTCGATGAACGCTGCTCGCCCAGATTGCTAATCACCACGGTCATTGGTGCCCCGAAGGCCAGCACCGCCTCGATGTTGCGGTGTTGGTGGTCAGGATCCGTTGTGGGTTCGACAATTGCGCTCGGCAGAATATCGAGTGACGACCCTCCCGAATGAAGATCGATGAATGCGTCCGAGATCGGATAAAGATGGTCACACACGAAGGCCGAAATTTGCTGGGAGATCGTGCCCTGTGGATCTCCGGGATAGGTTCTGTTGAGATTCAGTCCGTCAACCGGCGAGGTGCGATGCGCAGCCCTCACGGCGGGCAGGTTGAGTGCCGGGATCAGTATTAGACGCCCGGAAATGTGGCGCGGGTCGAGTTCGCGGAACAGTTCTCCCAGTGTTATCGGGCCTTCATGCTCATCCCCGTGATTGCCGCCCGTCAAAAGCGCTGTGGGCCCATCCCCATTCTTCAGGACAGCAATGGGGATTCGTGTTGCACCCCAGGCGTCGGAATGCGGTGAATGCGGAATATGAATGAAACCCGTCTGCTTGCCCTCCCGTTCGAAGTCGACGGTGGCAAAAGCGCTTCCTTGACGCGGTTCAGGGGGAGTCTCGTAGCTCAAAATGGCGTCCCTATCATTTGGGGGTTGCGTCTGATGTTCAAAATGATAACGTTGTCATATCACGATGTCTACACACTCTCTCACGCTGGAAAAGCACCAATCGATGCAACAACGGATGCCAGACCGTCGCGGCGACATACACAAAACGGCCCACTCGCATGGCGGCCTCGGCGTGGCAAATGCCGCGTTTTGCATTGACGACACGATTCGCGGTGTTCCGGCTGGAACGGTGTCACTCGCAGCGAGTGACGTTGCTGGGTTCGGCTGGTCGGTGAGCGGTGGAGACCTCTCTTATCCCGTTCTGACCGTTTCCGGTTCTGCCTACAATGGCAATCGGGATGCGATGTTTGCATATGCCAGAGAACACGGCGCGCTTCTGGCTCCGCACATCAAGACGCCGATGTCGGTCGACATAGCTCATGACCTGATGGATGCAGGTGCCTGGGGCGTGTCCGTTGCCAATCTCCAGCAGGCGAGTGTCATGCTGCGGGGCGGTGTTAAGCGGCTTCTGATTGCCAACCAGCTAGGCGGTGAGCGCATGGGCGACGGGTTGGGGCGCTTGCTCAATGCCTATCCAGACGCCGAGGTCGTCCTGTTCGCGGATTCCGAAGCATCGCTCGCTGTTGCCGACCGGGCAGGGGAGATTTCCGGTCGGGTGTTTCCAGTTCTTGTCGAAGTGGGGCTCGGACGGGCAGGGCTGCGTGATGTCGAGCAGGCACGAAAGGTTATCGGGAAGGCGCTGACGCTTAAGCATGTGCGTCTTGGCGGTGTTGCCGCCTACGAAGGGGCTGTGGCTTCGGCGGATCCCGCTGCGACAGTGGAAGCGATCAGGAACTTGAACGATCTGCTGAAAAGCGTGTTCGACCTGGTGCGGAGTGCTGTGCCCGAGCGCCGTTTGGTTCTCTCTTCCGGCGGGTCGCAATATTTCGATCTGGTTGTGGATGCCCTGTCTCCGTTGGCCCGCGCGGATGGCAATATCGATCTCATCCTTCGCAGTGGCGCGATCTTCTTTCACGATCACGGCGTTTATGCGCAGGCCCTCGAGCGTATGGACGCGCGCAATGGATTTGTATCAGGGGGAAATGCCGCGTGCGTGTTCCAGCCGGCAATGCGGGTTTGGGCGCAGGTTCTGTCACGCCCGGAAAGCGATCTGGCAATTTGCGGCATCGGAATGCGTGATGTCTCTTTCGATCAGGGATTTCCGCTGGCGCTGAAATCCTGGCGTGATGGTCTGTGCAATGCCACGCTGGATGGTTTTTCGGAGGTCGAGAAACTCAACGATCAGCATGGCTTTCTTCGCCTGAAGCAGAGTGTCGATGTCAAGGTGGGTGACATCATCGAGTTCGGCATTTCTCATCCGTGCACCTGCTTCGATCGCTGGCGACACTTTTTTGTCGTCGATGACAATCATCGCGTGACATCCGTGCACGCAACCTCTTTCGGATAACCAGATGCAGAACCTGAACTTTCAGCAGGTATTGCGCTATCAGGACGAGTTCCTGCACGGCATCGTCAATACCTTGGAAATGACAGCCATCGCGGCATTCTTCGGGCTTTTGATTGGCGTTGTTGGCGCTGTTCTCGTGGGTAGTGGCCCCAAGCCTGTGCGGATCTTGGTGAAGGCGTATATCGAACTCATCCGCAACACCCCGCCGCTCATACAGCTGTTCGTTATCTTCTTCATCTTTCCGAGCGCTGGAATCAGACTGGCGCCTTTTCCGGCGGCTTGCGTCGCCTTGAGCATCTATTTCGGTGCCTACGCGATCGAGATTATCCGTTCGGGCCTCGCCTCCATTCCCAAAAGCCAGGTGGAAGCGGGTGAGTGCCTGGGGCTGACTCGGTTCGAGGTCTTTCGCTATGTCGTTCTCGCTCCGGCGCTGCGTAACATCTACCCTTCGATCACCAGTCAGTTGATCCTGCTTCTGCTTGGCACATCGGTCGCTTCCCAGATCGCGGCTGAGGAGCTTTTTCACACCGCGACCTTCGTCGAATCCCGAACCTTCCGCAGCTTCGAAGTCTACGCGCTCATTTCCGCGATCTATGTCGCACTGGTTGTCGCCAGCCGCGTCATCTTCGCGATTGTGGGGGCTGTCGCGTTTCGCTGGCCTGTGCGGCGGTAGTCGGAGAACAGAGCATGCGTACTTTATCCCTTGTCGATCTCATGGCCTTTCTTGAAGGGCTTCAATGGACGCTCGTTCTTGTCGTTCTGTCCTTCGTGTTTGGCGGCCTGCTGGGCTTGACCCTTGCCTTGCTTCGCACCAGCAACGTTGCACCCATTCGCTGGATGGCTTCCGCATTCCTGCAACTGGTGCAGGGCGTCCCCCTTCTGGCGCTTCTGATGTTCTTCTATTTCGGGATGCCTGTTTTTCTTGGCGTCGAGGTTCCCTCGCTGATGGCAGTGACGGTGGCCTTCTCGATTTACTCAGGCGTTTTCCTTGGAGAGATCTGGCGTGGGGGCATTCAGGCCGTGAAATACACGCAATGGGAGGCCGCTGCGTCCCTTGGGCTTAGCCGCTGGGAGCAGTTCGTCTTCGTCATCGCCCCTCAGGCCCTCAAGATTTCGCTTCCGGCAACGGTCGGTTTCCTTGTGCAGCTCATCAAGGGCACATCGCTGGCATCCGTGGTGGGGTTTGTCGAGCTCACGCGCGCAGGTCAGATCGCCAGCGCGGCGACATTCCAGCAGCTACTCGTCTACAGCATCATCGCGGCAATTTATTTCGCGATCTGTTTTCCGCTCACTCAATGGTCCCGTTCACTCGAGGCGCGTCTCAATGGCACTGGTTGAAATCAAAAATGTTCGCAAATCCTTTGGGGCGCTGGAGGTTCTGAAGGATGTCTCGCTCACCGTGGAAGAAGGCGAGATCGTAACCATTATTGGCCGAAGCGGCTCCGGCAAAAGCACGCTTTTGCGCTGTATCAACGGGCTGGAGGACATCCAGGACGGGGAAATCCGCGTTGAAGGACAGCAGGTACACGGGCAGATGAAGAAACTGCGCGAGCTTCGCCAGAAAGTGGGCATCGTTTTTCAGGCGTTCAACCTGTTCCCGCATCTCACGGTCGAGCGAAACATCACGCTTGCTCCCATTCGAACCGGCCGGGTCTCAAAAGCCGATGCACGGGCGCTGGCCGAAAAGGTTCTGGCGCAGGTTGGGCTCTCGGAAAAGATCGATGCCTATCCGGAGCAGCTTTCAGGCGGTCAGCAGCAACGCGTCGCGATAGCGCGCTGCCTGGCCATGTCGCCCGACTTGATGCTTTTCGACGAGGTCACTTCCGCACTCGATCCCGAACTTGTGGGCGAAGTGCTGAAGGTCATGGAGGATATGGCTTCGCGCGGCATGACGATGATTCTGGTGACGCACGAAATGGCCTTCGCCCGCGATGTCGCGACGAAGATCGTGTTTATGCATCAGGGGCGTGTCTGGGAAGAAGGACCTCCTTCGGAGCTTTTCAGTAGTCCCAAAACACCGGAGCTGAAGAGCTTCATTGGAAGCAATCACTAGAGAGGAGAACACAGATGAAACGATTGGCTCAATTCATAGCCGCGGCCGCTATGGCTGTCGGCGCCGCCGCGGCGCCAGCCAAGGCTGACCAGTTGCAGGATATTCTGTCCGCCGGCGAAATTCGCGTCGGCATACTGCTTGATGTCGCACCATGGGGCTTCAAGGATGAGAGCGGAGAGGCGACCGGCCTCGATGTGGAAGTCGCCGAACTTCTCGCAAGCGATCTAGCGTCGATCTCGAAATCGTGCAGGTCACGGGCCCGAACCGCATTCCCAGCCTGATGGCGGACAAGGTCGACATTCTTATCGCAGCCATCGGGGCAACGCCGGAGCGCGCTCAGCAGGTCGCGTTTTCTCAGCCCTATGCAGCGGTCGAGCTCGGTGTCTACGGAGCCGCCGACATGCCCGTGGCTGAGACGCCGGACCAACTTGCCGGCACGAGCATTGCAGTGGCCAAGGGAACGACGCTCGATCTCTGGCTGACCGACAACGCGCCCGAAGCAAAGCTCATTCGCTTCGAGGATGTCGCTTCGACCCTCTCGGCATACATGGCCGGTCAGGCGCAGAGCTTTGCCGAGAACAGTGCCATTGTTGCCGAAGCGGCAAAAGACAATCCCGATGTTGAGATGGAACGCAAGTTCCTTATCCGCCAGTCGCCGGCACACATCGCTATCAAGCAGGGCGAGCCGGATTTCCTGCGGTGGATCGACACGTTCCTTTTCTCCAACCGCTTGAACGGCAAGCTGCCGGCATTGCAGGAGAAATGGTTCAACGTGAAGCAGGACAACCTGCCGCGTATCTGAAGAACGAGTAATAAGAGAGGTATTTTCCATGTCTATCGAGCGCTTGGAACGCGGCTCCCGCATGAGTCAGGCAGTGGCCTGCAACGGCCTTGTGCACGTGGCAGGTCAGGTCGCGGACAATCGCAAGGCTTCCATCGAACAGCAGACCGAAGAGGTTCTTGCGAAGATCCTCTCGCTCGTCGAGCGTGCCGGGTCTTCGAAGTCCAGGATTGTGGCGGTGAATGTTTTTCTTCCGCACATCACGGATTTCGACGCGATGAACTCGGTCTGGGACAAATGGGTCGATCTGGAAAATCCTCCGGCGCGTGCCTGTGTCGAAGCCAGGCTGGCCGACCCCGATCTGCGCGTGGAAATGACCGCAGTCGCCTCTCTTTGAGCCTAAAGAGACGGACGTCACGCGCGTCCGCCTCTTCCCATAGCCATCAGGAAGATTATCCGTGCACACCGGTGTTATCAGCGATCTGGATCTTGTCGAAGATGGCAAGTTTTCATCTTATCTCTCAATTCCGTTTTCGGTGGATCGTTCGCCTTACTTCCAGGTTCGGACGCCGATTTTCCGCATGAAAAGCGGGGAGGCCCGACTTCTTCTGATGGCCGGAAACCACGGTGACGAATATGAGGGGGTTTTCGCCCTAGCGCATTTGATCAGGCGGCTTGTGCCTTCCGAACTGAAGGGAGCCGTGACGATCCTGCCGTTGGCCAACGGACCAGCCGTTATGGCCGGTCGGCGCTGCTCCCCGTTGGATGACGGCAATCTGAACCGCGCGTTCCCTGGCAATCCCGCGGGCACGCCGACGGAGCGACTGGCACATTATCTCGAAGATGAGCTTTTTCCCGCTCACGACGTAATCTTCGATATGCATTCCGGCGGGACGTCGATGGAACATCTGCCCACCGCGTTGATCGAGGAACAGGTAACGACCGAGCGCACGAGGCGGGCGCTTCATCTCGTAAGCAGTCTCGGTCAGAAATACGCTTTTGTCGCCAGGAACGGCTGCGATTCTCCGACGTCAATGGGCGCCGCCGGTCGTGCTGGCGCGATTGGAATCAGCGGTGAGTTCGGTGGTGGCGGAACGGTGACGCCCGATACAATGGCCGGGATGGCGCAAGCAATCGACTGCCTGATGCAGAATCTCGGCATGATCCACAAACCGGTGTTGAGCACTCATGTCTCGGAAAGGGCCGCGCCTACGTTCTTGAGCCTGCATAGTCACGATCAGGGTATCTATTCAACACGCCGCGGCTGGTTCGAGCCGTATATCCGGCTCGGACAGGCGGTCGCGGCGGGAGATGCCGCCGGGTTGTTGCACGATCTGGAGGCTCTCGAAGAGAAGCCGATAACTCTCAGATTCAAACTCCCGGGAATCGTGATATCACGTCGTTTGCATGCACATTGCGAAGCGGGCGATTGTCTGGTCCAGGCGGCGTCCGAACTGACCGATGTGGATCAACTGCTTGTATCGCAGCCAGACTGATGATGGGGCATGAACCGACCGACCTACGATGATGTTCTACGCGTTTCCTCCCCCACTGAGGAAGCCGGTGCCGAGCGGCGCCCTGTACGCATTGAAGAAGTGGCGCGCCTGGCCGGTGTATCACCGATTACAGTGTCACGGGCGCTTCGCAATCCGAAGATGGTGTCGGAGAAGCGGCGTGAGCGCATTCGCCAGGCCGTTGAGACAACCGGCTACTTCTCTAATCCGCATGCCAAGGCGCTACGCAGCGGCCAGTCCGATATCGTTGCGGCGTTTGTGTCCAATATTCTAAGTGAGCAGTTCAGCCTCGCAGTGGAGGGATTGGCCGAGGTTCTGGAACCAGCAGGCTTCCAGGTGGTTTTAAGCCGCACATCCTATTCCTATAAACGTGAGACCACGCTCGTGCGGTCTCTGACCGCCACGCGACCCGCGGCGGTGTTCATAACCGGCGTGATGGAACTTGAGGCGAACCGATCGTTCCTGCGGGGCCTCGGGGTGCCTGTCGTTGAGAGTTGGGCGTTTGCCCGGGATCCGATTGACATGCTTGTCGGTTTCTCCAACACCGATGGCGCGCGGTTGGTTGCCGAACATTTTGCCGAACGCGGTTATCGCAAAGTGGCGTTCATCGGCCGCAGCGGCGGTCGTGGTGCACTGCGCAGAAAAAGCTTCGCGATGCACTGCGAGCGGCTCGGTCTTCAGGTGCAGCGGGAGATCACGCGTGATACGGTTTCCGGCGTACCGGAAGGCCGCGAGGCGATGCGCAGTCTCTTGGAAGAAAATCATGAAGTTCAGGCAATTTTCTGTGCAAGCGACCTGCTTGCGATCGGCGGGCTCCTGGAGGCGCGCGAGTGTGGGTTGCGTATCCCCGAGCAACTGGCTATCGCGGGCTTCGGGGATTCAACTCTAGCGGAAGAGATTTCACCTGGACTGACGACCATTGTCGCCGATTCCCGCAACATCGGAACACAGGCAGGCGAGTTGATGCTGCAACGCTTGCGGGGCGAGACCCCGGAGCAAACGCAGAGGCACGTGTCAATCAAGCTCGTCTGTCGCGGCTCAACCTGAAAGCTGAACTGGTAGTATCAGGAATTGGCGGAATGGAGCTTGGAAATGCGGATGCAGGCGGTTCAGTTCGGTCCGAACTGCCTCCCCATGCTTGATGCCGTTTGTGTTGTCGGGTTGGGCTTAAGCAAAACTTTTTAGCCGAGAAGGCGCTGAATGGGGGCTAAAGCGGGGAACGCATGAGCGCCTATTGTGTCGTCCAGCGGGCCGAAGAGGCCGACCCTTGGAAGGGCCCGCCATCATGGATAGTGGGCGGCAAGGTGACTTCAAGCCCTAGCTGACATCGTTCGCCGGATACTGCCCGAACGGCTCTTCATGCAGTGGCCATTGGCTAAAGTACCCATCACAACGTCACGCCGGAAGCGATCCTCGGGAATGAGGTGGTCAACCAGCTTCTGACGGTGTTCGCGAAGAGCAAGCCGGTTTGCGGTTTGATCTTGTGAGCCGGCCAGAGCAGCCAGACGTTGACATATGCCGCAGGTAGAAACGGCTTGGCGACGATGCGTTCAGACGAGTAATCGGCGGGCGTGAACGGATCAATGATCGTAACTCCCATGCCGTTGGCGACGAAAGCGCAGGCGCTGTCGGAGTGCTGGGCCTCGATCTGGATCTTCCGTTGAATGCCGAGGTCGTTGAAAACCTTCTCGATCGCCAGTCGATCCGGATCTTCTATGCTGAGGGAGATGAAATTCTCTCCGCGCAGATCATGCGGATAGATCGCATCAGCCCCCGCCAGCCGGTGGTTGGCGGGCATCACGCACACCCTTTGCAAACGATGCAGATGCTGAACCTCAATACCGGAGTGATCTGCCGGCAGGATGCTGAACCCCATGTCAATCTGCTGGGCGGCAACACTCTCGACAATGCGGCGCGACGACATGCTGCGAAGCGATACGTTTAGGTGCGGGCGTTCTGCCAGAAAGCCCGTCAGAATGCGGGGCAGGTTGCGGGACGCGAGAGCCGGAAACGCGGCAATCGTAAGCTGCCCACCGCGTTGGTCGCGAATATCGTTTGACGCGCGCCGTATCTGGTCAACGCCCAGAAACATCTGGTCGACCTTGCCGAAAAGCTGCTGAGCTTCAGGTGTCGGTAGGGTGCGACCGGCCCTGCGCACGAAAAGATCGTAGCCACATGAGGCTTCCAGATTGGCGATGAGCTTGCTCACGGCAGGCTGGGAGACATGGAGCAGTTCTGCAGCAGCGGTAATCGTGCCGCTCTGCATCACGGCTCTGAAAGCCTCCAATTGGCGAACGTTCATGGCAGGCGCTTTCTCAACATAACCCTGAGTTATGGCGACCAGAATAAATAATATTGGATGGTTATTCCATAGGGCTTTATCCGTTTAGGACCGAATAGGGCGCGTCCCCGTCGCCCGGAGTTGAAGGGTATGGAAATATGAGCGGATCGCAGGACGAATTTTTGAGAAAGCTCGAGAACGTTGAGACGGGTGTCGTAACCGATGCTCTCTCGCGGCTTGGGCTTTCCGGATGGATGGATGCGGTGCTGCCGCTCGGCCATGCTCAAAGGATTGTCGCCCGCGCGACCACCGCCAAATTCGCGCCGCGCAGCGGCGCGCCAAGCCAGATTGGCAACATCTACACCGCCATTCGTGGCGCGACGCCGGGCAGTGTCCTGATCGTGGATTCAGGCTGCACGGACCGCTGGCTCCTTGGTGAAAACGTCGCGCATGCGGCTTATTTCCAGGGCCTTGCGGGCATCATCTCCGATTCGATGGTGCGTGACGTCGCACAACTCAAGGCGATGGATTTTCCGGTTTTCGCCAGAGGTATTTCTGTCCGGCCGCCGGAGCTTGAAATGGCCGGAATCGATGTGGCTGTCGAGTGTGGCGGCGCGCAGGTGCGTCCGGGCGACTACATCGTTGCCGATGCAGACGGCGTCGTGGTTGTACCGCAGTCGCAGATTGAGCGTGTCATGGTCGAGATCGCAGATCTGGAACAGCTTGAAAAGGACCAGGAACTGGCCCTTGCAGAACAGGCGCCGCTGGAGGTGATAAACGAGCTTCTGAGAAGAAAGAAGACACCGAAGGCTCAACGGCCGCCAAGGCCTGAACTTATGGAAAACGGAGGAGAAAACTCGATGAACAATCTCTTTAAGAAAGCAGCAATGGCATGCGTCGCCGTGTTGGCGCTCGGCGCCCTTCCGGCAATGGCGGAATATCCTGAGAAGCCGGTCGAGATGGTGGTGCCCTACGCACCGGGCGGCAGCACCGACGTTCTTGCACGCAAGTTTGCCCAATACGCGGAAAAATATCTCGGGCAGCCGCTCGTGGTCGTAAACAAGCCCGGTGCCGGCGGGCAGCTCGGCTTCACCGCAATCGCTACTGCGAAAGCCGATGGTTACACGATTGGCTGGATCAACTCCGGCATCATCACAAACGCCATCACCCGGCCAGACGTGAAGTTCAGCGTCGACACATATGACATGATCGCAAACCTGGTCACGGACCCGGTGTGCTTTCAATCGCCGGGGATTCCGACATCAACACCCTTGAAGAGTTCATCGAGACCGCGAGGAAGGAAACGCTTACCGTCAGCCATGAGGCGTCGGCGGCGACGATTTCCTGGCGGTTCTTCAGCTTGAGAAAGCAGCTGGAATCGAGCTCAACAAGGTGGCGTTCAATGGCGATGCAGAAGCCAAGGCAGCGCTTCTTGGCGGACACATCAACGCCATTGAAGCAATGTCTCAGAGCAGGTGGAAATGGCTTCCGAAGGCGGTCTGAAGCCGCTGGTGGTCTGGTCCCGCAAGGCCGCCGCCGATATGCCTGACGTGCCCACCGGATCAGAGCTTGGATATGACATTCTGAGCGCCGCATCGCGCGGTATCGCCGGCCCGATCAACATGGAGCCCGAAGCGCTGAAGAAGCTGCGGGAAGTTGCCGGTCAGGTCGCAAACGATCCCGCATTCATCGAAGACCTGAAGAAGCTCAACATGCCGATGGATGTTTTGATCGGCGACGAGTATCTGGCTTTCATGAAAGATCAGGATAAAGCCTATCGCGATCTATGGGAAAAGAGCCCCTGGATTTAAGGATAGTGAACAGGTGGCCGCTTGGGCTACCTGTTCTCCGCTTGCCGGACCCTGTCCTGAAAGCAGGAAACATTCCGGTCCATTCCTGTCGTGCAGCCATGAATGGACCGGACGCTTTTCCGATCCTCGATATCCGAACGGGCTTGATGATGCATAGAGATGTTTTTGTTGCCGCTGCCCTGCTTCTGCTGGCCGTGGCGTCGGCTGCGGGCGTGTGGACGCTTGAAGGCGGCGCGCGAAATTTCCCGCTGACGATGGCCGGGCTTCTGGGCGTCGGGGCATTCGTTCTGCTTGTGCGTTCGATGCTCTTCGACGCGGCCGAAGACGAAGCTGCGGATGCGCCCATCGCATACGGCCGCTTCCTGATAATTGTTGCAGTGACGGCGGGCTTTGCGCTCATCATGCCATGGGTTGGCTTCTATCCGGCGACATTCCTCTATCTGTCTGCTCTTTATTGTGGGCTTTCGACCTTTCGCCCTCACATCGCGATAGCGCTCGCGGCCGCGCTTTCGGTCGCGATCTATATCCTTTTCGGTTTCTTTCTTGCGGTCCCGACGCCCTCTGGCGCCGTCGCATCTTTCTTGCTGGGTTAGGAGAGATCAATGGAAGCGCTCTTGGTCGCCGCCACAAATGTCTTTTCGCCTGAAGCTCTTCTGGTGCTTGTCATCGGAACGATCGTCGGCCTCTTCATCGGGGCATTGCCGGGGCTTTCCTCCACCATGGGAGTGGCTCTGTGCATACCGATAACGTTCGGAATGGATCCAGCGATAGCGCTGGTTCTGCTTGGAGCGATCTATTGCAGTTCCGTCTTCGGCGGATCGATCACCGCCATTCTTTTGCGGACACCGGGCACCGATGCTCCATAGCCTCCACATTCGACGGCTACCCCATGACGCAGCGTGGCGAGGGCACAAAAGCCATTGGCATGGCGCTCGTGGCATCGCTGGTGGGTGGCGTGTTCAGCGCACTGGTTCTTCTGTTCGTTGCGCCTCCACTGTCCAGACTGGCCCTGCTTTTCGGGCCACAGGAATATGTGTTTCTGGCGATTTTCGGCATGGTCTCGATCATCGGAGTAGCAAGCGGTCAGGCGCTGAAGGGGCTTATCACCGCCGCGCTTGGCCTGTTGCTTGCCACCGTTGGACTTGATCTTTTCACCGGATATCCGCGCTTGACAATGGGGCAGGACGAACTGCTTGACGGTCTTCCCCTGCTGCCCGCCCTTATCGGCATATTCTCCGTTTCGCAGGCGCTTTCCCTTTGTCTTTCGAGCGCCGAAAGCCGGGCCAGCCAGCCGGTGCCGGAGGTCAAGGGCCGGGTGCTTCCCGAATGGCCGGTTCTGCGCCGCGTTACGCGCACGCTTCTCCGCTCGTCAATCATCGGATCCGTCATCGGCATTCTGCCGGGCGCGGGAACAAGTGTTGCAGCGTTTATCAGCTACAATGAAGCCCGCCGCCAGTCACCGCACCCCGAGCGCTTCGGCAAAGGCGAAATTGAGGGCGTTGCTGCACCTGAAGCCGCCAACAACGCCGTAACCGGCGGCACGCTGGTGCCCACGCTCACGCTCGGCATACCGGGCAATGCGGTAACGGCGGTTTTCATCGGTGGCCTGACAATCCACGGGCTGATCCCCGGGCCGAAACTGTTCACGCAATATGCGGACGTTACCTACACGCTGATCCTCTCGCTCATCCTGGCAAACATCCTGTTTGCGGTCATCGGTCATGTGTCCGCGCCCTGGATATCCCGTGTGATACGTGTGCCTAGCGCCGTCCTCGGACCCGCGATCATCGTTTTCAGTGTCGTTGGCTCCTATGCGCTGCGCAACAGCCTGTTCGACGTCTGGCTCGTTCTCGGATTTGGCGTGGTCGGGTTCTTCATGGAGCGCTGGCGCTTTCCGGGCGCGCCTCTTGTGATCGCGCTGGTTCTGGGGCCCATTCTGGAAACGAACTTCCGCAGGGCGATGCAGATTTCCGGTGGAGACTGGACGACGTTCTTCACACGCCCTTTCTGCCTTTTGCTGATCGCACTGATCGTGCTTTCGCTCTGCTACCCGTTGATCGCACGCCTTCGCCGTGGCCGGCGGCTGTTTGGTTGAAATCTTTCATCTGTTCACTGTGAGGAAGACATGACTTTTGTCGCTTCGCGCATGGCGCGCGTCAAACCTTCGGCAAGTGGCGTTGCCGCCATGCGTGCCCGTCAACTCATCGCCGAGGGGCATGACATTATAAGCCTGACGGTCGGAGAGCCGGATTTCGATACACCGGCTCACATTCGCGCGGCCGGAGAAACGGCCATACGAAACGGCGAAACACGCTACACGAATGTGGACGGCACGCCGGCACTGAAACAGGCGGTCGCGCGCAAGTTTCTGCGTGAGAACGGCCTGAGCTACGAGAGCAGCCAGATTGTCATCGGCTCCGGTGCCAAGCAGGTTATCTTCAATGCTTTCCTCGCATCCATCGACGATGGAGATGAAGTCATCGTGCCCGCGCCGTACTGGGTGTCCTATCCCGATATGGTGCGTCTGGCTGGTGGAGAGCCGGTCGAGGTCGCGTGTCCGGCAGAAGATGGTTTCAAGTTGACGCCGGAGCGTCTGGAAGCTGCGATCACGCCCAGGACCAAGATGCTGGTGCTCAATTCTCCGGGCAACCCGTCCGGTGCGGTGTATTCGGAGGATGAACTCAGGGCGCTTGCCGTGGTTCTGTTGCGGCATGAGCGTGTCGCTGTTGTCAGTGACGAGATTTACGAGCACATCACATTCGGCAATCGGCGTCATGTAAGCATCGCGGCGGTGGAACCCCGGCTGATGAACCGAACGCTCGTGGTCAACGGTGTTTCCAAAGCTTACGCCATGACGGGCTGGCGTATCGGTTATGGTGCCGGGCCTGCGGACTTGATCAGAGAGATTGTCAAACTTCAGTCCCAGAGCACGTCCAGCGCCTCTTCCATCAGCCAGGCCGCAGCACTTGCCGCGCTGGAAGGAGAACAGGACGAAGTCCACAACAACTGCAGTGTTTTCGAGAAGCGAATGAAGATCATTCGCGAAGTCCTCAACAAGGCTGGTCTGGTCTGCCGGGAACCGGGTGGCGCATTCTACGTCTATGCTGACTGTGGTGCCTTTATCGGCATGAAACGACCGGACGGACGCGTCGTGGAGACGGATACGGATTTTGCCGAATATCTTCTGGAAGAGGCGAAAGTCGCTGTCATTTCCGGCGCGGCGTACGGCCTCTCCCCATTCATACGCCTGAGTTTCGCGCTCTCTGAAGACCGCCTCGCGGAAGCCGGGGCTCGTATACTCCGGGCTTGTGAAGGCCTTGCGCAACACTCCACCATCTATCGCCAGCCTTGAAACTGGTTTGCAGCCGCGAGGGAATCTCAAGCCGTTAAACTGTCACTACAGCCTTGCCTTGCATTGATATTAATACCGCCGTGAAAACTCCTTGGGTGAGCAACCGACACGCCGCCTGAACATGGCTGAAAAAGCGTTGGGGCTGCAGAAGCGCTGTTTTTTACCACCACCTGCGCGCACATGACCACGATCTGAGACCGCATCCATGAGTTGGCGTATGTAGGCATCACGCGGATTGTTCAGAATTTCACTCGCCGTACCTGTTCCACCACTTTGCCGTGGCGCAGCACCACCACGCGATGCGCAATGTCAGCGACAACACCGATGTCATGGGTGATGAGCAGAACGCACATGAGCGGCAGGTGAGGTGTCTGTGCGCATTTGCGGAATGTGGAAGGCCTGCCGAAAGTAGGCTCGGAATGCCTCCATGGCTTTGTTGAAGCGGGCATGGCGAGCCCATGCCAACCCTACATTCATAGCTGGAATCGGCTCCTGAAGGACGATGGTTTCCAGTCTCTGTCCTTCCAGTGACCAAGGACGGTAGACCATGTCGGACAGGATGGCGACACCCTGTCCGCTTGCAACCATGGAACGCACCGCCTCGACGGAAGAGGTGCGTAGCTTGACGTTCGGACTGTAGTGGGATGTGCTCCAGTAGCTCAGCGACGTGTTGGCCGCCTCGTCTACGGTGAGCATGATGTAGGGCTCGCGGGCCACATCGGCGAGGCCGACCCTGGCCTTCTTGAGAAAGGGGTGGCGTGAGGGGACCCACAGCCGCCGTGTTGAGCTCATCATGGTCTCGCTGGCGATCTGCGGATCGCGCACATTCGAGGTCAAAAGCACCGCGATGTCGTATCGCTCGTCGAGCAAACCTTCCTCGATCGCTTCCCGGTTTACTTCATGCAGCTGAATGTCGAGGCCGGGAAAAGCGCGTTGCAGTCGCTGCAGATGGTCGGGCAGAAAATATCCGATCACCGTATAGGTCGCGGCGACCACGAGCCTTCCCTCCACATTGCCCGAAGGACCGTCAGATGCGTTGCTTCATGCACTTTCTGCAGGATTTCATAGGCATGGAAGAGGAATTCCCGTCCGGCCGGCGTAAGCTCCATGCCACTGCTCGAACGCTCGAAAAGTTGCAGATTCACCGTGAGCTCCAGCTCGCGGATCGCAGTGGTGACGGCCGATTGCGAAATGGAAAGCTCCACCGCAGCCCGCGATATCTGGCCGAGTTCGGCGGTTGCCACAAAGTAGCGGATTTGCCGTAGGCTTATGGGCATGGCCGGTCCCTTCGCATCCGTGTCTTCTTTTTTTTTGATATTACAGCATCTGAAAATAGAAATTCCAATCTCTCGATTGTTTTCCTAGGCTGCCTGCGAGTGGAACATCAGTCCGCAGAGAACTGAAAAGGTCGCGGGCGAAAACGGGGAGCGTCGCATGGCCGTTGAGGCAATCGACATCAATTGCGATATGGGCGAAGGCTTCGGTGCGTGGCAACTGCGTGAGACCGATGACGAAGCCCTGATCAAGCTCATCAGTTCCGCAAATATCGCGACAGGCTTTCATGCCGGCGACCCAAGCCTCATGGACCGCACTGTGCGCATGGCTGCCGAGCATGGTGTCGGTGTCGGTGCGCATCCCGGCTATCGCGATCTGCAGGGGTTCGGCCGCCGCCGCATTGATGGCAGCACCGCCGAACTGGTCAACGATATCGTCTATCAGGTCGGCGCGATCCGCGAATTCGCCAAGCGCCATGGCGCGCATCTGCAGCATGTGAAGCCGCACGGCGCGCTTTACATGGAACTCGCCGGCAATGCGGAATTCTCCGATGCTTCGTGCGCTACATGCGCGCTGTCCAGCCAGAGACCGCCATATTCTGCATGGGCGTTTCGGCGACCTACGAGATCGCGAAAGCCGCCGGCCAGCCGGTGATCCGCGAATTCTATGCCGATCGCGACTATGGCGATGACGGCGCTATCGTTTTCACCCGCCGTGTCGGCAGGCTCGATCCTGAAGCCGTCGCAGAAAAGGTGGTCAAGGCCTGCCTGAACGGTACGGTGACGACCGTTACCGGCATGGAAGTCGATGTCCAGTTCGAATCCATCTGTTTCCATTCCGATACGCTGGGTTCGAAGGAAATTGTCGAGGCGATGCGCCGCCGGTTGAAGGAAAACGGTGTCAGGGTCGTCCCGGTGTCGAAATTGCTCGGCCGATAGCGCCGGGAAAAAGAAAGGGGAATGCCGATGAGCAAGGTCGAAATCAGGGCGCCGATGCCCGGGGTCTTCTACCGCAAGCCCTCTCCGGATAGCCCGCCTTTCAAGGTCGATGGCGATGATGTCACAGTCGGTGAGTCGTGGGCCTGATCGAAGTCATGAAGAGCTTCCATGAGGTTTCCGCGATGGAAGGTGGAAAGTCCGTCCGCTTTCTGCTCGAGGATGCCGATGCGGTGATGGCCGGTCAGGTCATTGCCGAGATCGAGGTCTGAGGCGATGGCGATAGGCTCCCTCCTCATTGCCAACCGGGGCGAGATTGCGGTGCGCATCATCCGTGCGGCCCGCTTGCTCGGCATTCGCACGGTACAGGCACACAGCGCGGCTGATGCGGACTCTCTGGCCGTGCGCATGGCCGATGAGGCGGTCCTGATCGGTCCGCCACCAGCCGCCAAATCCTATCTGGATATCGGAGCCGTCATGAAGGCGGCGCGTGAAGCCGGCGTCGATGCGGTCCATCCTGGCTACGGGTTCCTGGCAGAGAATCCGGATTTCGCCGACGCCGTCGTTTCAGCAGGCATGATTTTCGTTGGCCCCGACGCTCGGCAATCCGTCTCCTGGGTGACAAGGTGGCCGCGCGCAGGGTGGCGCGCGAGGCGGGCGTGCCGACCGTTCCCGGTAGCGAAGGGCGTATCGCCGGCATTGAAGAGGCGCGCGCCCTGGTCGGAGAGATCGGCTTTCCAGTCATGATCAAGGCCGCGGCGGGCGGCGGCGGGCGGGGTATCCGCATCGTGCGCGATTTCGACGAGTTCGAAAAACAGTTCCCCCAGGCCGCGTCCGAGGCGCAGGCAGCCTTTGGCGATGGCGGTCTCTACATCGAGAAGGTGATTGAGAATGCCCGCCACATCGAGGTTCAGATATTGAGCGACGGTGAGAACGTCATCCACTGTTTCGAGCGGGAATGTTCGCTCCAGCGCCGCCGCCAGAAGGTGTGGGAGGAGGCGCCGGCTTTCGGCTTGTCGCCTGCCGTGCGTGAAGCGCTCACGGCGAGCGCCGTCGCGCTCGCCCGTTCCGTCAGCTATCGCGGCGCCGGCACGGTGGAATATCTCTATGACGCGGATTCTGACGCTTTCTATTTCATCGAGGTCAACACCCGCATCCAGGTCGAGCATCCCGTGACGGAGATGATCACGGGAATCGATCTCGTTGCCGAGATGATCCGCATTGCCGGCGGTGAAAAACTGTCGATCCCGCAGGAGGCGGTGCGCATTTCGGGCCACGCCATCGAATGCCGTATCAACGCGGAGGATCCGACGCAGAATTTCATGCCCTCGCCGGGGCAGGTCACCGCCCTCATGGAGCCAGAAGGCGAAGGCATTCGTTTCGACACCATGCTCTATGACGGCTACTGGGTGCCGCCATTCTACGATTCCCTGCTGGGCAAGATGATCGTGCACGGTGCCGACCGCAAGGACGCAATCGCTCGCATGGAGGCGGCGTTGAAGGCGCTCACCATCGGCGGCATCAGGACGACGGTTCCCCTGCATCTGGCGATAGCCGCGAATCCGGATGTGACCGCCGGTGCCATCCACACGAAATATCTGGAAGGGTGGCTTGCCGATACCCCCTTGAGCGCCTCCCTGAGCACCTCCTTGAGACCCGCCGCCAGCCAAACGGAGAACGCCTGATGAAGCCGCGCTACACATTCGGCGGTGACGAGCACCTGTTCGTCGAGGTCGACGAGGAAATGTCGCTCGATGCCTTCTTCAAGAGCCTCTCGATGACACGCATCATCGCCGAGCGCGCTATCGAAGGGGTGACCGAAATCTGTCCGGCCAATGCCTCTTTTCAGGTGAAATTCGATCCCGATGTGATCAGCCCGGAAGCGCTTCTGGAAGAAGTCCGCTCCATCGAGGCCGAGGCGGGCAATACAGATCCCGTGCTGCAGACGCGTCTCATCGAGGTACCCGTCTTCTACCAGGACCCCTGGACCCATGAGACGCTGATGCGGTTCCGCGAGCGCCATCAGGATCCGCAGGGAACGGACCTCGAATATGCGGCGCGCATCAATGGCTATTCCAGTGTGGAAGCGTTCATTGCCGCTCATTCGGGCTCTCCATGGTTCGTGTCCATGGTCGGCTTCGTGGCCGGGTTGCCGTTCATGTATCAGATGGTCGAGCGCGAACGCCAAATCCAGGTGCCCAAATATCTGCGTCCACGCACGGATACGCCAAAGCACACCGTCGGTTACGGCGGCTGTTTTTCCTGCATCTATTCGGTGCGTGGTGCCGGCGGGTACCAGATGTTCGGCATCACGCCGATGCCGATCTTCGATCCCGATCAGAAGACCAATTATCTGGAAGACTTCATGGTCTTCTTCCGGCCGGGCGATATCGTGAAGTTCAAACCCATCGACAGGGTCGAATATGACCGCACCGTCGAAGCTGTCGTGAAGAATGCCTTCAAGCCGAAAATCCGTGAAGTGGAGTTCGACCTGCGGGCCTTCAACGCGGACATCAAGGGATACAACGCGCGGCTGGAGGGCATGATCAATGGCGATTAAGGTTCTCAATCCGGGGCTGCTGACCAGCGTGCAGGATCTCGGCCGTCCCGGCTATTTCCATCTGGGTATTCCCGTGTCGGGGGCGATGGATCGCTATGCCATGCGGGCAGCCAATCTTCTCGTCGGCAATGAAGAAAGTGCTGCCGGACTGGAGGCCGTGTTTGTCGGGCCACAACTGGCCTTCGATGAGGATACGGTGATTGCCGTTACCGGCGCCGACATGCCCGTCAGGATCGACGGTGAAATTCAGCCGGGCTGGACAGCCCTGCCCGTGAAGGCCGGGCAGGTTCTGAGCTTCGACTTCCTGACCGCCGGTGCCCGCATCTATATCGCCGTTGCAGGCGGTATCGACGTGCCGGTGGCGCTGGGCAGCCGGTCGACCTATCCCATCGGCGCATTGGGCGGTTTCGAGGGACGCGCCATTGCCACAGACGATGAACTGCCGGTCGGCCGCCCTACAGTCCGTGCAACCTCCGGCCGCAGCGTTCCCGATGACCTGCGCCGGGCAAATCCGGTTCCGGTCGAGCTTCGCATCCTCCCCGGCCTTTACGACCACCGCGTCACGAAGGCTTCGCTTGACCGCTTCTTCGACGAGGAATGGAAGGTGGCGCCCGAGGCCGACCGCATGGGCTATCGTTTCCGTGGCGGCACGCCGCTCGAATTCAATGAGCGCGAACAGCCGTTCGGGGCCGGCTCCGACCCGTCGAACATTGTCGATAGCTGCTATCCCTATGGTTCGGTGCAGGTGCCTGGCGGTACGGAGCCGATCATCCTGCACCGGGATGCGGTGTCCGGCGGGGGCTATTTCATGATCGGCACGGTTATTTCGGCGGATATGGACCTTATAGGGCAGCTGCAGCCCAACACACCAGCCCGTTTTCGCCGGGTAACGATGGAACAGGCGCTTGAGGCCCGGCACGCATGTGCCGCAATGCTCGACCGTTTGAGGAAGGCCTTGCAATAGGCTGTCAGGGGCCGGTGGGCTGCGAGCGCATCGGCTTCCTGGAGGAGCTTCAGGCTCCGCAGTGCCCGGCGGGACTTGGCGCGGGTCGCGAACCGCGCCTCAGACAGCGATGAGATAGGGCGCCAGATGTCCCGGCTGGGGCAGCACGGCGACGATCTTCAATTGGGCGATCGTGCGGTCGCGCGACTTGGAGAGGTGATTCTCGAGAAGCTCGGCCGCGCTTTGCGTCGCCCCGACGATGAGCAGTTCGCCGATCATCCGGATTTCGCGGATCGACAGGGCATCGCCCGTAAGTCCGAGACTGAAGAGCGCTTTCTGCGAGGCCTGCAGTGTCTTGCGATTGTTGGCGATCAGCCGGCGCAGATCGCGATTGGGAGTGGAAAGAATGGCCAGATCGATAAAGGCATTGACGAGCCTGAACCACTTGTCGGCTTTGATGAGACCACCTGCACGCTCGGTTTCCTCCATCTGCCGGCACAGTTTTTCGAGCGCGATCTTGTCGGTAAAGGGTGCGGCCGAGCGCAGCGCCGCGACTTCCAGAATGATGCGAAGTTCGAACTTGTCCTTGATGGATTGCGCCGTTAGCGGCCCAACAAGCCATCGCGAAGTCGAGCTTTTGGTGACGAGACCGCGCTCTTGCAAGCGCCCAAGAACGTCGCGAATCACTGTGCGGCTGACATCGAAATATGCCGCCAGGTCGTTTTCGACGATCCGGTACTGCCCGAAGACCAGACAGGAGGAAACGTCGCTCTCCACCTGATCGTAAATGCGCTTCCAGTTTGGCCTGTTGAGGGATTCGTCGTGAGCTTCTTCTACCGAAAGATCGAGTGTCTTGATGTCCTTGCGTATCGGTGCGACATCCGCATCGCATGTTCCGACCAGATAGCCCCGGCCATCGAAGCGGCTGACGGCGCCTTCTTCTTCCAGAAGCGCCAGGGCCCGCTTCACCGAGCTGCGCGAAATTTTCAGAACTTCCGCAATCGGACCTTCCAGAAGCACAAGTCCGGGTTCCAGGACGCCCGACCTGATGTTGGCGCGTATGGTTTCGGCCGCGGAAAGATAGAGCGGTGTTCGGCTGTTGGCGGGGGCAGGGATCATGTCGGTCTGGCTCATTGGGGGCTGCCCCGGTTGTGGCGCGTCTTGTCCCGCGCTTCAATCGTAAAAAAACAAGCTGCAAACAATTCGAGCATACAAAGATCAATTTTTGTGCGGTCGCGTGGCGCATTTTCAGATGTGACGGGACGAAAGCGCGCAGTTTCAAGGGGTTGCGCGCTGTACCGCAATGCGCTGGGTGACAACAATTTGCGCACTGTCGCACAAAGACAGGCGCCCCTTTTCCTCCCTAGTCTTGATGTTGGAACATAGAGAAAACGCCGAAAAGGCTAGAGGATGCCCGTATGAAGCGCGGCACAGCGTGCATGCTTGGGCTGAAAACCCCGGAAAACAAAGACGTGCAGTCGCGCGGCAGCGCCGCTCGAAAAGAAATTTCTTGAGCCCGCTTGCGCGCTTGAGAAAAAATGTGCTTGTATACATAATCATTTTTTGATGATGACACATCCTTAGTCTGGAGGGAAGCGTGCTTTCGCTGAGTTCTATCACCAAGCGCTACGGAGACGTCACCGCTCTCGACCGTCTGAGCGTCAACGTCCCCGATGATTCCTATGTCTCGCTGCTTGGTGCGAGCGGCAGCGGCAAAACCACTCTGCTGCGCGTGATCGCGGGCTTTGAGGAGCCGGATGGTGGAAAGGTCATCTATGACGGCCATCGCCTCGATGGCGTTGCGCCGCACCGGCGCGGCATCGGTTTCGTTTTCCAGAACTTCGCACTGTTCCCGCATTTGAGCGTGGCCGACAACGTGGCTTTCGGTCTGCGTTACCGTGAGGAGGGCCCTGTAACCGACCCGTCGGAACTGAAGGCGCGGGTCGCCGACGCGATCCGGCTGGTGGGGCTTGAAGGTCTCGAGGCGCGCAAGGTCACGGCGATTTCGGGCGGCCAGCGCCAGCGTGTGGCGCTGGCGCGCACGCTCGTCACTGAGCCCCGCTTCGTGCTGCTCGACGAACCGCTTGGCGCACTCGACGCCAATCTGCGCGAACGCATGTGCGATGAGCTGCGTGCGATCCGAGAGCGCCTGAAGGTGACTTTTCTGCACGTCACCGGCAGCGAGACCGAGGCGCTTCTCATGGGCGACGTCGTGGCCGTTCTTTCCGCTGGTTCCATTGCCCAGGTGGGGCCGGCATCCTCCCTCTTTGCCTTGCCGAAAAGCGCCGACGTGGCGCGTCACCTGAACGCCTACAACGTGCTCTCCGGTCGCATGGTGAACGGCGGCTTCGAAGGCGCGGGCGCGCGGTTTGCGCTGCCGGGCAAGCAGGCCGCAAGCATGGTGCGCCGATCGAAGTGGCGCTGCGTTTCGATCGCATTTCCGTGTACCCGGCCGGTGCAACTGCCGCTCAAACCGCCGGAGAGGCGGCAATCCGCGCGCGCTTTATCGCAAGCGAGTTCACGGGTGCATCGGTTCTTTCCTTCTTCCGGTTGGAGGACGGCACCCTGCTTCAGGTCGTCGCTCACCTGAGCGGTCCCACCCCGCAGGCTTTCACGAAGGATGAACTCTATGAGCTCTCCTTCAATCCGCAAGACGTCATCCCATTCATCGAGAGGGCCGCATAATGGAAATTGTCGGCGAGCAGATACGCGGCGCGGCTTCCGCTATGGGCGAGGACAACGGCGTGTCGCCAGCCGAACGCCGTGGCCGCCAGGAACGCCGCACGGCGCTGATGCTTATCAGCCCGGGCGTTCTCTGGATGGCCCTGTTCATGGTTCTGCCCATGATCATGGTCGTCTACGTATCGTTCTGGACGCAGACCACCTTCACGGTCGAACCCAAACTCACGACCGACAGTTGGGTGCGCTTCCTGACCAGTTCCACCTATCTGGCGTCCACCTGGACCACGGTGCGCATCTGGGGGATCGTGCTCCTGTCGACTCTTCTGATCGGGTATCCGGTGGCACTGTTCATCGGCCTGATGGTGCGCAACCAGACGCTTCAGACGGCGCTTCTCGTCATTTGCGTTATCCCCTTCTGGACCTCCTTCCTGATCCGTGTGATCGCCTGGCGCCCGATGCTGGGCACCGAGGGCGCTATCAACATGATCCTCATGAAGCTCGGCATCATCGACACGCCGCTGACCTCGCTGCTCTTCTCCGAATTCGCAGTGCTCATCGGCATGACGCAGATTTACTGCGTCTTCATGGTGGGGCCGATCACCTTCATGCTGAGCCGCATCGAGCCGAGCATCATTGAGGCTGCGCGCGATCTGGGCGCCGGTTTCGGGCGCATCTTTTTCAAGATCATTCTGCCTCTGTCACTGCCCGGCGTGATCGTCGGCGCGATCTTCGTGTCCGTCATGGTGCTGGGCGAATTCGCCACCGCCGCCTCGCTGTCCGGCCGCAAGGTCAATCTCTTAGGCAACATCATCGTGTCGCAGGTCGGCTCGCTGAAATGGGCCTTCGCGTCGGTCGCCGGCGTCATCCTCACCGTCATCATCGCCGTGGTCATCACCGCGCTCTTGCGGGTCGTCAACCTCAGGAAGGAGATGTAGCCATGGAAGCGCGCGCTCTCAAACCCGTGCTCGGCGTCTATTGCGCCGTCTTCATCCTCTTCCTCTACGGGCCGATGATCATCCTGGCGATCCTGTCCTTTCAGGGACCGGGAGGCGGCCCGCAGTTCCCGATCATCGAATGGTCGACCTATTGGTACCAGCATCTGCTCGGCATGACGCCGCCCGGGCGCATCTCGCGTCTGCCCATCGGCGACAGCTTCTGCGCTCGCTGACACTCGCGCTGATGACGACGGTCGTCTCCACCGTGCTCGGCGTCATGACCGCACAAGGCTTCCGCGCCCGCTTCAAGGCATCCGGCGTTGTGTTCTACCTCGTGATCCTGGGCATGATCGTGCCGGGGGTGCTTGTCGGCCTCGGCATGGCGTTGCTCACCAACATGCTGGGCATCGACCGCAGTTGGTGGGGCACGGCCTTCGTCCTCCATGTTGTCTACACATTCCCCTTTGCCTTCCTGGTGATGCTTGCGATCTTCAATCGCTTCGACCGCAGCGTGGAAGAGGCCTCGCTTTCGCTCGGCGTCTCGCCAGTGCAGACCTTCCGGCGGGTCACGTTCCCGATGATCTTCCCGGGCGTTCTATCGGCGATGCTGTTCTCCTTCACGCTTTCCTATGATGAGTTCTCGCGCACGCTCTTCACCTCCGGCCGCGATCTGACCCTGCCGCTGACGATTTATGGAACCTTCTCGGTCGAGATCTATCCGAATATCTTCGCCTTCGGCGTTCTCACGACACTCTTCTCCTTCACGCTCCTGCTCATCTACGCGCTGCTGATGCTTAGAGCGGTTCGCTCTGCCCAGTCCTTCAAGGGACAGGAGGAGGCCGAATGATCACCGCCCCGAAAAAGGTCGCGCTGGTCACCGGCGCGGGGTCGGGTATCGGAGCGGCCATCGCCGAACGTCTGGCGCAGGAAGGCTACCGCGTCGCGGTCAACGACCTGTCGGCCGAGGCAAGTGCCTGCACGGCCGATGCGATCAACGCCTCAGGTGGCGAGGCGGCTCCCTTCGCTGCGGATGTCTCGAGTGAGGACGCCGTCCGCGAGATGATCGGCGCTGTCGTGGCTCATTTCGGGCCTGTCGATCTGCTCGTCAACAATGCCGGCCACGGCCATCAGGCGGCGTTCACGGAAATTTCGCTCGCCGAGTTCGAGCGCATGTTCGCCGTTCATGTGCGTGGCAGTTTCCTGATGATGCGTGCGGTCCTGCCTTCCATGCTCGAGCGCGGGGAGGGCGTTATCGTCAATGTCGCCTCGCAGCTAGGGCAGGTCGGCGGGGTCGAGCTCGTTCACTATGCGGGCGCCAAGGGCGCGATCATCGCCATGACGAAGTCGCTCGCCCGCGAGGTGAGCGCACGGGGCGTACGCGTCAATGCCATCGCGCCCGGCCCCATCAACACGCCGCTGGTCGAAGCGCTCTCATCCGACTGGAAAAAGGTCAAGGCCGCCGAACTGCCGCTCGGGCGTTTCGGCGAGCCGGCGGAAGTCGCTGGTGCCGTAGCATTTCTTGCCTCGCCGGATGGGGCTCTGTTCGTCGGTCAGACGCTGGGTCCGAATTCCGGCGACGTGATGCTTTGAAGACTGGAGAACACCACGCCATGGCCAGAACGAAACCCAGAAAACGCGTTGTCCTTGTCACTGGAGGCGGCATCGGCATTGGCCGTGCCACCTGCGAGGCGTTTGCCCGTGCGGGCGACCATGTGGTGGTGACGGATGTCCTGGAAAAAGAGGGCAGGGTGCTTGCCGAAAAGATCGTCGGCGACGGCTGGTCGGCAGAGTTCGCACCGCTCGATGTCTGCTCGACGAAAGCTGCCGATGCGCTGGTCGCACGTCTCAACGAGGAGCATGGTCATATCGATGTGATCGTGGCGAATGCCGGCATTGCCCATCGAGTGCCGCTTGGCGAATTGAGCGACGAGAAGTGGGACCAGACCTTCGATATCGATCTGAAGGGCATGCTGCGCGTCATTCGCCCGGCTGTGCCCGCCATGCGCGAGGCGGGCGCGGGGGCGATTGTCTGCCTCTCCTCCATCATGGGCGTTGCCTATGGCTGGGATGAGCATGTGCATTACTCTGCCGCCAAATCCGGCGTGGTGGGGCTTGTGCGCGGTCTTGCAGTGGAACTCGCCGCGCAGGGCATCCGCGTCAATGGCGTTGCGCCGGGCTATATCCGTACCGCGCAGCTTCTCTCCGAAAAGCACTCACTTGGGCCTGAAGGCGCCGAAAAGGCGTCTGCCTTCATCCCCATGGGCCGGTTGGGCGAACCGGAAGACATCGCCGACGTCATCCATTTCCTGGCTTCGCCTGCGGCACGCTACCTCACGGGGCAGGTGCTGACGGTGGATGGCGGCCTGCTCGTGGGCCGTTACTGAAAATACTGGGCAAACAAAAATGGGAACTGAAAAATGAAAAGACACCCGATGCTGAACAGACGCACAATGTTAAAGGGAGGCGCTGGCGCCGCAGCTCTGGCGATGGGCGGCCTTTCACCGTTCCTGCGCTCGCAGGCCGCTTTTGCGCAATCGCTGGCCGACCAGCAGCTCCGCACGATAGGCCTGTCGGTTACCGTGCAGGACCGCATTCTCGACATGTTCAAATCCGAGAGCGGGGTTGGGTCCGTTTCCGGAACCGCCTCCACTTTCCCAGACAGTCAAACGCGCATTCTCTCGGGCGCCGGCGACTATGATTGCTGGGAAGTGATCGCCGAGCGTTTGCCGGCCATCATCGCCACGAACAATGTGGAACCGATCCCGACGGCTGAAATCCCGAACTGGAATTCCATCCGCGATACCTTCACCAAGGAGAGCGACAAGTGGGAGCGCCGCGCACAGATCGTCGGTCAGATCTGGGCCGACGACGAGCAGACGAAGCTCTACATGGTACCGGCGGTCTATAACTACGATTCCATCGGCTACAATCCGGACGTGGTCAGCGAAGAGGAAGCCAACAGCTGGACGGCGCTCTTCGACGACAAATGGCGCGGCCGTTCGGGCCTAAACGTCGATCCGCTGATCGCTATCGGCCAGGCCATCATCGCAATGAACACGCTTGGCGAACTTGAAGCAAGAATCCGGGCAACCCGACGGTCGAGGAGATCGACGAGGCGACCGCCTTCCTGATTTCAAAGAAGAAGGCGGGTCAGTTCCGCGCCCTGTGGGGCGATTTCGGAGAACTGGTCAACCTGATGGCCTCGGGCGAAATGGTTGTCTCCGATGCCTGGCAGCCGGCGGTCATGGCGGTGAAGGCGCAGGGCCGTCCCGCCAAATATGCGACACCGAAGGAAGGCACGCGCGGCTGGACGATCGGCCCATCGCTCATTGCCGGTTCGCAGAACCGCGAGGCGGTGATCGCCTACGCCAATTTCTGGCTCTCCGGCCCGCCGGCCATCGCTGTTACGGAGCAGGGTTACTATTCGCCGAGCACCAACATCAAGAATGTGATGGACCCGGACAAATACGCCTTCTGGTACGAGGGCAAGCCCTGGGTCGGCGCGCCCGAACGCGGCATCAACGAAGGCGATCTGCGCGATGGCGGGTCGCTGGAGGAGCGTGCGGCCAACGTGGCTTACTGGCACCAGTGGCCGGACGAATACGACCACCTGATCCAGCGCTGGGACGAATTCCTGAACGCCTGACGTGAAACCGCCGCGCCGGAACGCCCCTGGCTGTTCCGGCGCGGCAAACCCCTCCGGCAAGAGCATCGGACTGAGGCATGAACGATCTTGAACTCATAGGCGTCGGCAAGACCTATCCGGACGGCACCGTTGCCGTGTCAGACTTCGACCTGGCGGTGCAGCCGGGCGAATTTGTCGCCTTTCTTGGCCCTTCGGGCTGCGGCAAGTCCACGACGCTGCGCATGATTGCCGGCTTCGAGGATATTTCGAACGGCGATATCCTCATCAAGGGAAAGAATGTTTCGGCCATACCGCCGGAAAAGCGTCCCACCTCGATGATCTTCCAGAATTATGCGCTCTTCCCGCATATGACAGTGCGCCAGAACATCGGTTTCGGGCTGGATGTGAAAGGGCTCTCTTCGGGAGAGAAGAAGGCCAAGGTCGACCGCATCATGGAGATGTTCGGCCTGAGCGACTTCGCCGACCGCAAGGCCGACAGGCTCTCGGGTGGCCAGCGCCAGCGGATCGCGCTTGCCCGCGGCCTCGTGGTCGAGCCGGACATCCTGCTGCTCGACGAACCGCTGGGTGCGCTGGATGCAAACCTGCGCCGTGTTATCCAGAACGAATTGAAGCTGCTGCAGCGCGAACTGGGCATCACATTCGTCTTCGTCACGCATGCGCAATCCGAAGCGCTCGGCCTGTCGGACCGCATCGTCGTCATGAACAGGGGACGCGTTGAGCAGATCGGCACGCCGCATGAGGTCTACGCTTCGCCCGCCACCGAATTCGTCGCGCGCTTCATCGGCTCCAACGCCATCATCGAAGGCTCGAATCTGTCGTTCGATGGGGATGCGGCCTTTGTCGATACCGTCTTCGGCCGCATGCATGGCCGCCGTTCGCAATCGCTTGCACCTGGCGCTGCCGCACTGGTGGCGATCCCCGCCGAGGCGATGCGAATACAGCCGGCTAATTCTTCTGCCGCAGAGGGCGAAAACAGGCTGTATGGCACGGTCTCCATGAAGCACGCCGTCGGCAGTGTCGGCCATTTCAAGGTCGATCTCGATGGCCGGCAGAGTGTCGACGTCCAGACCGGTACCGACAATGAGGCCCTGATGCGGCTCGCCATAGGCGATGCCGTCATCGTCGATTGTCCCTCCGACCGCGTGACGCTGGTCGCCCGGGGCTAAAACAGAAGGGGTCGTCCGGCCCCGCAGAAACCGCAACAAGGGAGATTTGAAAATGGCAAAAGAGATTCTGGTCGGCTTCGGCATCGATGTCGACGCCGTCGCGGGCTGGCTCGGTTCCTACGGCGGCGAGGATTCTCCCGACGATATTTCGCGCGGAATGTTTGCCGGCGAAGTCGGTTCGCCGCGCCTGTTGAAACTATTCGACCGCCTGGGTCTGCGCACCACCTGGTTCATCCCCGGCCACTCCGTGGAAACCTTCCCCGAACAGATGAAGGCTGTGGCCGATGCGGGCCACGAGATCGGCATCCATGGCTATAGCATGAAAATCCGATCGCCATGACACAGGAGCAGGAAGAAGAGGTGCTCGACAAGGCAATCGACCTCATCACCAGCCTCTCGGGCAAGCGCCCGACCGGCTACGTGGCGCCCTGGTGGGAGTTCTCGAACGTCACCAACGAACTGCTCTTGAAGAAGGGAATCAAATACGACCACTCGCTGATGCACAACGATTTCACGCCCTACTATGTGCGGGTTGGCGACAAGTGGACCAAGATCGACTATTCCGCCAGGCCCTCGGACTGGATGAAGCCGCTCGAACGAGGAGTGGAGACTGATTGATCGAGATTCCGGCCAACTGGTATCTCGATGACCTTCCGCCCATGATGTTCATCAAGAAGTCGCCGAACAGCCACGGCTTCGTGAATCCTCGCCATCTGGAGGAGATGTGGCGCGATCAGTTCGACTGGGTTTACCGCGAAATGGACTATGCGGTCTTCCCCATCACCATCCATCCGGATGTTTCGGGCCGCCCGCAGGTGCTCCTGATGCTGGAACGCCTCTACGAGCACATGAAGTCGCATGAGGGTGTCCGTTTCGTGACGATGGACGAGATGGCGGATGATTTCGCCAAGCGCAATCCGCGTAAAAAATAGGCGGGCCGGGGCGGTTCGCCGCCCCGCTCCTTCCGGGAGGAAACCCATGTGTTCTCTTTGCGGCGTTCTTGGATGCGACGATCACTGGACCAGCGCCATCGCGCGACCTGGGATCTATACACGCAATACCGACCGGCTCGCTCGCCGGCGCGAGGCCGCCAACCGCATCAGGCTTGCCAATGCGCTGCTTGAGCCCAGTCGGCTGAAGATCGCTGAATGGCAAGGCGCGTCCTATGTGCTGTCGAGCCCGACGGGCCGGACCCAGGTTTTCGAGAGCCTCGCCCATCTGTGGCCAGAGGTCGAGGCCATGACGGCGCGCGCGCTCGATCCGCTCGACCCCGATTTTCTGGAACGGCTGAAACAGCGCATTGAGGCAGCGCCATGACCGCTGAACCGCGCTCGGCCAATCTGACACCCGTCAACTTTCTCACCGGCTTTCTGGGTTCGGGCAAGACGACGCTTCTCCAGCGCCTCCTTGCCGATCCAGCCATGGCGAATGCCGCCGTGCTGATCAACGAGTTCGGCGAGGTGGGCCTCGATCATCACCTGCTTGACCGCATCGATGACAATGTCGTTCTGCTCAAATCGGGTTGCCTGTGCTGCACGGTGCGCGGCGAAGTCGCCGATGCGCTGCAAAAGCTCGATTCCCAGCGCGGCCGGGGTGAAATCCCCTGGTTCGACCGCGTGGTCATTGAGACGACGGGACTGGCCGATCCGTTTCCCGCGCTCTCCACCATCCAGTCGCACCCGGTTCTGCGCAGCCATTTTGCAATCGCAAATGTCGTGGTCACGGTGGATGCGGTGAACGGTTCCCGCCAGATCGACGAACGGCTGGAGGCCGTGCGGCAGGTGGGAGCGGCGGATGTGATCGTCATCACCAAAACCGATATGAGCGAGGCGGCCGATACCGACGCATTGCTGGAAAAACTGAACCGGCTCAATCCATCCGCGCGCCGGGTGATCGCGCAGGAGGCGAGTGCCGACGATTTTCTCGTCGATGCTTCAGCCGAACGCAGCGAGGAATGGCTGAGCGAGGCGCTTTCTCTCTCCGAAGAATTCGCAGCACCCGTTCATCATCACCATCATGAGGAAGAGGGGAATCATGGCCACGCCCATTCCTCCGTGCGCTCCTTTTCCATGGTGATCGAGGAACGGATCGACTGGACGGGCTTCGGCATGTGGCTGACCATGCTGCTCAATCGCCATGGCGACCGGGTCTTCCGCGTCAAGGGCATCCTTGATATCGAAGGGGAGGAGCGTCCGGTGGCGATTCACGGCGTGCAGCGTCTGGTCCACCCGCCGGTTCATATGTCCGCCTGGCCGGATCGTCGCCGCCAGTCACGCATCGTGTTCATCGTCGACGGGCTGGACCCGGCGCGCATCGAAGAGTCGTTTCATGTATTCAATCGCCTGTCGGAAAAGGTGCTTGCTCAGGGTGGCACGCTCCCCCTTCGTAGGGCGAGTTAGGGGCCGCGCGTGACTAGGCCGGCTGCTCCTCAAGTGCATGTGCGCAAGCCCCAGCCGCTCCGCGTCCTGTGCACGGAGATCACCCCCTATCGCCAGCTTCAGGAGCGTGCCGAGCGCGACCTCGGGTTCGAACTGATCTTCGAGCAGCATGATTTCGTGACCGCGCAACGCATTGCCGCGACCGAGCCTGAGCGCTACGACGTCTACGATCAGTGCTTCCACAACCTCGATATCGTCTGGCACTGGCGCGCGGTTCAGAAGATCGATCTCGAGCGTATCGAGCTCTGGAGCGAGGTCAACGATCTTACCACGAAGGGCTGCATCAATGCGTCGGCGCCGCTCGGCTTAGGCGATGCGCCCGTCACGCGGCTTTATGTGCAACAGGACAATTCGCTCTCTTCCGCCCCGTCGCCGCATATCTCCATGCTGCCGACGGTGCACAATTTCGATTCCTTCGGTGTGAACGAGACGGCTACCGGCGTCGATGTCGATTCGGAGGTGCGCTCCTGGGCCGAGCTTCTGCATCCGCGTTGGAAAGGCCATGTCGCCATCGTCGATGAGCCGGCAATCGGCATTTTCGATATCGCGCTTGCCGCGCGCGCGGCCAACCGGATGAGCTTCAAGGACCTGGGCAATATGAGCGTCGATGAGATCGATCAACTCATCGATCTTGCCCTGTCGCTGAAGCGCAAGGGACATTTCACCTCCTTCTGGCGCACCACGCAGGAAGCCACCTTGATGATGGAGCGGGGTGATGTCTGGATCGCAAGCATGTGGTCGCCAAGCGCGGTGCAGCTCAAGAGCCGGCATCTGCGCACCCGCCAGGCGGTGCCGGTCGAGGGCTATCGCGCCTGGCACGGCGGCCTTTGTCTCGCGCGCCATCTGGAAGGTCACCGGCTCGACCAGGGGTATGCCTATCTCAACTGGTTCATTTCCGGCTGGGCAGGCGCCGTGGTTGCCCGGCAGGGCTATTATATGCCCGTGCCCGAGCGGGTTCGCGAGCATCTGAAGCCCGAGGAGTGGGATTACTGGTATGACGGCAAGGAGGCGCGCAGCTCCCTGTGCGGTCCGGACGGCAACACGGCCATCCTGCCCGGCGCTTCCCGCTCCGGCGGCTCCTACTGGAACCGCGCTTCGCATATCGCGCTCTGGAACACCACGATGGACGAACACAATTATCTGGTTCGCCGCTGGGCCGAGCTGGTGAAAGAACCGACCGAAAGAAACGGATTTCTGCGGAACGCGTCCTGACATGAGCAACATCAGACTGATCACCACGGGGGGCACCATCGCCTCCAGCCGCAAGGAAGGCTCCGACCGGGTCGTCGCAAATGTCAGCGGCGCGGAACTGAAGTCGCGCCTGCACGATCCCCTCGAAGGTATCGGCATCACTGTCGACGATTTCTGCTCGGTCGGCAGTTTTGCGTTCGACCTGCCGCTGGCGTTTGCGCTGGCCAAGCACATCGACGAGGCGCTGGCTTCGGACGATTGCGACGGTGTTGTCGTCACCCACGGAACCGATACGATGGAGGAAAGCTGCTACATGGCCGACCTCATCGTCGGCAGTAACAAGCCGGTGGTCTTCACCGGTGCACAGCGCCATGCGGGCGATCCCGATACGGATGGGCCGCGCAACATTGCCGAAGCCGTGCGCGTTGCAGCCTCTCCTGCGGCGCGCGGGATCGGCGCCATGATCGTCTTCGAGCAGGACATTCATGCCGGCCGCGATGTGACCAAGGCGCATACGTCCAGGGTCGATACCTTCCGCTCCAGTTCCTATGGCAAGCTGGGCGAGGTGGATGGTGAGAATGTCTTCATCTACCGCCGCCCCGCGCAACGTTTCCACGCGAAGGTGGAACGCATTGTGCCGGAGGTGGAGCTGATGAAGCTCGCCATGGGCTCCTCGCTGGCCTTTCTGAATTTCGTGGTCGAACAGGGCGCGCGTGCCATCGTCGTGGAGGCGTTCGGGCGCGGCAATGCGCCGAACGGTTTTGCCGAGGCGATAGCCCCATCGTCGAGAACGGCATTCCCGTCATTATCGCCTCGCGTTGTCACGAGGGGCGCACCCGACCTATTTATGGAGGCGGCAGCGGCGGCAAGGATCTCGCGGATGCCGGCGTGATCTTCTCCGGCGATCTCAGCGGCCTGAAAGCCCGCATCCTGGCGTCGGTCCTGTTGGGGCGCGGTGCGGGGCTCGAGGACTTCCGCCGCGAATTCGAGAGCGCGGCGGGTGGGCATTCGGGCTGAGCCACACCTTTTGCCCGAGGTGCCCGGCGCCCTTCGCACCCCACGGCACCGGAGTGAGGGGCCGGCGCCCCCTATCGCTTCATCCTTTCGCGGAAACGCTGCTCCGCCCTATCGCTTCGCCGAGATCACGTAGGAGCCGCTTTCGTGCAGCTCCGCCGTCCAGCCGGGTTCCACCACGATCGTCGTCGTCACCTCCTCAATGATGGCCGGCCCCTCGATACGGTCCCCGGCGCCGAGCTTGCGCCCGTCATAAATCGGGGTGCGGGTATGCTCCCCCTCGCGCGAGAAGATTGCCATGCGGGTGCCCTTGAGTGCGCTGTCCGCTCCGCCGCCTGAGGAAAGGCGGGCGTCGCTGGGCTTGTCGACGATGCCGTAGAGCGTGCTCTCGATATTCACCACCTCGACCGTATTCTTCGGTTCGCTGTAGGTGTAGAGCTGCTTGTGCCGGCGGTGGAAGGCGTCCTTCAACTGTTCGACGGTCTGCGCGTCGATGTCGAATGTTTCCACATCCACCGTGCATTCATGCACCTGTCCCACATAGCGCATTTCGAGGCTGCGCGTGATGCGGATGCGGTCATCGGCAAAACCGTCCTTGTGGAGGTGCTCGCGGCCTTCCTGTTCGATCTGGCGGAAAAGGGCATTCACCCGCTCATAAGCCTCCTCATTGTCGAGGCGCACGGGGCAGGTGGCCATGTGATTGTATTTCACATCGGAGATAATCTGCCCGAAGGCACACAGGCCCGAGGCGAGCTTCGGCACGATGATGCGGTCGATACCCATTTCGCGTGCAATGGCCGTGATATGGGCACCGGTCGCCCCGCCGGCGCAAACCAGCACAAAGTCGCGCGGATCGTAGCCGCGTTCGATGGAGACGCGGCGGATGCCGTTGACCATGTTGGCATTGACGATGGTGAACATGCCATAGGCGGCCTTCTCCAGGCTGAGCCCGAGAGGCTCGGCGATCCTGCCGCGGATGGCATTCTCTGCGTTGGTCTTGTCGAGCGGCAGCCGCCCGCCGACAAGCCCGTCCGGGTTGAGATAGCCGAGCACCAGGTTCACATCCGTCGTGGTCGGCTCCACCCCGCCCCGTCCGTAGCAGGCGGGTCCCGGGTCGGAACCGGCACTCTGCGGCCCCATCTGCAGGAGACCCATATCGTCGATCCAGCCGATGGAGCCGCCGCCGGCTCCCAGCGTTTCCACCTGGATCATCGGAACACCGATCCGGTAGCGCAGGAAATCGATATTCTTGTTGAGGTTGGTAACGCCTTCATAGGTCAGCGTGATGTCGAACGAAGTGCCCCCCATGTCGACGATGATGACGTTCTTCTCGTCGAACGGTTCTGTCACATGCAGGCCGGCGCGCGGCGCGGAGGCTGGACCCGAATTGATGGCATAGACTGAACGGTCAGCCACCACATCGCCCGTGGCGAGCCCTCCGTTGGACTGGAAATAGCGCACCGGCGCCCTGGCGCCGAGCGAACGGAAATAGGCGTCGACCGCAGTCACGTAGTTTTTCAGGATCGGCGCCAGATAGGCATTGGTGATGGCCGTGGAGGTGCGGGTGTATTCGCGCACCTGCGGATAGAGTTCCGAGCCGATGGTGACGAGCGCATCGGGCATCATCTCGCGTACGATCTCCGCTGCTCGCCTTTCATGATCCGGGTGGAGGACCGACCAGACGAAGGAGATCGCGATCGTCTCGATCCCTTCTTCAATGAAGTCCCGGCAGGCCGCCCGCACATCTTCCTCTTCCATGGGCGTGCGCACAGTGCCGTTCGACAGGACGCGTTCGCGCACGCCTTTGCGCAGATTGCGCGGCACCAGCATCACCGCCGGCGGATATTCCGCGTCATAGCGATACCCGTCTTCCTTGTGGCCGTTGCGGATCTCGATGGAATCCTCGTGTCCCGCCGTGCAGATCAGCCCGGTGCGCGCGCCCTTGTGCTGGATCAGCGCGTTGAGGCCGACTGTCGTGCCGTTGATGCACAGGTCGCAATTGGGGATGATCTCCTCCAGCGCCACATCCAAATCCTCGGCGATCAGCGCCAGCCCGTTGCGGATGGCAAGCGTCGGGTCTGCGGGCGTGGAAAGCGTCTTGTAGAGCCGGCTTCCGCCAGCCTGTTCCGCCAGAACGAAATCTGTGAAGGTGCCGCCGGCGTCGATGCCGAGCCTGTATTTGCTGTTCATGTTCTTGTCCTTGAAATGGGGGAAGGGATCAGGCCGCGCGCAGCTTGCGCGTCGCTTCCAGATCGACCTTCAGTGACTTTTCGTCCTCGATAACGACACCGTAGTCGCGCCGGGCGCCCTCCAGCGAGACGAGCCCCAGCCTGATGTCGGCGGCCACCTTCTCGACCGGCCGCTTCCTGGGGTCTCCATAGCCGCCGCCGCCCGGGTTCATATTGGTCACGGTCTCGCCCGGCTTGATGACGCCGATCGTGTTGTTTCGGATGGTCTCAACCTTGCCGTCGCGCTTGAGTTCGAGCCGCCCGACCTTGGTTTCGGCCATTTCCGATTCCGCACCGGCTGCCCCAAGTGCGGGAATGCGGCGTCCTTCGCCGAACATGATGAAGGTCATGTCGCCATCGAGCGGCTCCACCTCCCAGGCCGTTCCGGACCCGCCGCGGTAGAGTCCCGCACCGCCGCTGTCGGTCATCAGCGAATAACGATGGATGACGATAGGATAGGAATGTTCGAGCAGTTCCACGTCGCCAGAGGTCAGTGCGCCGAAACAGCATTCGGGTCCGCAGGCGTGCCAGCCGTCCTGTTGCGGCGTCGCGCCGGCACCCGAAATGATGGTGGCGAGCACCATCGTCACATATTCCTCGTCGTGGCGCCTGTCCCAGCCGGCGATATTGAGGCCGTTGGCGTGCCCCCATGAGGCGGCGACCTTCGAGGGCATGGCCTTTTCGAAGGCAAGGCGCACCGCGTCGGTCAGGGTTTCCATGGGCGTTGTCGTGCAGTTCATGTGCGGCGCCGGTTCCTTGGCGTTGCACAGCGTGCCCTTCGGTCCCATATTCACGCTTACGCAGCGATAGAGCCCTTCATTGTAGGGCGGCGGAAGCTGGGCGAACATCATCAGGCCGAGATAGACGCCCGAATAGGAATTTCCCTCGTAGGAATTGATGAAATAGGGCACCTGCGGCGGGCTCGAAATCTCGATATGGCAATTGTCTTCCTTGATGGTGACTTTCGCCGTGATGTCGAAATCGCCGAAGCCGTGCCCGGCATCCTCCAGAACGGCCGTGCCTTCATAAGTCCCGTCGGGCACGGAGCGGATCAGCGTGCGCATCTGCCGCTCCGCCATCACCAGAAGTTCCTCGATACAGGTGTCCACCTGCTCCTTGCCGTATTTGTCGAGCATCCGGATGAGATTGCGTTCACCCACCTGGCAGGCGCCGATCAGCGCGTTGAAATCGCCCTCTTGGTCGCGGCGCGCGCGCATATTGGTCAGAAGCAGGTTGAGCACGTCGTTGCGCGGTTTGCCTCTGTCCCAGATCTTGACCGGTGGAATGCGCAGGCATTCGGCGTAGATTTCCTTGGCATCGGGATTGTAGCCGGCCGGGACCGGTCCGCCGATATCCGTCAAATGCCCTTTGCAGACCGTCCAGTAGACAAGCTCGCCCTTATAGAAGACGGGCTTGTACATGCATGTGTCGATGGCGTGGCTACCGCCATAGGCGGGGTCGTTGTGCAGGATCAGGTCGCCCTCATGGATGTCGTCGCCGAAATAGGCCGACACGACCTTCATCGCCGGAATGAGCGACCCCAGATGGATCGGGATGTCCTGCCCCTGCAGGATCATTTCGGGCGTCGCGTTGAAGAGCGCCGTCGAATAGTCATGGGCCAGGTTGAAGACGCTGGAGCGCGCCGTCTTCTCCAGTGAAAGCGTCATCTCGCGCTGTGTGGTTTCGAGAATTCCGCGCACCACGGAAAGCGTGATCGGGTCCACGCCGCTTCCCGATGCCTGCTTCTGTTTCTTGACGATCTGTTCCATCCTCATGCCTTTCGCGGACGCATGGAATCCGCCGTGCGGGCACGAGCCTCCTCCATGTCGTTCCTGTTTGTTTTTTGTTCCTTGGCAACAGTAGGAACGGGAAGCCGCGCATGTCTTTGCGCGTCAGTGCGGGATATATTGTCGCCCAGTGCACCGGGCCGGCACCGCGTTTGTGCGCCGGCTTTTTCTATCCTATCCTGCGATGAGGAGATTGCCGGATGAGGACGCTGATATCGACAAGCGGAGTTGATCCCGCAAATCGCAGTGTGCATTGGCACAGCGCGATAGCGCAGGCCTATTTCCCTCTCGACCTGCATTTCCGGGAGCCGGATCGGTTCGGCGGTCGGCTGGAGGAGTGGTCGCTGGGCGGCGTGTCGTTGTCACGCCTGCGCTCCGAGGCGCTTTCCTATCACCGTCATCCCCACCATCTCACCTGCGACGAGCAGGAGCACCTCCTCATCACCATACCGATGAAAACGGAGGTCTTTTTCTCCCAGTCGGGGCGCGAGGTTTATTGCAAGCCGGGCGGCTACATCATCGAGCGCAGCCATGAACCCTATGAGTTCAGCTATGGCGAGTGCGCCGACCTTTGGGTGATGAAGGTCGAGGCTTCCGCGCTTGGCGGCCGCATCCGCTCGCCCGACCGCTTCTGCGGCATGCAGTTTACGGCACGTGGTGGCATCTCCGGCCTGTTCGTGGATATGCTTCATCACATCCCCCAGCGCTTTGAGGCGATGAACGAGCAAGCCCGTGCTGCGGTGGGATTGCAACTGGTCGATCTCCTGGCGCTGTCGATCCATGCGGACGAACGCACGCTCACCTCGGGCGGGTCGTCCGTGCGCGCGGCGCATCTGAGCCGTGTGGAACATTTCGTCCGCGCCAATCTTCACCGGCGAGAACTCGATCCCGATCTGATTTCGCGCTGCTGCGGCATCTCCGTGCGTTATCTGCATGAGCTCTTCCGCGATACCGAGCGCACGCTCGGCCAATGGGTGCGCGACCTGCGTATTGAGGGGGTGAAGGCGGACCTGCGTGCGCCGGGAACGAAGATGTCCATTGCTGAGATCTGCTTCAGACGTGGCTTCGGCGACGTCGCTCACTTCTCGCGCCTGTTCAAGCAGCAGGTCGGTTGCTCTCCCGGCGAATATCGCCGGAAGATGATGTTTTCCTGAAATCTGGACCGCGTGCCGCCCGATGCGGCGGCAAAACAAGGGGATGGAGAGGGGCAGCGTTTCCGCGGACCGGTGAGCCGGCCTAGGTGTTTGACCCCAGAGTTTGATGTTGCGGTCTTCTCAGTGAAGCTGAAAACCCGCAGTCCATCTGGCAGAGGATGAACGTCCTAGATTTCGTCTATTTCAGCGGGAGGGCCTCAGCGGTGCCACGCCTGGGCGCGCTGCTTGGTTGAGGTTGCGCCGTGGCTCCTTGCCATCCGGTGCGGACCGGACGTATAAGATCTTGTAATGCGACCTGTGTGCAGCAGAGCGTATTCCCGGGTTTGCATGCTGAGGCCGGATGACAACAAGCGGCTTGAACGCATTTGCACATTGATCTGAGTTTATACTCAGGCAATCCAGAAATCTACGACCTCCAAGCTGAAATCCCTTTCCGAATGGCTCGACATCGGGATCGCCGAGGCCGATCCGGGGGATCATCTGCCGACCGTCTGTGAGATGATGCGCCGCTTCTCGACGGCGCAGCGCACGGTCGAGCGCGCCTTGCAGCCTTATCTCGAGAATGGGCGCATCCGAGCACGCCCCGGTGCCGGCATCATTGTCTGCGCCCCCCGATCCGAGGACGATCGGGAGACATGGGAAGGGGATCTGCTCGTCCTTTACCGTGTCTCGGACAGCCGGATCGCCCGCAATGTATTGCAGGAGGTCGAGCAGCGGCTGAAGCAGCGAAATATCAGCGTTCTGCAGATCGGCTACTCGACCGAGGAGCAGGCCCTCTCGGTTCTTGGCAAGATCGGAAACTTCAAGACCTGTCTTCTGCAGGTGCATTTCGAGGTGCTCTCGATCGAGTTTCTCGCCGCACTTCGCAAGCATGTGAGAAGCATTGTCATCGACGGTGTCTCGGCAACGGGCATCGACGCGGACGCCGTCGGGACGAATTGGCGCGAGGCGCTTTCGGTGGCGTTTCATGTGCTGCGTGACAATGGGCACGAGCGCATCGCCTTTCTCACTTCAGCCCACCAGGCGCGGCAGATTGCCATGGCCCGGCGCGAATACCTGCTTCTGTGCAGGTCCTTGCCGTCACCGCGGTCAGAATGGCTGATCGAAATCGACAAGCTGCCCGGCGGATATAGCGTCGCCGACATCCAGAATGCCCTTGCCCAGCAGTGCCAGGAGGATGGCAGTCTGCCTTTCACGGCGCTGATCGTCTGGGGTGTCACGGAAGGGTTCATGCTCGAGCGGGCAAATCATGAGCTGGGGGCGCCCGTGCGCGACAATCTTAGCGTCGTCATGTTTGGAAGTACCGACTTCGCCTCCGAGCACCTCAATCGCTTCGACGTCGTCGGCAACGCCAATGCCGAGAAGTTCGACCTGTTCGAGACCCTGCTCGCCGACCGTGTCGCGTTTCGAGACCGGGAGCCGGAAACCCACTATCTCGGAATCAGCTACAAGCCGCATGGCAGCATCATTCCAATTGATTTCTGAGTACAAGATATATTGTAATGATTATTGTACTCAAATACATTCCTCTCGCAATCTGGAGGAGCGAGAGAAAGCATGGATGTGGGGAGCTCGCACAGCACGGTAGGGGTGTCGATAATCGGAGCGGGCGAGCGCGGCGTTTACTTCGTCGGCGTGATTTTTCGTGGAATAGGGACCCCGTTTGAGGGTAATTTTCATCCAAAAGGGGCTCTGACTCACTCTCGCTGCAGCGACAGCCTAAGTTGCACCGACAAGTTGCGCCCGGAGCAGATCGATCTTGGCTCGGCCGTACATCTGCCGCTTGATGAGTTTGAGCTTGGTTATTTGGCCTTCAGTCTGGCCATTCGACCACGGAGAGATGATGGCGTTGCGAACGGCGTCGATATCCTTTTCGACGCCGTTCGCGAATGATCCGACGAGACTTGTCTTCACGTCGGTCAGCCACCTATCCAGTTTAGCGGCCGCCTTCGATCGGATCATTGCTTGAAAGTCGTCGATCAGCGTTCGAGCGGTTGTGAGGTCAGGAACATTGCTCTCGATCGCCGCGACCAGCACGGCGTCGGATTTGGACGGGTCGTCACGCGCCAGCGTCATAAGCCTGGCGATGCTCCGCGCCGAAGGCGTGCGTGCAAGCGCGCTTTGATCGGCCTTTTCGGCCAAACGTCTGCGCCGCGCCCATTCAGAAACGACGCCGATCTGGCCAGGGAACCCCTTCTCGCGCATTTCGCGCCATAACGCTGATGCGTTACGCGCGCCCTGCACCCAACGGCCGTCGAGCCAGGGAAGCCATTCCTCGAGCGAGCTCTGGCGGACACGGAACACGTCGGAGCGCTGACCTCGCAGAACACCGCGCACGAGTTTGCGGCTGTGCCCGGTACGCCTAACGATCTGCTTGATCGGGAGCCCCTGCTTCGACAATTCCAGAATGGCTTCGTTCGTCTCCTGCCTGCGTAGATATCCGTAATATTGCAGCCGTTCGGCATAGGTTAGAAGCTTCGGATCGACGATGGTACTACCGACCGCCCGTCGGATCTGACGCATGGATTTGCAAACCGCGTCGAGAAAGGCGCGACTGGCGTTTTCCATGAGATGCCAGCGGTCGGCCACCTGATCAGCGTGAGGGAGCGCCTTGGCGATCGCTTCGCCATAGCCGCCACCCCGATCCCGCGCGACGATTGTGATGGCCCGTGAGCCATGCCTGCGATGTCGCCTGCTCGCGATCAGGCAGCAGGGTCACTGGTTTACGTCGCTCAAGATCGCAGACAATCGTCCCGTATCGCTGGCCGCGCCGGAAGGCGAAGTCGTCGATGCCGATGATGGAAAGCTCATCGCGCGGCTGTTCAGACCGTCGGCGCACGACACGTAACGGTGTATCATTACTCACCGGCATCATCAGGCGATCGGCAAAAGCTGCGGCCGGCCGGCCACCCAACGCCAGACCAAGATGATGAACGATGGTCTCGAGGCGTCCGGTCCGTCGTGACAACGGAGCCAACACATCGTCGCCAAAGCGCTCAGCAAAAATACGACGGCGACAAAGAACGGCCTCGCACCAGAAACGACGAACCGTCACCTTAAGGACTACATGGTGGCCGGCAATCGGCAGATCGGCGGCTTGCCGCAGATATCGGCTCTGAACCCGGCGTGAATTGGTCCCGCAGCACGGGCACGTTGCCGAAACAGCCGCAGACCGAACGTCAAGAAATACGCAATCCATGCAGATCTTGGCATGCTCAACAACGAACCCCGTCGGCGCCAATCTCGCCGAATCAAATCTCCGTTCCATCGCGCTGATTCCCTCTCGAAATCAGGCGACTTCATCCCTCGCATGCAGCGAGATTGAGTCAGAGCCCAAAAGGGACCCCTTAGACAGAGGGGCATCAGACTGCCTCCGATTATCATCGGAGGCACTTGTTTTTGGATGTTGGTTTTGGAAACGATCGCGAAGATACGCCGTGCCTATTTTGTCCATGGGAAGCCTATCAGGTCGATTTGCCGCGAGTTGAATGTCTCGCGCAAAGTCGTGCGCTAGGAGGCAACGGAGTTTCGTTATGAGCGCAAGCGTCAGCCTATGCCAAGCATGTGTGCCTGGCGGGATGAGTTGGAGGGGTTGCTGTCAGCCAATGCGGCGAAGCATCGCGCGAACGACTGGCACTTGTGCGGATTTTTGAGGAGCTTCAGGGCCTTGGCTATGAGGGCAGCTACAGCTCGGTCTGGCGGCATGCACAGGCCTGGAAAGAGAAGCGGGGCAGCACCTCCGTTGCTGCCTATGTACCGCTAAGCTTTGCACCGGGCGAAGCCTACCAGTTCGACTGGAGCCACGAGATCGTTGTTCTGGGCGGTGTGACGACCACGGTGAAGGTCGCGCATGTACGTCTTTGCCACAGCCGGATGCTGTTCGTGCGAGCTTATCCGCGCGAGACGCAGGAGATGGTGTTCGATGCCCGGTTTGGTGGCCATGGCTTCGCGCATATATTCGCGAATGTGATCCCGCTCATGCGGGAACGGGGGTTCTCGCAAACCGAGATCACAACAATCATGGAACTGACCCCTCGCTCTCTTTTGACGTTTCAGTAATTGAAGGTACACGACGCTGGGGGTTCATTCCATGTTCTGTAGTCACTTGACAGATAGAATGATTGATCCTCTCCCATCGAGCGTGCCGGCCATCCATGAGAACATCAATTTGGTTGGCGGCTTCTACCGACCATTGCCACGATGATCTCATAGAGCTCGGCTTTTGCCTCTTCCACCGTGATCTCCCCGGTTGCGGCGGCATGGGACAAGGCGTCGGCAGCACCCAGCATCGCCCAAAAGCCGGGTGGCAATATGCGCTTTGATCCAGTGAACGGGCCCAGAGCCTTCCGGCATTTCTCGATGAATGCCTGTTGATAGTCGCGCTTCACTGCCTCCAGTTCAGGCGAACCGGCAAGCCCGGCCAGCACGCCGGGGATCTCGTTGCCTTGAGCCAGAATACACTCGACATAGGACGACGCGATGACCCGCCCCGTTCCTTCCAAAGTCGCTTCGCAGGACTCCAGTGCTGCGTCGATCACCGCCGTCTGCCGCGCATCGAAATCCTGATAGAGCGCGGTGAGCAGACCATTGCGCGTGCCGAAGTGATCGTAGATCACCGGTTTGGTGACGCCCGCCTCAGTCGCCAAGCGCGGCAAGGTCAGCGCATCGGTGCCTTCCTCGCGCGCAAGCCGCCACGCCACATCGAGGAGCTGGCGAAGCCGATCATCGCGGTTCAAACGAACGCGCTTCACGGCGGTCCGATTGTTATCATGGGTGCTTGACATTTTTATATACCATAGGTAACTTACTTAAAGTATATACGAGAAGCCCTTCAGACACAACCACCCGCCGGGTCGCAACCCGGTGGCTCAAGCGGCACGCCTGCGCGTCGCTCACAGAGGACCTTTGCCCGATGACTGATATCGCTCTTGAAGCTTCCCTGAACAGAAAGGGCTGGCTTGGCCTCATGGCCGTGTTACCGCTTGTCCTGCTTGTTGCCATGGACGGCTCCATTCTCTACCTCGCCATGCCGCACGTCACCTCCGCGCTCACGCCAACCGCCGACCAAGCGCTATGGATTCTCGACGTTTACGGCTTCGTGGTCGGCTCGTTGCTGATCGCCTTCGGCAACATCGGCGACCGCTATGGCCGGCTCAGGCTCATCATGTTTGGTGCCGTGATCTTCGGTGTCGGATCGCTCGGTGCCGCTTGGTCGCAATCGCCTCTAATGCTGATCGGTGCCCGCGCGCTCATGGGGCTTGGCGGTGCAACGTTGCTGCCCTCCGGTCTGGCGATTGTCAGCGCCCTGTTTCCCGATCCGCGTATGCGTGCGCGGGCCATCGGCATCTTCGCGGCAACGTTTGCGGCCGGCTTCGCCATCGGCCCGCTGATCGGTGGCATGCTGCTCCAGCAATTCGAGTGGGGTGTCGTGTTCCTTATCAACGTCCCTGTGGTGCTCGCCTTCCTGATCGTTGCGCCGGGCTTGCTGCGCGAGGTTCGCTCGACGACTCATGGCCGGATCGATGCGCCGAGCCTGATGCTGTCGTTCATCGGTGTCCTGTTGTTTACATGGTCACTCAAGACCGCTGCGGCCAAGGGTTTCACGGCGATTCAGACAGTGGGCGGGGCCGTCGGCATCATTGCCCTTGGGCTGTTCCTGCGCCGGCAGACCCAGATCGACTATCCGCTGCTCGATCTCGGCCTGTTCCGTGATCGCATCTTCTCCATCGCAATCCTGACTGGTCTTCTTTCGCTGGTGGTCTGGTCTGCTGCAAGCTACCTGTCCGGGATCTATCTGCAAACGGTGCTCGGCTTCGATGTGTTCACGACCGCGCTGCTCACCGTGCCCGGAGCTTTGGTGCTGACCGCCACGTGTGTGGGCTCAGCGGGCATTGTGGAGTGGTTAGGTCGCAAGACTGCTCTTGTCGCAACACATCTGTTGATAAGCGGCGGCGTCTTTGTGCTGCTGCTCACCAGCACCGAGGCTGGTGTCGTGGCGTTCATCGCCTCGACCATGATCGCCGGCATTGGCTACGGGCTGTCATTCAGCCTTGTCGCCGAGGTTGCGGTGTCGGCGGTCCCAGCCGAGCGAGCCGGCGCGGCCGGATCCATTGCGGAAACCAGCAACGAGTTGGGCAATGCACTCGGCATCACCCTGCTGGGATCGCTCGCGGCCCTCAGCTTCCGGCTGCTTGGCCCCGGCGTGGCAGGAACACTCAACGAGACGCTCGGTCATGCGGGCATCGCCCCGGAAATCGCCGCGCAGGCAAAGGACGCCTTCCTTATCGGCCTGCATATAGCGGTCGGCATCGGTGGGCTTCTGACGCTGATCGTCGGCATCGTGGCGTGGCTTTGGCTGCCGAGAAATCTGCCGGAGTAACTTTGCTGGGTGACAAGCGCGATGACTGATCGTCAGTGGGGAGTGCCGGCCGCCAGGGCCGTGCACTTCCGCTCGCGTCGCTGATTCGTGCGCTTGCCGTCGTCCTGGAACCCCGGCGGCATGCGTGCCGTTGCCCGAGCGGCGGAGGATTTCCGCCAAGATCCAAAGGCCGCAAGAGAGCGGCATGATTGAGCCTTCCAGGAAGGAATTTGACGTAGCCGGCACTCGATGCATCGGCTATCTCTAACGGGATGATTATTCTGGCCAACTGCTCGCGATCATCATGGCGCACGGGTTCAGCGTGACGCAGCAGGGATCGCTCGCCCGCACGGCACAGGATTTTGCAGACGCTGGCTTTGCCGTTTTCACCTTCGACTATCGCAGCTTCGGTGAGAGCGAGGGGACGCCGCGACAGGTTATCGATATTGCCCATCAGCTTGAGGATTGGAAGGCGGCGGTGGCTTTCACCCTAGGCCTCGACGGCATCGACCGCGATCGCATCGGGCTCTGGGGCAGCTCACTCAGCGGCGCGCATGTCGTGCATGTCGCTGCTCACAATCCCGCCACTGCAGCCGTGATAGCCCAGGTGCCATTCAACGGGTTCCCCTCGAGAGTGGAAGGGCGTTCGGCGGCCGAAAGCATCGGGCTGTTCTGGGTTGCCATCAATGATCGGGCGCGCGCGTTGTTGGGGCTTCGGCCTCTTTACGTGCCGGTCGTCGGGCGGCCCGGAGAGCGTGCGATCATTACCACCGAGCGGGCAGACAAGATCGTGTCGGCTTTGAAAGGCAGCCATTGGGAAAACCGCGTGGCGCCCAGGGTGATCCTCGATATGCTTTTTTGGCGATCGGCCAGGTTCGGTGGCGCATCGCTTAAAAATGCCGCTCCTTGTCTGCCTCGTCGAGCAGGATGCGCATACGCCGCCAGAGCTGGCCCGCGAGATCGCTGAGCGTGCGCCTCGCGGCGAGGTATTGTCGTACCCTTGTTCTCATTTCGACATCTATGAAGAGCCGATGCGCGGTACGGTGATCGCTTACCAGATTCGCTTCCTGAGACGCGCTTTCGATGGCCATTAGGTCAATCGGTATCGGTGGTTACATGTTCCCAGCTCTTCCTTGGAATCCGCCTAGGCCGCTTGCCAAACCTGGTTCAGAATCCGAGCGGCGAGAGCCGCCTTGTCCTGCGGTAGGAAACGACCGTAGTGATGCGCGACCATAGTAAGGGAACCGATCCTTCGCCTGCCGGCAGCTGAAGTTTCCGTCGGATGGCCGAACTCTCGCTCGGCCGCTATCGCACTCGCAATTGGGCCGTGCTGATGTAAGCACAGGGCAACGCGCGTGTCTGATTGGGTTCGTACCCTACGCTGCTGTGCGAAACATCTCGTCAAGGAGCGCTGTATCCATCTGGAGCAGCGTGGGGAGAAGAGGAGAGGGTGGTCGCAAGTAGTGATGATTGCAGGCCCTCGATTTGATCCTGCATATTGATGAGTGTTGCAGGATGTAACAGAGATTTGAATGTTCCCAAATAGGTAGTAATTTCAATAGCTTGACATCGTGACGGTATTTTCGTCGGTACAGATGAATCTTTGAGGGAAAAACGCTTTTGAAATCAGAAAGTTAAGCTTTCAGGATATGATCGAGTGGGAATAGCTGTTTTCCAATCGGGGCTGGCGTGAAGAAAATTCCGCCGGCCCTTTTTTAACAAAAGCCTTTCCAGCTCGGTCCCGTTTTGACCAGCGCGCACCAGATTGGCATCAAAGTCACCGCGACGGTATGTCTGGCGATGTGCCGAAGACCTGAAGTCCAGCGCACCAGCGATTGCCGTCAAGCCATTCGGTTCTGCTGGACGTATTTTCGGGGCCTGCTGATCTGTTTAGCGCGCAGCTCGCGATGCGTGGGCACTGCCGAAGTGCGGCCTATATGCCATTGCGAAAGGGCGACGCCTGATCATTGAGGAGCCTGCGGCAGCGCCAGACGGCACCAGTCGCCATCTCGCGTGACCTTCCCGCTGCGAAGTGAAATGCAATGCCGGGCAGGTACTGGAAGCCGCGGACCTCAATCGGGACGTGGACTTTCTTTCCTGCCGTGCCTTCCATTGCTGGTCGCTGGTCAACCGACCGCGGCGCTCGGATTTCCATCGCCAGCGGAGTGCGGGAAGTCTTTGTCGGTCAATGTCGGAACGGGCATGTGTGCCGCTCTGTTTTCCGTGAGGGTGACCTGATCGAGCAAAGGGCCACTCCCTCATGTTTCTCGAAGACTGCGGACTGAGGCGGGAAGACCCGCGCCGGTGCTGCGGGCCGGCAGCTTGTCGTTGCCTGTACAGAACCCGGACACAACGAGCGCTTTGCAAAAAGCTGTATTGACGGCACAGGGCAAATGCCGCATTAATTGCGCATAAAGTTGCGCAAATTTATGAGCATATAATGTCAGCCTCATTGAACACGCTATTCTCAGACCCGAGTCCACGGGGACGTGATGTTCCTGTCGCGCCGTTGGTTCTGCGATCAGCAGGGGCATCGAGCTGCAGGCGTTCCGATGCTTTTCCTGCAAGCCGTTCGGAGGAGCGCGCATGAGACTGGGGGGAGATGCGATTGCGCTTGAAAAAGGGGTGGCCGACCATGAGGCAGATTCGCGTTTTGCTTATGCGTGGACGCTGGCTCCCTCGCGCAGGCCTGATCGCCCCCTGCTGATCGCCGTTCACGGCAGTGCACGCGATCATCTGCAAACGCGCGACGCATTTGACGATCTGGCTGCTCGGCAGGATATCAATGTGTTTGCGCCACTCTTTCCTGCCGACGTGACGCACCCCGGCTATTCGGACGGGTATAAGTTTCTCCGCGAGCCGGGCATCGATTATGCGATGCTGCTGGAAAGCATGGTTGCAGCTTTCAGGGCGCGCTTCGCTCTAGGGTCTCAACCTGCCTATCTGTTCGGCTTTTCTGGCGGGGCCCAGTTTGCCCTGCGGTATGCGCTGGTGGCAGCGGGCAAATTGTCCGGCGCGGTTATCGCAGCGCCCGGCGCCGTAACATTGCTGGATACGGAACTGCCCTGGTGGCCCGGCGTCGATGGTATCGAGAGGGCCATTGGGCGTTCGGTTGACAGGAAGGGGCTCGAAGGGCTTCCGCTCCATCTTCTCATCGGTGCAAACGACAGCGATCAGGGCCTCGTGACGCGGGGACCGGATCATCCCGAATACTCGCCTTACGCCGACATTGCCGGTGCGAACCGTCATCAGCGCATGGAAGCCCTGAAAGAAAGCCTTGAGAAATCGGGGCTGAAGCCGGGCTTCGAGTATCTGGATCGTGTTGGACACGAGCTCGGCCCGGTTGCCGTGGCCGCAGCCGGCGCCATCGAAAAGTGGCTTTGAATGCATATACAAAAAAGGGGAATCTCCATGCTTCGCACATTGCTTCTATCCGCCGCGTTCTTGACGCTTTCTGCCGGCGTGTCATCGGCGCAGGCGCTGCCTGACCACTATCCGGCGGACTATGCCGACCTGATCGCACAGGCAAATGAAGAAGGCTCGCTGCTGATCTATTCCAACATGGGGCCGGAGAATTGGGAGCCGCTTATCGCCGCCTTCAACGAGCATTATCCGGACATCAAGGTGGAAACGCTCGACCTCGGGCCGGGCGAGGTGTTCACGCGCTATCGTGCCGAGACGGGCACGGGTGTGGCGACAGCCGACATGCTGGCCGCCGGCACGATCGGTGACTGGATTCAGGCCGCCAATGACGGTCTCGTCGTTGATTACAAGTCACCGGAAGCCCGGTTCCTGCCGGAGTGGAGCCTTCCGATGCCGGGCGTCTACACCTTCTCCGCCGACCCGATGATCCTGATGTACAACAAGGTTCTGGTTCCGGAGGAACTGCGCACGGCCTCGATGGAAGAGTTCTTCGCCAACATCACCGCGCACCCGGACGTCTTCAAGGGCAAGATCGGCACCTATGACGGCCAGTTCGCTTTTGGCGAATCCATCAACTTTGCGTTCGTGCGTCACCATGGTGACAAGGCATGGGAATGGTTTGACGCAATCGGCCCGTCGACGCGACCCGGTGGCGGCACCGGCGGCATGATCGAGAAGACCGTGAGCGGTGAAAACACGGCGTCCTACTTCGCATCCGGCCCCGTTCTCTTCCCGCGGTTGAACCAGGGCGTCGGACAGATCATAGACTGGAAATTTCCTTCCGATGGCACGCCTGTCTTTCTGCGCGGTGTCGGCGTAACGGAAAAGGCACCGCATCCGGCGGCAGCGCGGCTCATGCTCGACTTCATCCTCTCGGAAGAGGGGCAGTATGCGGTGGCGGAAGGCAAGCTGACAGCCTATCGCCCCGGTGTTAAGCCGGAGGGCGAAACGTCCTATTCTCTTGACGAGGTGATCGCGGAGATTGGCGGCGAGGACAAGATGATCCTCATCGATTACGACCCGAACATGCTGACAGAGCATGAAGCTTCATCGCACGCTGGGCCAAGGCCTTCGGCATGTAATCGATCAATGCGGCGGCCGGCTTGAAAGCTGCCGGCCGCCGCATGGCGAGAAAGAAAGCCAGATCATGAATACGCAATCCGCCGAGACCACGCTTGCGCCTGCGCGCGTCGGCCCGGCAATCGTGCCTCTCAGCCGTTCGCGCATGGCGCAGTGGCTGATCTTCATCATCACGGCGGTGCTTGTGCTTGCGCCGGCGCTGCCAATCCTGCTTCAGGTGTTTGTCGCCGGCCCTCTCTATGAGCGGGACTGGCACTTCACATTGGCTAACATCGGTCGGCTTCTGGGCAATGAGGCCATTGGTGAGATTGCGCTGACGACGCTGGCCTTTGCGGGCCTGACGACGGTCATCGCGCAGGTGCTCGGCGTGGCAGCAGCCCTTCTCTTCGGGCGTACGGACATGCCCGGTCGTCGGGTGATGGGCGACATGATGATGTGGCCGCTCTATCTGTCGCATCTCATCATGGTGGTCGGCTGGCTCATCGTCTACGGCCCCTCCGGCTTTCTGACCCAGGCTTTCGCGCGGATGTTCGGCGACGTGCCGTGGAACCTCTATTCCATTCCGGGCATGGCCATCGTTGCCGGTGTCTCGCAGGCTCCGCTGGCTTATCTTTATTGTCTTTACGGCGTGGCGCGCTCCATTGACCCGACGCTGGAGAGTGCTGCCCGGACCTGCGGTGCAGGACCGCTCACCGTGATGTGCCGTGTGACTTTGCCGCTGATGTTACCGGCCATCGTCACCTCAAGCGCGCTCAACATCGTGATCGCCGTGGAAATGCTCTCGATCCCCCTGTTTCTCGGCAGGCCGGCGCGGATCGACACGCTGTCATCCTATCTCTATCTGGAGGGGATCGGCGCTTCCAATCCGCAGCATGGCATGGTGGCCGCATCGGCTCTGGTACTGGTGGTTCTGGTCGGCGCAACGCTGATGCTACAGCGACTGCTTCTGTCCAACGGGCATCGTTATGAGACGGTGAAGGGGAAGGGCACACGCCCCGCGCCGCTGCAGCTCGGCGCGCTCAGATGGCCGCTTTTCACGCTTGCCGCTCTCTATATCGTGTTCGTTGTTCTCGTCCCGATCCTCGGGCTGGTTCTGCGCGCCTTCACCAGCTACCTGACGCCGCTCATTCCGGTCTGGCAGGTGTTGACGCTGCAGAACTTCAAGGACGTCTTCCAGACGGACGCCTATATGCGCGCACTCTGGAACACGCTGATCATCTCGGTGGCAGCGGCTGGTCTCGGCACGCTTCTCACTGCGCTGATTGCACTCGTCATCCAGCGGTCGAGCTTCCCGTTCCGCCGCACGCTCGAAGCACTGGCCTATTCGCCGCGCATGGTGCCGGGCCTGATCACTGGTCTGGGGGTCTTCTATGCCGCGATCGTCTTTGCGCCCTTCGGTTGGCTGCGCGACAGCATCTGGATCCTCGTTGTCGCCTATGTGATGGCGACCATTCCGCTGGGGCTTGGCGCGGTGCAGCCTTCGGTAGTTCAGATCGGCGCAGATCTCGACAAGGCGGCGCGTACGGTGGGCGCAGACTGGATAACCAGCATGCGGCGCATTCTCCTCCCGCTCATGAAACCGGCGCTGCTTGGCTGTTTCATTCTGCTCTTTGTCGTGCACCTGAAGTCCTACGTCGTCGCCATCTTCCTCATGGCGCCGGGACTGGAAATCATGGGTGTGACCATGCTCGGCCTCTGGGAGAACGGAGCAGCCGGCGTGACCGCCGCCTTCGCAACCCTGCAGATCGTCATGATCGCAATTCTTCTGATCGCCGCCCGTCTCGTGTTTGGAGTTAAGCTCTATGAATAAGCTCGTTCTGGAAAATCTCAAAAAGAGCTATGGCGACGTTCACGCCGTAAACAACATCTCGCTGACGGTGGAGCAGGGTGAGTTCCTTACGCTTCTCGGGCCGAGCGGCTGCGGAAAGTCGACCACGCTTGCAGCGATTGCCGGTCTCGACCGGCCAACATCCGGTGTCATCCGCTTTGGCGACCACGTGCTTTTCGATGAGGCGAACGGTCAGTTTGCGCCGCCTGAGAAACGCGGCTTTGGGGTGGTGTTCCAGTCCTATGCGCTGTGGCCGCACCTGACGGTCGAGCGCAATGTCTCCATGCCTCTGGAGCTGCGCAAGGTGAACCGGCAGAACGCGCGCGACGCGTCGACGAGGCGCTGGATCTGGTCGGGCTTTCAGGCTACGGCAAGCGCTATCCGGGTGAATTGTCGGGAGGCCAGCAACAGCGTGTTGCGCTGGCGCGTGCGGTGGTGTTCCGGCCGCCGCTCCTGCTGCTTGACGAACCGCTCTCCAACCTCGATGCGCAGCTGCGCCAGAGTGCACGGGTGTGGCTGAAGGAAATTCAGCGCGAGCTTGGTCTGACCGCCATCTATGTGACCCACGATCAGGAAGAAGCGCTGGCAATGAGTGATCGCATCGCCGTCATGCGTGCGGGCAAGGTCGTTCAGCTTGGAACGCCGCAGGAAATTTACGAGCGTCCGCAGCATCCCTTTGCAGCAACCTTTATTGGCAGTGCCAATCTTATCGAAGGCATCGTTGAGGAAAGCGCCCGCAGGGGCGACACGGTCGTCACACGCCTGCGTCTGGCGGATGGTCAGAAGCTCGACGGTCACAGCGCGGTGCCGATGGCCGCCGGGGCCAAAGCCAGGCTGGCGGTACGTGGCGAGCGTATGCGGGTTGCAAAAGGAAGCGATGCGAACACGCTGGACGCCAACTTCACCACCGCCAGCTATCTGGGCAATCACTATGAGCAGAAGCTAACCCTGGCGGGGCAGGAAATTCGCATGCTTGTGAATGTTCCTGTGCCTGAAAGGGCGGGGAAAATACACATTGCGGAGGGAGATGCCCTTGTCTTTGCCGCAGAGTAGTGGGAACCCTCGAAAGGTTTGGGGAAGGCAGCGATGAGCAAGAGGGAGATCAGAAACGGGCTGAGCGAGCGCCTGCGCGCCGATATCGCGGCTGGTTTCTATCGGCCGGGCGAATGGCTGCGGCTCGTCGATCTTGAAGAACGCTATGGGGTAGGGCGGTTTGACGTGCGTCAGGCGCTCGCCCGGCTTGCATCGGGGCATATGGTCAGCCATGTACCCAATCGCGGCTATCGCGTGGCCGAAACCGATCGCAGGCAGCGCGATGAACTTACAGATGCGCGGCTGATGCTGGAGGTGCCGGCAGCGCTGCTGGTGATCGAGCAGGCGAGCGAAGAGGATGTGGCAAACATAGAAGCCGCTGCGCTCGCTTTCGATGATGCGCTCGAGGCCGTTCCCTATCCTGAAGCACAGAAGCTGAACCACGCTTTTCACCACGCCTTCTACGCCTGCTGTGGCAATCGCACGCTGATCGATCTCATCCATGAACTGCGCGAGCGCAATCTGCCTGGTGAGTGGAACCAGTGGGCAATGCCGGCAAAGGCGAGGTCCAGCAGTCTGGACCATCTCGAAATGGTTGAGGCGCTGAAGACGCATGACCGCGAGCGCATGACAGAAGTCGTTACCCGTCATCTGACACGCTGGCGCGAGGCGCCTTCAGAGCAGCGATGACGGCGCAGCTCCGCGCCCGTTATCCTTCTCTCCTGCTATTTATTACAGATTGCGCCGCTGCGGATGGCGGTGAAGGCTCTGCTAAAATCCCAAAGGAGTTTTCACATGCCAGCAGTCGATGTGGTTGAAGATTTTGCGTCCTTCCGAGAGTACAAGACCTGGTATCGGGTCATCGGAGATCTGAAATCCGTAAAGGTGCCGCTTGTGGCTGTTCACGGCGGCCCCGGGTGCACGCATGACTATCTTGAGAGCATCTCAGATATCGCAGCCACAGGCCGCGCAGTCGTTTTTTACGATCAGATCGGAAACGGGCGTTCGACGCATCTCCCGGAGGCCGGTCCCGATTTCTGGACCGTCGACCTGTTTCTTGAAGAGCTCGACAATCTGCTCGATCATCTGGCATTCGTCAGCGCTACAATCTTCTGGGCCAGTCCTGGGGCGGCATGCTTGGATCCGAGCACGCCGTGCGCCAGCCGGAAGGGCTGAACGGTCTCATCATCGCCAACTCACCCAGCTCCATGAAAGCATGGGTGGAGGGCTGTCTTGAGTTGCGCAAGAAACTGCCGCAGGAAACGCAGGATGCCCTGTCCCGTCACGAAGCGGACGGTACCTATGATCATCCCGACTATCAGGCGGCGTCGCAGGTTTTCTACGAGCGCCATGTCTGCCGTCTGCAGCCCATGCCGGATTTCGTAAAGCGCACCTTCGACTGGATCGACCGTGACCCGACCGTCTACCACACGATGAACGGTCCTACGGAGTTTCATGTGGTCGGTACGCTGAAGGACTGGACAGTGGTGGAACGTCTGCATCGGGTGCAGGCGCCGACGCTGGTTATCTCGGGAGCGTATGACGAGGCCTCACCTGCAACTGTGGGCGAGTTCGCTGACCGTATTCCGGGAGCTCGCTGGGAGATGTTCGAGGCGTCGAGCCACATGCCGCATGTCGAGGAACGCGGTTCTTACATGGCTGTCGTCGCCGATTTTCTGGCGCGGCTTGATTGAGAGGGAGGGGACCTGTGAGCAAGCTTCACGTTGCTGCGATCCAGTTGAACACGACGGGTGATGTGCAGGCCAACAATGCCCAGATCGAAGAGATGGTTCGTCAGGTGGCAGGTGAGGGCGTGTCCTTCGTCAGCCTTCCGGAGGCAGCCAACATACTTCTGCGCGACAATCTGCGTTACCCTTCGGTGTGTGTGCCCGAGGCGGAAGATACGACACTGGCGCTCTGTCGCCGCCTTGCCCGGGAACTCGGCATCTGGATACATGCCGGCTCGCTCCTCGTGCGTCATGAGAACGGGCAGCGAATCTGGAACAGAGCCTATCTCATCGCTCCATCGGGCGATGTTGTGGCAACCTACGACAAGCTGCACACATTCGACGTAAAGCTGGGGGGCGCGGCCGATTTCCAGGAATCCGCCGCCGTTGCCCCTGGTGAGGGTGGCGCCGTGGTCGTCGACATGGGCGATTTCCGGCTCGGTCTGTCGATCTGCTACGACATTCGCTTTTCCTATCTGTTCGATGCGCTGGCCGGGGTCGGTGCGAATGTGATGATGATCCCGGCTTCATTCTCCACGGCGACGGGGCCGCTGCACTGGGAAGCCCTGCTGAAAGCTCGTGCGATTGAAACCGGCTCCTATGTGATTGCTGCAGCGCAATGTGGTGAACGGGAGGGGGTGCGGGTTTACGGTCAATCCCGGATCATCTCGCCATTCGGCGAAGTCATCGCTGCGGCGGGCGACGATCCGTGTGTCATCATGGCTGAAGTCGACAGCGCGGTTGTTGCAGCGACCCGTCACCGCTTGCCAACGCTGTTGCAGCGCCGCGAAATCGGGACGCCCCGGGTCATCATGGCTCGGCCGTAGCGGTGCGCCGTATTCGGGATAATCGGGCTTGCCTCTACAAAAATCAGCGCTTAGCCTTTACGAGTGCTGGCCTGGGATGCCCGACAGATCCGAATAGATGAAGGTGATGAACACAAAGCCGAAAACGCCATCGAACGCTGAACTGGATCGAAAGCTCGATCGGGCTGCCCGCTCGGTGGCGAAGTTCGGAATGCAGGCATTGATTTATGACTTTTCTCCCGTGCCCTTCACACCTGAGGGGGAGTTGATCACTCCCACTGTCCTTGCCTCCCGGAACATTCCTGGAGAAATGGAGAGACTCTGGTGTAGCGGCGGCTTCTACCAGCTTGATCCGGTGCAGAAGATTGCGTTGGGTCGCGCACGCCCCGTCTACTGGTCCTATCATGCAGATGAGTCTTCGGAACTGAGCGAGCGCGGAAACATTCCCGCAGAGGTGGCCAGTTTCCTGCGCGAACGCAAGCTGGCGCGCGGTATCACCGTGGCCGTGCGCGGGGGCACGCGCGGCCTTGCGACGGTAACGGGCATCTGGAACGAACGCCCGCCGGAGAGGCGTCTCGACAATGAATTGGCCGCTGCATTCACGCTCATGGCGCATGAATTGCAGGACGAGATCATGGCTTCGATCAACGACGAAGCGATGATGACGACCGCGGTGCGCCTGACGCCGCGCGAGATGGAATGCCTGCGCCTTTGTGCGGAAGGCCGTCCCGACAAGCAGGTCGCCCATGCGCTCGACCGCTCGCTTTCGACCGTTATCATGCACATGCAGTCGGCGATGAAGAAGCTCGGCGCCCGCAATCGTGCCCAGACCCTCGCCCGCGCGGCCCATTACGGCCTGCTCGATCCGGTCCCCTCCTGCCGGCCGAACCTATAAGTTCTTCCAGCTAGGCTGTCTTCCGATCCCTTCCTAGGCTCCTTGAAGGAGAAGGATGAGGAGGGAGACTTTGGGACGACGCTTTTGGCTAAAGCGGCTATTGCGAACGCTGATCACGCTGTGGGCGGTGGTCACGTTCACATTCGTCGTTCTGCGCACATCCGGTGATCCGGTTGTCGCGCTGCTAAGCCCTGACGCCCTGCCGGCCGAGATCGAACAGTTTCGTCAGAAATGGAATCTCGATCGTTCGCTTTTCGAGCAATACCTCGCTTACATGCTCAATCTTTTCTCCGGAGATTTCGGGCATTCCTATCAGGATGGGCGTGCCGTCACGACGATAATAGCCGAGCGCCTGCCGAACACGCTGCAACTGGGCGCGGTCGCCTATCTCTGGGCGCTGGCCATCGGCATTCCCGCAGGCATTCTCGCCGCGCTGAAGCGCGACAGCCTGCTCGACCGGGGCGTCATGACCTTTGCCGTCGTGGGTTTCGCGCTGCCAAACTATTTCCTCGGCATTCTGATGATCCTGTTTTTCTCGTTCCATCTGCGCTGGCTTCCGAGCGCGGGAGCGGGCAGTGCGCTTCATCTCATCATGCCAGGCCTGACGCTGGGGTTCTACGTTGCGGGAACGCTCGCGCGGTTCACCCGCTCGGCCATGCTGGAGGTTCTGGAGCGCCCTTATATGCGCACGATCCGGGCCAAGGGCGCGCCCTTTCTTTACGGTGTGCTGCGCCATGCGCTGCCCAATGCGGCGATCCCGATCGTCACCATTCTAGGCCTCAATCTTGGGGCGCTGGTGGGTGGCACGGTGGTGGTAGAGGCGGTGTTCGGCTGGCCGGGCATCGGGCGCCTTCTGGTGCAGACGGTCGCCTCGCGTGATCTGGCGGTGGTGCAGGGGCTCGTCCTGATGATGGCCGCATTCATGGTTCTCGCAAACCTGTTGGCCGATCTCACCTATTCCCTGATCGATCCGCGAATTCGGGTGAGCAAATGATGCGCCATATTCCAACGATCGCATGGCTGTCGATCGCGACACTCCTCTGCGCCCTTCTTTTCGCACTGTTTGGCGGCTGGCTTTCGGACCATGCCGCCACCCAGCAAAACCTGCTTGCACGCATGCGGCCGCCGCTGCTCTTCGGAGGCGACTTCGAGTTTCCGCTGGGCACCGACAGGCTGGGCCGCGACCTGCTCGCGCGCATGGCCGAAGGGCTGCGCATATCTCTTCTGATTGCGCTTCTCGGTTCCGTTCTGGGTGCGCTCTTCGGCTGCACGCTCGGCTTTGTCGCCGCGCATTTCAGAGGCTGGGTCGAAGAGACGATCATGATGGTCGTGGACATTCAGGCGTCCCTGCCATTCATCCTGATCGCCCTGACGCTGCTCGCCTTCTTCGGCAATTCGTTCGGGCTCTTGATCTTTCTCATGGCGATGTTCGGCTGGGACTCTTACGCCCGCCTTTCGCGTGGTGTGGTCCTGTCTGCCAAGAGCCAGCCCTGGGCGGAAGCGGTCCGCACGCTCGGTGTGCCGCCAGTGGCGCTTTACCTGCGGCATGTGCTGCCCAATGTGGCGGGCATTCTCATCGTCCAGCTTACGTTGAACTTTCCGCAGATCATCCTGCTTGAGAGCGCCCTCAGCTTTCTCGGTCTCGGCATTCAGCCACCCATGACCAGCCTTGGTCAGATCATGGGAGACGGGCGCGATTACCTGTCCACGTCTTGGTGGATATCCGTGTTGCCGGGCCTGACGATCTTTCTCGTTTCTCTGGCGATGTGCGTGCTTGGGGACTGGCTGCGCGATCGTCTCGATCCGGCACTGCAACGTGTGCGGCAATAACACAAAACCAATGGGAGAACCGACATGAACAGACGTGAATTCGGAAAACTGATCGCCGGCACAAGCCTTATGGCGGGCATGATGCCAGGCCTTGCTCTGGCATCGGACACCACCGAGCTGAACGTTGCCGTCGAAGCGCTCTGGCACAACATCGCGCCGATCAACGGAATATCGAACGCTTCGATCCGCATCTTCCCGAACATCTATGACCGGCTTGTCGAGATCGACTATCTCAACGACCCGTCGGGCCAGACGCTGATACCGCGCCTTGCAACCGGCTGGGAGCGTGACGGGAAGGTCTGGACGATCACCTTGCGCGAGGGCGTGAAATTCCACAACGGCGAGACGATGACCGCCGAAGACGTTGCCTTCACCCTTTCTGCCGAACGCCTTTGGGGCGACGAGCCCTATGAGCCGCGTGGCCGCACCTATACCGCAGGCTTCGTGCGGGTCGAGGCCACGGGGCCGCTGACCGTCGAGATCGAAACGGCGGATGAGGACATCAACATTCCCGGAAAGCTCTCGGGCTTCATCGGCTATGTGGTTCCCAAGGCTTACTATCTTGAAACCGGCGTGGAAGGTTTCGGCCAGGCCCCCGTCGGGACCGGCCCTTACAGGGTGGTGAACTATCGCGGCAACGAGGCGGCCAGACTGGAAGCGTTTGCCGATCACTGGGACGGCGCGCCGCCGGTTGAGCGGCTGAACTTCCTGCTGGTTCCGGAATATGCGGGGCGTCTGGCGGGGCTTGCGACCGGCGAGTTCGACATCATCGCATCCATACCGATCGATCAGGAAAACCAGATCGAGACGATGGAAGGCGCGATGCTGATCCGCAAGCAGGTCAACAACTACACCGCCGTGCTTTTCAACACGCGCAACGACCCCGAAGGCAATCCGCTGCAAGATCAGAACCTGCGTTATGCGATGATCCAGGCGATCGACATGGACGCCATCGTGCAGGCGCTCTTCAGTGGCAATACCTTCTTCCCCGCTGTGCCGTTCAATTTCCCGGAATACGGCAATTTCTACGATGCGGCGGCAAAGCCCCGCCTGCCATACGATCTGGAGGCGGCGCGCGCGCTGGTCGCAAAGTCGGGATACAAGGGCGAAACGCTTATCTGGCACATCACGCGCGGTTTCTGGACGAACTACGATGCCGCAGCCGAGATCATGGTGGAGATGTGGCGGGAAGCCGGGATCAATGTCGAGGCGCAGTTTCTCGACAATTTCCAGCTTGCCTATGAGCGGCCGTTTCACATGCTCGCCGTTTCCGGCGGAACCAGCTTCATTCCCGGCGATCCCTATCAGCCGCTCTGGCTCGACTGGAGCCCGACCGGCGTTATCTCGTCGGCTTCGTGGAAGACGTGGGATCCAACGGAACGGTTCGTCGAGATCGGCACGGCCTATGCCAAGTCCACCGACCCGGATAAGCGAAAGGCGCTGTTCCTTGAACTTTCCGAAGAGTGGCAGCGCGTGACTCCGGGGCAGTATATGTGGAAGTCGCTCGCCAACTGGGCGGTTCGTGACGGCATTTCCTTCGTGCCGGTGCCGGAGTTCGAAATGCGGCTGCACGCCGGTTACCTGAAGCTCTGACGCTCAAATACACCCGGCTCATCCGATCGGCGGAGAGTCCGGGCGATCCCGCGTTCACGCATTCGACAGGCATCTGAGGAAACATCATGGCCCGATCCGCACCGCTGCTTTCCGTCGAGAATCTATCGATTGCACTGCCGGGCGTCGCCGACCGCACGCATGCTGTTGCCGGTGTTTCGTTCTCCGTGGCACCAGGTGAAATCCTGTGTATCGTTGGCGAGTCCGGCTCCGGCAAATCGGTCATGTCGCTGGCCATTATGGGCCTGCTTTCGCGCGGCCTTTCGGTGGAGGGTGGGAAGATCCTGTTTGAAGGGCAGGATTTGCTCACCATGCCGTCAAAGGCCCGCCGCGATCTGGCCGGGCGGCGCATCGCCATGGTGTTTCAGGAGCCGATCGCCTCGCTCAACCCGTTTTATCGGGTCGGCGAGCAGGTGGCGGAAGTGTTTCGGCTGCACACCGACATGTCGAACGCGCAAATCCGCGAGCGTGTGCTCGAACTTTTCTCCGAGGTTCTTCTGCCGGAACCCGAACTGATTTATCAGCGGTATCCGCATCAGCTTTCCGGCGGGCAGTGCCAGCGCGTGATGATCGCCATGGCGCTGGCGCTGGAACCCGCCGTTCTGATAGCCGATGAACCCACCACCGCGCTCGATGTGACGACGCAGGCGCAGATACTGGACCTGATCCGGGATTTGCGCGACCGGCACGGCACGGCGGTCGTGTTCATCACCCACGATTTCGGTGTCGTCGAGGAAATTGCCGACCGGGTTGCCGTCATGCAGTCGGGGCATCTTGTCGAAGAGGGCACGAAAGAGCGCATCATGAATGCGCCGGCGCATCCATACACCCGCGCCCTGCTTGCTGCGGTTCCAAGGCTGGCACCCCGCGATGTTCAGGCGAACGAAAAACCGCCCTTTCTCGTTGCGGAAAATCTGCAAAAGAGATGGCCTGAGCGCGAGATTCCGGCGCTCGAAGATGTGTCGCTGTCCATCCGACCCGGTGAGACCATCGGCCTCGTGGGCGAGTCCGGTTCCGGTAAATCGACGCTCGCGCGCGCGATCATACGCCTTGGAACCGTCGATGGCGGCAGCATCAAGCTGAACGGCGAAGATCTGGTCGGCAAGGAAGGTGCCCCCTTGCGTGCGCTTCGCCGGCATATCCAGATGGTGTTTCAGGATCCCTATTCCGCACTCGACCCACGCCAGAAAATCGGCTCTGCATTGACGGAGGGTCCGATGGCCAATGGCCTCTCCCGCCGGGAAGCCGAAGAGCGTGTGCGCGAGTTGATCTCTGCCGTCGGGTTGCAGCCCTCGGCGCTGGATCGGTTTCCCCATGAGTTCTCCGGCGGCCAGCGTCAGCGCATCTGCATAGCACGGGCGCTTGCCCTTCGCCCCGATCTGCTTATTGCCGACGAGGCGCTTTCAGCACTTGACGTGACGATGCAGGCGCAGGTGCTTGAGCTTCTGGGTGACATGCAGGCGCGTCTGGGTTTTGCGATGCTCTTCATCACCCACGATTTGCGCATTGCCAGTTCGCTCTGCGACCGCATTTGCGTGATGCAGCGCGGCCGCATCATCGAGGAGGCGGAGCCGCGTGAGCTGTTCACCCATTCCCGGCACCCCTACACGCAGGCGCTCTTGCAGGCGATTCCGGGTGGCAGCGTGTAGGTGGCGAGAGGCCGGTCGACGGCAACGCCCCGAGGCTTGAGCTTTTCAACCATCTTCCTGACCGGCTCGAATTCGGCGCGCCGTTCCTAGGCTCTTTCATCATCTCGGACAACCTGACCGTTCGCGTGCGGTGCAGCGGCCACAGGTGAACCGCAGAACTGGGTCACCCCGCCTGAAGACTGTGCTGTTGGGCCAGTCTCTTTCCCGGCGTGCCGCATTTTCGTGGCATTGTGCCAGACACTACAGCGTCCTTCATGCGTCCCTCTGGGCGCGTGAAGGACACTGCATCTCTTTGCCGGTCCGCATAATGCTCTATATGCCTCAGGCCTGAACTCAAAAGGAACACGAAAATGCCCGCACTGCCCGTCGTTGGCGTCATTGCCTGCAGGCGCTCCGTGGAAGGAGAGGACGCCCAGATCGTCAAGGAACGCTACCTGGATGCAGTCCGCCAGAACGCCGATGCGCTGCCTCTCATCGTGCCGAACAATCTTGACGCAGACGATGTAATCAACCTCCTGCCGCGGATGGATGCGCTGCTTCTGACGGGTAGCAATTCCAACATAGCCCCCTCGCGCTACGGCTCAACGCAAGCACAGCGCGGAATGCTCGACGTGACGCGCGACAACGCTACCGCCCGGCTCATTGACGCGGCGGTCGAACGCGGGACGCCGCTCTTCGGAATCTGCCGCGGCCTTCAGGAGATCAATGTCGCATTCGGCGGATCGCTCGCCGATGAACGCGACATCGGCACACAGGAATTCTCCCATCATGCTCCAGACGACGCTTCTCTCGATGCCATGTTTGCCTACGCGCACGGGGCGACAGTCGTGCCGGGTGCCGCTTTCGAAAAGTTGCTGGGCGTGTCAGGCCCGATCGCGGTCAACAGCGTCCATTATCAGCGGATCGACCGGCTGGGTCACGGGCTTGCCGCCACGGTTCACGCCGATGACGGGGTGATCGAAGCGGTCGCGGCCTCGGGAACAAGAGCTCCGGTTTTTGCCGTGCAGTGGCATCCGGAATGGCCGGTGAATCAGCATCAGCACGACATCGCCTTCTGGCGCTATGTTGGTGAGCAGGCACGCCTTGGGGCGAGATCAAACGGAGCGTGACGAAACGAAGTCAGGGCAATAGAATTTTTTTATAGACCGAATTCCGCATTGCGATTGGACACAACCCACTACTTGCCTTGAAATATAGGCTTCTCTAATGGGTTTAGGTTCATGACTGACAAGAATATCTATCTGAAGTTCGTCGAAGCGGACGTGAAAGGCATCATTTCTCTTTATTGGGATACCGCACCGAAAACCTGTGAGGCGATCTGGGGCGCCCTGGAGAAGCCGATTCAGGTTCCCGCCAGCCATGCCATCTTCTCTGGCCCTGAGATCATGATGGGTCTGCCGGAAGAGGCCCGCAACTTCGATCCCACAAGCCTGCCGCCGGAAAACCAGACGGTTCTCCCGCAGCCCGGTGATATGCTCTGGTTCTACCAGCCGAAGAACTTCTTCAAGATTGACCCCGACGAGTTCTGGGAGATCGGTATGTTCTACGGCGAGGGCGGCCGCACATTCGGCCCCACGGGCTGGATTTCCTGCACCTACTTCGGAAACATGTCCGAAGGGCTCGATGCGATTGCCGAGCAGTGCCGCCTGATCCGCAGGGAAGGCATTAAGACGGTCGAGATCGGCCGCAACGTTTGACGATCCGGCGGCCCGCCCATCTCGATGCGGGCCGTCCAGCCTCCAGATATCAAATATAAAGAAAGCAAGGGAACAGCCATGAAGACGATTTCGAAATTCACCGTTGCCGGCGTTAGCGCACTGATGGCCGGCACCGCACTTGCACAGGCCGAAACGATCACGATCAACTCTTTCGGCGGGGCTTATGAAGAAGCGCACCGCGAGTGCATTCTGACGCCGTTCGAGGAGAAGACCGGCGCTGAAGTGCGAGTTGTCACGGCGTACTCCGCTGATGCGTTCGCCCAGTTGCGGGCTCAGAAGGATGCGCCGCAGTTCGATGTCATCCATTTTTCCGGTGGTCAGGAAATCGTGGCTGCGCAGGAAGGTCTCCTCTCGCCGATCGACGAAGCCAAACTGTCCAATGCCGGCGATGTTTATGATTTTGCCCGGGCCAATCTTGCCAAGGGCGAAGGCCCCGCCTATTCGATTGCGGCGATCGGTCTCCTCTACAACAATGAAGCGGCCGACCCGAAGCCCACCGCCTGGAAGGATCTCGCCAACGAGGCCTATGCTGATCACATCGTCCTGACCGACATTTCCAACGGCTATGGAATGCTCGGCTTCCTGATGATCAATCAGGTCAACGGTGGCGATCTCGACAACATCCAGCCGGGCCTTGATGCGGTAAGCAAACTTCTCGACAACGGCGCGATCGTTGTTTCCACCTCGCCGGAGATCCAGCAGGAATTCGCGCAGAACGATGCATGGATTGCCGCCTACGCGTCCGACTACGCCTACACGCTGCGAAAGGCCGGTCTGCCGACGGCTTTCACCCAGGGTGCTGAAGGAACACCGGCCAGCCTCATCACGGCCAATCTCGTGGCCGGCAGGCCGAACCAGGATCTCGCTCTCCAGCTGATCGACATGTCGATCTCGCCTGAGGCGCAGTCCTGCTTCGCAGAGAAGCTTCGTTATTCGCCCACCAATGCGAAGACCGAGCTCGCCGACGAAGTTGCCGCCGACGTTGCCTATGGCGAGGAAGGGGTGAAAGGCCTCATCCGCTTCGACCCGGTCAAGATCGAGGCCAACCGCTCGGCCTGGGTCGATGCGTGGAACCGCACCATCGCCCGATAGGTCCAGACCTGATTGCGGCATCGCGAGTGATTTGCGATGCCGCGCCCTGCGCGTGCGCCTGCGCGCAGTCGCCCGTTCCGGGGCAATGCAAGCTTAAAAAGAGACGACACAAGGATCGCCATGACAGACCGCGCGGAAAACTCGCTTCTGATCCTGCCGGGCCTCCTGCTTCTGGTGCTCGCCTTCTTCGTGCCGATTGCACAGATGCTGATGCTGTCTGTCTCGGGCGAGAACGGGCTGACGCTGGCCCATTTCACGCGCTTCCTGAGCGATCCCTATTATCTCAATGTGCTGTGGCGCACCGTGCGTCTGTCGGCGATCATCACGCTCATCTGCGCGCTGATCGGTTTCCCGATGGCCTATATCATGGCCCATGTCAGCCCGCGTCTGAGGCTCTGGCTGGTCATCATGGTGATCCTGCCGCTGATGACCTCCGTGGTCGTGCGTACCTTCGGCTGGATGGTGCTTCTGAGCCGCAGCGGCCTCGTGCCCGAGGTCCTGCGTGATCTCGGCCTCGTCGGGCGCAATTTCAGCCTGATGCAGACCGAGACCGCCATCGTCATCGGCATGGTCCAGGTGCTTCTGCCCTTCATGACCCTGTCGATCCTTGGCGTCATCACCCGCATCGACAGCCGACTCGAAGAGGCGGCGCGCACCATGGGCTGTACCTTTCTGCAGACGCTGCGCACGGTCGTGCTGCCGCTGTCCGTGCCGGGCATCGTCGCCGGCTCGCTGCTGGTCTTCACGCTTTCGGCAAGCTCGTTCGTCACGCCGAACCTTCTGGGCGGCGCCCGCATTCAGGTTCTGGCCGCGTCCATCTACCGTTCGGTCACGCAGACGCTCGACTGGCCCTTCGCCGCAGCCCAGGCTGTCATCCTGTTCCTGGGCATCATCGTTCTCCTGATGCCCTACGCCAGACTTTCGGGGCGCTCCAATGGTTAGAGCCGTTTCCACTCCGCTGCGCATCGGCGCTGTCGCCTTCGTCGTCCTGACGGGCATCTTCCTCCTCGCGCCGCTGGTCGTGATCGTCGGCGTGTCCGTTTCGGAAAGCCAGTTCATCTCGTTCCCGCCAACGGGCTTCTCGCTGCGCTGGTACGAGGCGGTTCTGTCGTCCGACGCCTATCTCAATGCGGCCTGGATCAGCATCCAGGTGGCGCTTCTGGTCACCGTCACCTCCTGTTTCGTCGGCGGTGCGGCGGCCATAGCGCTCCACCGGCGCAAGCTGCCCTTCTCGGGCCTGCTTTCGACGCTGTTCCTGTCGCCGCTGGTTCTGCCCACCATCATCTACGCCATCGGAATGCTGATGCTATGGAGCGCAATCTTCGGGCCGGTCTCCGTGGTCACCCTGTGGGTCAGCCACACGATCATCACCACACCTTATGTGATCCGCACCACGCTGGCGGTCCTTTCGGAATCTGACCCCTTCCTTGAGGAAGCGGCGCAGACCATGGGCGCGAGCCGCTTTCAGCGGCTGCGGCTGGTGGTTCTTCCGCAGTGCCTTCCCGGCCTTGCGGCGGGCACCTTCTTCGCCTTCAACATCTCCTTCGATGAGGCCGTTCTGGCGCTATTCCTGCGCAAGCCCGGCATGACCACGCTGCCCGTGCAGATCTACGGCCAGCTCGAATTCAGCCCCGACCCGTCGGTGGCTGCCGTTTCCTCCATCATGATCGGCCTGACCGTCCTTCTGATCTTCGTGATCGACCGGATGCTTGGCCTGCACCGTTTCGCGAGCACCTGATCCATGGCTGAAGTCCGTCTCAACGCCATCAAGAAAGCCTTCGGTCCCGTCGAGGTTCTTCACGGCATCTCCATCGATATCGCATCCGGCGAGTTCGTCAGCCTTCTGGGCTCTTCCGGCTGCGGCAAGACCACGCTTCTGCGCATCGTTGCGGGTCTCGAAAGCGTCACCTCCGGCTCCGTCGAGATCGGCGGGCGCAACGTCACCGACCTGCCGCCCGAGAAGCGCGACATCGCATGATGTTCCAGTCCTATGCGCTTCTGCCGCATCTGAGCGTTGCGAGAATGTGCGCTTCCCGCTGCGCATGCGCCGCATCGGCACGCTCGACGAGCAGCGCGACAAGGTGCGCGATGCGCTCGAGACCGTGCAACTCGGCCATCTGGCCGACCGCCAGCCCAACCAGCTTTCCGGCGGCCAGCAGCAGCGCGTGGCGCTTGCCCGCGCCATCGTTTCGCGTCCGCAGATACTGCTTCTCGACGAGCCGCTGTCCAATCTCGACGCGCGGCTTCGCGAAGACATGCAGGTCGAGCTCATCGAGATCCACAAGCGTCTTGGCCTCACCACCCTGTTCGTCACGCACGATCAGGAAGAAGCGCTCAGCCTTTCGGACCGCATCATTCTTTTGAACAAGGGCAAGATCGAGCAGGAGGGGGCTCCCCGCGAGATCTACGCCCAACCTGCCACCGGTTACGCTTCGAGCTTCCTCGGTGCGGCCAACCTCGTGTCGGCCAACATCACCGAAGAAGCTGGCGGGCCGGTGGCAACACTTGCCGACGGGCAGACCCTGCCGGTCGGCAAGGACGAGACGCGTCGTGGCCCGGCGGTCGTCGCACTGCGTCAGGAAGATGTGGCCATCAAGCCGAAGGGCGAGGGCGTCATCGAGGGCAAGGTGCGCACCCGCGTCTATCTTGGCGCGCGCAATCGCTACGTGATCCAGATCGGCAAGGAAGAAATCCGCGTTCTGGCCCCGCACGATCTCGATTTCGAGCGTGGCGAGACGGTTGGCCTCGCCATCGATCCGGCGCGCCTGCGCGTTCTGTCCGAAGGGGAATAGCGGCTTCGGCCGCGTTCTGCCGGACGCATTCCCATACAGTTTTGAAAACCGATCGCCCTTGAGCGAATGGAGACACGCATGAGCAGCCTTGAAACACGTCTTTTCATTGATGGTGAGTTCGTCGCCGGTGAGGGCGCGGCGGAACCCGCATTCGATCCCGCACGCGGGACCGAGCTCGCCCGTGTCGCCTCGGCCAGCGAAGGCCAGATCGACACCGCCGTGCAGTCCGCCTATCGCGCGTTCCAGCGCTGGCGCCGCACGACGCCGAAGGAACGCAGCCGAATGCTGTGGGCTGTCGCCGACAAGATCGAGGAAAACGCAGCCCGTCTCGCCGAGGTTGAATCGCTGAATGCCGGCAAGCCGCGACGCTTCGTCGAAGCCGGTGAGCTTGCCAATGTGGCCGACGTCTTCCGCTTCTACGCGACCGCCGTGCGCAACATGCCGGGCGTCGCCGCAGACGGCTACCGCGCCCACACCATGACGAGTATGCTGCGTCGTGATCCGCTTGGCGTCATCGCGTCCATCGCGCCGTGGAACTATCCGCTGCTCATGGCCGCGTGGAAGCTTGCCCCGGCCATCGGCGCGGGCAACACCGTGGTCATCAAGCCATCGGAAAACACGCCGCTCAGCCTTCTGCGTCTGGCCGCCATCCTCAACGAGGTCCTGCCTGCCGGCGTCGTCAATGTCATCTGCGGCAACGGCCCGGATGTCGGCCAGCCGCTCATCACCCATCCGCTCGTGCGCATGATCTCGCTGACCGGCGACGTGCGCACCGGCCGCGCCATCCTCAAGGCGGCTGCCGGAGAGCAGATCAAGCGCACCCATCTCGAGCTCGGCGGCAAGGCCCCGGTCATCGTGATGAAGGACGCCGATCTCGACAGCGTTGTCGATACGATGCGCGAGGCCAGCTTCTACAATGCCGGTCAGGATTGCACCGCAGCCTGCCGCGTCTTCGCCGACAAGGCGATTGCCGATGAACTGACGGACAAGCTCTCCGCCATGATCGGCAGCCTCGTTTACGGCGCGCCGGAGCGTGAGGATGTGGAATTCGGTCCGCTGATCAGCGCCGCCCAGCAGGAGCGCGTTGCCGGCTTCATCGAGCGCGCCCGCGCATCGGGTGCAGACATCGTCGCTGGCGGCAACAAGCCGGATGGTGCTGGCTTCTTCCACGAGCCGACGCTGGTGCGTGCGCCCATCGGCGCCGAGATCGTCCAGAAAGAGGTGTTCGGCCCCGTCGTCACGCTCACCGAGTTCGATGAACCCGACACGGCGCTCAGCTGGGCGAACGCTTCGGAATACGGCCTTGCCTCGTCGGTCTGGTCGCGTGACACCAGCGCTGCGCTGCGTCTTGCCAACGATCTCGAATACGGCGTCACCTGGGTCAACACCCATGGCGTCTTCGCCACCGAGATGCCGCATGGCGGCATGAAGAACTCCGGCTATGGCTCGGATCTCTCTATGCAGTCGCTACTGGAATACACGCAGGCCCGCCACATCATGGTGGCCTGAACCACAACGGCAAGGATATGAAAAAGCCCGGCAGAGATGCCGGGCTTTTTTTGTGTTCCCTGCCGGGATCAGTCGATCCAGGCCATGTCGGGTTCCACGCTGGCGCAGAACCGCGCGGCGCTGATGCGCGCCTGGCTGATGACCTTGCGGATGAAGTCTTGATGGGTCGAGGCCTGATAGCTGGCCACGATGTGCATGGGCGGAAAACGCTTCGACACCTGCACCTGATGCAGGAGCCCCATGCTCAACTCACGCCTTATGGTCACGGCGGGGATCGCGCCCACGCCGAACCCGTCAATGATCAGGTTGATGATCGCGTAGAGGGAGTTGCAGCTTGTCAGCTTCGAGGCCAGCGCCTGCTCGTCGTGAAAATAGGGCGCGATCATCTGGTAGGGCGGCGAATTTTTTGGAAAGCTGATGATCGGCAGGCTCGCCAGTTCCGCCACGCTGTAGGTTCTGTCCGGGTCGATCAGCTTGGGTGAGCCAGCCCACACCATCTGCAGCACGCAGGAGGTGAAGCTGCGGAAACCGTCGTCCAGCACCGGGTGCAGCGAGAAGATCACGTCGAACTCGCCCTTGGTCATGCCCTGGATGAGATGTTTCGTGCCGTCGACAGTCAGCTCAATCTTCAGGTTCGGAAAGCTGCGGTGCAGCGAGTCGATCAGATGCGGCATCCAGGTGGATGAAACGGAATCGATCGCCCCGATCCGCAGCGGCTCCAGCGCCGGCACGGCGTCCCCCTGAAGCGTGCCCCGCAACTGGTCGATATCGCCGAGGATCGCCTCAAAGCTCTGCAGCACGCGCTCGCCATCGGCGGTCAGCGCAAAGCTACCATCGCCGCGGTTGATCAACCGGCTTTCCAGTTCGGCTTCAATGGCCGCAAGCCGGCTCGAAATCGCCGGCTGTGTCGTGTTCAGCTCTTCCGCCGTGCGGCCGAAATGCCGGTTGCGGGCGAGTGCCACGAATGTCTTGATATCGAGAATGCGCATGTGGCCATTCTATAAACGGCTTCGGCAGCGACCGCATCCGCAATCATCGCGCCGCTGCCAAACTTGCTGATCCATGGATGTGATTTTAGACGAAACGTTCGCCGGATTGGCGCCGGAATGACGACTTTTTCTTCAGTATTTCCCAGGCCGATCCCGGATATCGGAGTGTTTTTCCGTCACGGGGAGCCGGTTCGCGGTGTCCCCACACGATGCGCTGCATAGGGCAGTATCGCGACGATGAGGCATACCCTCAACACGTGATGCGCGGCGACCATTGCGGGATCGATCATGAGGGCCAGCGCGACGACGCCGAGTTCCGGCGCGCCTCCGGGCAGATAGGCAAGGAACAGCGGAGCACATCGCCACCGGCGAAGGGGGCGACGAGAAAAGCCGCCACGAGAGAGCCGGCGGCCAGAACCACTCCCACCAGTGCCGCCAGCCAGCCATCGCGGACGATCTGGCGCAGGGTGTAGCTGGCAAATCGCGCGCCGACACCGGACCCGATGACGATCTGCGCAAGAATGGAGAGAGGCGCGGGCACGTGGACCGTGACCAGACCGGTCGCGTGAAGAACCGCAGAACTCAAAAGCGGCAGGAGAAGCATGACCGAGGGAAAGCGGATACGCGTGGCAGCGTACCAACTGGCGATGGCGATGAGTGCGAGCTTGCCGTGTTCGGTGAGGTCGAACGCTTCGGGGGTTGAGAAGGCCGTACGGTTTGCAGCGGAGAGGTCGATGCCGGCTATCCACTGGATGAGGAGCGGTGCGGATATGAGCAACACCACCAGACGCGCCGTGTGGCAGAGGACCACACGGTTCGTCTCGGTTTCGTATTGCTCTGCCAGCATCGTAACCACGGAGAGACCGCCAGGCATCGCCGCAAAAAGAGCTGTCTCGCGGTTCATGTCTCCCCAGCGCCGGAAAACCATATAGGCAAAAAGGCCGAAGCAGAGCGACAGAAGCGCCATGGCAAGGAGGCTGACAGCCCATGTTCCGGCCCGGGCGATCACGTCGGGTGTGAACCCGGTGCCGAGCATTGTGCCGATGGCAACCATCGCATAGCTGCGCCATGTCGCCGGCAGCTCAGGACGAAATGGTGAAAGCTGTGTGATCAGCGCGGAGGCCGCAACACTGCCGAGCACCCAAGGCAGTGGGAGATTGAGCAGAAAGAATGTCAGGCCACCTGCGCACCGACACCGATGGTTACAGCGCCGCGGGTGACGGCGGAAGCCAGCATGGTCAATTTTCGACCTGCTGAACCTTGCGCTGGCGCAATGTTTTGAGAAGCGGCGCGCCAACCAGCACAATCACCATGAACACGAAAAGACCAAGCGCCATGGGCCGTTCAAGCAGATAGTTCAGCGGCTGCCCGTTGGAGATCTGGAGGGTGCGCACCAGCTCGCCCTCCATCATGCGGCCGAGGAGCAGACCGATGACGGCGGCGGCGACCGGATAGTCGTTGCGCCGCATGAGCCAGCCAACAGCGGCGAATGCGGCAACGGTCAGCGGGCCCGCGATCGTGCCCGTGATGCCGTACCCGCCCCAGGCGCACATGGCCAGAACGCTGGGTACGAGGTAGGCAAGCGGCACCCGCACCACCATGCCCAGAACCCGAAGCATCATGAGGCCGATTACGGCCAGAAGCACGACCTGTCCCAGATTGCCCAGAATGATTGAGTACACGACATCAGTCTGATTGCGGATGAAGGAGGGGCCGCCGATGATGTTGTGAAAGGAGAAGGCTGCGAGGAGAACAGCCGTTGCAGCGCCACCGGGAATGCCGAGCGCCAGAAGCGCGGTCATGGAGCCGCCCTCGGAACTGCTGTTGGCGGATTCTGCCGCGATAACGCCCTCCGGCGCACCCTTGCCGAAGGTTTCCGGCGTCCGGGATGTTCTCTTGGCTTCGCCGTAAGACACCAGATTGGCGACCGACGAGCCGACGCCGGGGATTGCCCCGATCACCGCTCCGATAAGGCTGCCGCGGATGAGGACGCCCGGATAGCGGAAGGTTTCGCCCACGCCGCGCAATATGCGACCAAACGAAATGTCGCGCTGCGCTTCGTCCTGCACAAGATAGGAGCTGCCCCTTAGTCGCAGAAGCTCCGAGGCGGCGAAGATGCCGATCATGGCCGGGACAACGGGAATGCCGTCGAGCAAATGCGGGTTGCCGACGGTGGTGCGCATGACGCCTGTGGTCGACATGCCGATTTGGCTGAGCATCAGTCCGAAAAAGCCAGCAAGCAGACCCTTCGAAAGGCTGCCGTCGTTGAGTGTTGCAATCAGGGTCAGGCCCCACAGCACCACCACGACCATCTCCATGGGACCGATTTTCAGCACCAGTGTGGCCAGGGGATTGATGAGTAGCAGCAGGAGAATATAGCCGACGAATGCACCGATGACCGAAGCGGCAAGCCCGAGGCCCAGCGCCTCGTTGTGCTTTCCCTGTCTCGCCATGGGGTAGCCATCGAAGGCGGTGGCGATGGAGGAGGAAGAGCCTGGAATGTTCATCAGGATCGCGGTCACCCCGCCGCCATAGGCGCCGCCGGTGAAGATTGCGGTGAGAAACAGCATGGCCTGCAGAAAATCCATGCCGAATGTGACCGGCAGGAAAACAGCCATGGCCATCGATATCTGAAGGCCGGGAATGGAGCCGAAAATCAGGCCGATCAGCAGGCCGGGAATGACCCAAAGCCAGGGCTCGATGCTGGTGAAGAGCAGGCCGAAGGCCTGTGAAAGGGCGAAATGGTCGATCATTTCAGAGCACCAGCGTCAGCATCGGGTATGGGAAGAGTGAGCCGAACCCCTTGACCAGAAGCACGGTGAAGAGCGCCGCATAAAGGGGTGGTTGCCAAAGACCACGCCCGCCGCTCATCACCACGCCGGCCCAGACAAAGACGAAGGTCGCGACATCGAAGCCGATATGGGTAAGCGCGAAACAGAAGGCGGCAAAGCCAGCGAGCAAAAGCAGGTCGCCCCAGACGCCGGTTTTTGCGCTTTCGTCCACCGGCTTGCGGAATGTGCCGGCAATGACGAGCAGCACGAGAATACCAAGCACGGCGGCCACCGGAACAGCCACCACCAGATTGTTGAGGGAAGCGGAGGCGGAGACGGCACTCCAGAGTATGAAGCCTGATGCGGCAAACACGATGCCGAGCAGGGCGGCATGTGTGGCCGGGAATCTCGTGGTCATGTCCATCCCTCGCCTATGCTGGATCGAAAGAAGCGGGAGCTGTGCCCCCGCGTTCTCGTCACTATTCCTCGGTGTCGAAGCGTTTCAGGACTTCGAAATTCGAGTTGATGATCTCGGTCGTGCGCTCCGGCCCGAGCCATTCCGCGCCGATCTTCTGTTTCTTGAGGCTTTTTACAAACGCCTCATCTTCAAGAACGGCCTTGTAGGCATCGACCATCTTCTGGAAAGCCTCGGGATGGTCCTTCTTGAATTCCGCATGCGCTGCAAGCCCGCGCATGGAGCCGGCAAGAACGGGGACGGCTTCGAGGCCGTTCTTTTCCAGGGCCTGGTTGAGCGTTGGGGCATCCCAGTCTTCGCTCGGCTCATCAGCGGCCAGCGCAAGCGGGCGCACATATTCTGCGATGGAGAGCGTGCCATCTGCTGCCAGAACGGTCATGTCGACCTGTCCGCCGGCCACGGCCGTGCGTGCCTTGCCACCGGACTGATAGGTCACGATGTTGACGGCGGATTTGTCGACGCCGAAGGCTTCAAGGGCAAGTTCCAGATTGATGGCGCCGGTAGAACCGGGAACCACGGAGACTTTGAGCTTGCCGGGCTCTGCCTTGGCCGCTTCCATGAATTCTGCGAGCGTCTTGTAGGGCGTCTCGGCATTGACCGCGAAGAGATCGTGATCGTTCCACTGGCCGTTGATGAAGGCGAAGTCGTCAAGCGTGTAATCAGCGTCGAAACGCAGCATCGCATTGGAAATATACGGGTGGATCGAAGTGGCCAGGAAATAGCTGCCGTCTTTTGGCATCTGGGAGAAATAGGTGTGGCCGACATGGCCGCCGCCGCCTTCCTGATTGATCACGGAGATCGGTGTTTCAAGTTCGTCCTGAAGGCGCTGAGCGAGCGCACGGGCGGTGCGGTCCGCCGAGCCACCTGGCCCAAGCGCGACGACGAAGGTGATCTTGCGAGGGGGCCAGCTCTCTTCGGCTTTAGCGGTGGCTGGCTGCAAGGCAGCGGCCAGCGACATACCGAGCGCAGCTGCTGCAATAGCGAATGTTTTCATGGTCAGACTTTCCTCCCCTGACGCGGTTGGTTGTAAGATTGTAGTGCAATCTTTCGATCCAGACAGTTATCGCTCGTCAGCTCTTCGTGTCAAGAGAGGGAATAAATGTTGACATAAACGTTGTTTTCCGTGATTTCTTGGGAAGAAGTTTCAGTTCTGCAATTCCGGTCGCGTGTTCAGTGGAGAAAGAATTGTCAACAATCTTGATGAAATCTCGCGGACTGGCTGCCGAGCGGCTGGCCGATGTTCTGCGCGAAGATATTCTGTCTGGCCGGATCGCTTCCGGTGAACGGCTGGGAGAGGTGGCGCTGGCGGAACGGTTTGAAGTGAGCCGGGGGCCTGTGCGTGCGGCGCTCAATCTTCTCAATGAAGCCGGCATTGTGACCATCGTTCCCAACAGTGGTGCGCGGGTGCGCGAGCTGGGCCGTGCGGATGCGCGTGCGCTTTATGAGGTGCGCGCAGCGCTTGAAGCAGAAGCGGCCATGCTTGCTGCCGCCAGGGCCGGGCCGGAAACCGCCGCCCTGTTTGGCGATCTCCTGGACCAGCATGCCGGGGAGATCGCGGCGCATCCCGAGGGTGCCTATCTGCAGGGGGCGGGGGATCGCGATTTCCATATGGTCATCGCGCGCATGGCCGACAATCCGATCATTCTGCGCTATCTGGCGCGCGAGCTTTATCCGCAGCTTTCGCTTTTGCGCGTCAAGCACCGCAATGTGACGGGGCGTGGCGCAAAGGCGCTGAACGAACACAAACGGATCGCAGCGGCGATTGCCGATGGCGATGCGGAAGTCGCCGGCCTCCTCATGCGCCGTCATATTCGCAACAGCTGGACTGCGCTTGAAGCGCAGCTTTCCGAGACCGCCAAGGAGATGGAATGAGCCAGAGACGCATTCCCGCAGCTTTCATTCGCGGGGGCACCTCCAAGGCCGTGGTGCTGAAACACGCGGACCTGCCTGAAGACGAAGCCGCATGGCCGCAGCTTTTTGCGCGGCTGATGGGCAGTCCCGATCCCGGCAAACGGCAGCTTGACGGCATGGGCGGCGGGATTTCCTCCCTGAGCAAGGTGTGTGTTGTCGGTCCTGCGACCCGCGATGACGCCGATATCGACTATACCTTTGCCCAGATTGGCGTGGACAGTGACAGCGTCGACTTCAGCGGCAATTGCGGCAATATGAGCTCTGCCATGGGGCCCTTTGCCTATGATGAAGGGTTGGTCGAGGGGCCGCGCGATGGCGAAGCCGTCGTGCGCATCCACAACACGAATTCGGGCAAAGTGATTGTTGCCCGCTTCGCCGTATCCGAAGGCCATGCGGTGGTGGCGGGCGATACGGTCATTCCCGGTGTGCATGGCACCGGCGCACCGGTCACGCTGGATTTTCTCGATCCTTCCGACACATTCGGCCGGGGCACGCTGCCGGGTGGCAGCGCACGTCGCGAACTTACGCTCGCCGATGGCCGCGGGGTTCGCGTCACGATGATCGATGCAGCCGTTCCCACGGTCTTCGTGGTGGCAGGGGATGTCGCTGGCGACACGCGCAGCCACCCCGGTGCGATCGATGAGGATGTTGCGCTGATGGATCGCCTTGAAGACATCCGCCGGCAGGCTTCCGTGATGATGGGCTTGAGCTCTGATCTCCAGGCTGCAGAACAGCGCATCGCCACACCGAAAGTCGCCATGGTGGGGCCCGCTGCCGAATACAGGGATATCGCGGGCATCACGCATTCGGCTGAAGCACAGGATCTGCAGATCCGCATGATTTCCGCAGGGCAGGCGCATCGTGCGGTTCCGGTCACCGGTGCGCTGGCACTCGCATGCGCTGCGGTGGTCAACGGCTCGGTCGTGAGCGCCTGCCTCTCGCAGGCAGCAGACCCGCTGAATCTGCGCATCGCTACGCCGAGCGGCATCGTCACGGTGGGCGCGACACGTGATGGTGAAAGCGGCGTGATCAGCGCCGCACGCATCGTTCGCACCCAGCGGCGTCTGATGGACGGGCATGTCTACATACCCTGACCGGAACACAAACCCTCGCCCAACAGGACTGAAGAAAGAGACACGTTTCATGCTCAACCACGAAATCAACCGCGCCTTCAAACAGCGTATTCTGAAGGGCGGTCCCGTACTCATGCCCGGTGCGGCCAATGCGCTTGCGGCGCGGGTCATCGAAGATCAGGGGTTCGAGGCGATTTACCTGTCGGGGGCAGGCCTTACAAACACTTATCTCGGCATGCCGGACATGGGTTTCGTCGGGCTGAACGAGATTGCGCAGCACACCTCCACCATTCGTGACGCGACCGAACTTCCCATCGTGGTGGATGCCGATAACGGTTTTGGCAATGCGCTCAATGTGCGCCACACCATTCGCACTCTGGAGCGCGCAGGCGCGAGCGCCGTGCAGCTCGAAGACCAGAAGACACCCAAACGCTGCGGGCACTTTTCGGGCAAGGAAGTGGTGCCGCTGGACGAGGCCCGTTCGCGCATTCGCGCAGCGGTCGATGCCCGCCAGGATGAGAACACACTCATCGTTGCGCGCACCGATGCCCGCGCCACGGACGGGTACGATGAAGCGCTGGAGCGCGCCGCTGCCTTCATCGAGGACGGCGCCGACATCACTTTCGTTGAAGCGCCGCAGTCAAAAGAAGAGATGCGCGGCATTCCCGCAGCTCTCAAAGGCACGCCGCAGCTCGTGAATCTGGTCGTAGGCGGCAAGACGCCGATCCTCGATCTTGATGAGCTGGGCGACATGGGCTTCTCGCTTGTGCTTTACGCCAATGTCGCCCTGCAGTCAGCCGTTTACGGCATGCAGATGGCGCTGGGCCAGCTCCGGGAAACGGGTCGAATGGACGAGGGCGGGCCCGTGGCAAGCTTTGTTGAACGCCAGAGAATGGTTCGAAAGGATCTGTTCGACGAACTCGAAAAGCGTTACGCGATTTAGAGTGGTTTTCAATCAGCGCGCAACGACCTGACTGGACAGTTGATGCGAAGGGCGGACATGCAGTCCGCCCGATTTAGATCAGCTTCATGAAAAATGGGCGCGGCGTTCCGGCCGGAATTGCGTAAAACCGGCGAGATAGAGCGCTTTTACAATTCAATGAAAAGTGGAAGCGCTCTAAATCCGCCGACCAGACTGCTCACGCCTCCTTGTGCCGGAGAGCCTCCTCCGCCAGCTCATGCCGCGCGAATGTGTGCACAACCGCGTCCGTGGTTCGTCCTATATGCGTTTCCATGACGGTGACAGCCTTTTCCGCATCGCGGTCAAGTGCGGCCTCGAAGAGGGCGCGGTGTTCAAGGCTGATGTCACGGGTCGCGACGGTCTTGACGCGGGAGAGGCGCCGATATCGCTCATGCTGATCGAACATGAGCTGGCGCATGCGAAGGAGCCATGCGGAATCGCAAGCCGCGACCAACGCCTTGTGAAACTGGTGGTTGAGGGTCTCCCACTCGGCCAGATCGTCAATGCCCTGATCGATGGTTCGCTCCAGCCGCTCCAGTCGATGGAACGCGGCGGCAAGCGCGTTCTCCCATTCTTCATCGCCATTGCCGATTGAAATGCGCAGGGCTTCCACCTCAAGCAGCTTGCGCATGTTGCCGATGTCGCGCGCATCAGCGACGGACATGGGGACGACCTCGCAGCCGCGCTGCCCCTCCAGCTTGACCAGATGGTCGCTGGAGAGCCGGGCAAGCGCCTCGCGGATCGGCGCGGCACCCAGACCATAGCGCGTGCGCAGCATTTCGATCTTGAGTTTCAGGCCGGGCGCAAGCGCGCCTGAGATGATGTCTTCCCGCAGCAGCCTGTAGGCGCGCTCGGCTATCGTTCGTTCCGGTCCATCATACCGCATATTGACGAGGATCTCTGACATTGCACTCGTTTCCCTCAGATAACCGGCCCGCGCCGCCTTCGACAAGCGCTGCGATCCGAGAAATAAAATATCGATATTTTTGTTGACTTGCAAATAATATCGATATTTTATTCGAGGCATTGGAGGACGGAACCTGGAGGAGGCGGCGGATTCTGCCGATGTCGAGCGTATTGTCTGAAGAACGAACCGAACGGGCTGGTGTGCTGGAACGTGCCAGCGCCCGCCTTGCGACGGTTGAATGGTATTGCGCCGGCCTGCTGCTCTGCGTCGTCTTTCTGCTGCTGCTTTTGAACGTGGTGACGCGCAGTTTCGGCACGCCTCTGATCTGGGTGGATGAGTTGGCGATTTATGTCATGATCTGGGCCGCGCTCATCGGCGCGTCCATCGGCATTCGCAACCGCGATCACATCGCCATGACGCTTCTCACCGACATGCTGCCGGCGGCGAAACGCAGGGCGCTTCTCATCGGCGTGGATGCCGCACTGCTGGTCTTCTTCGCCATTATTGGCGTCATTCTGTGGAACTGGTTCGATCCGGTGGGTGTGTTTGCCGCTGAAACGCTCGCCGAGTTCAGCCAGAAGAGCTTCAACTTCATTTATGAAGAGCCGACCACGACCATCGGCATGCGCAAAGTCTGGTTCTGGCTGATTCTGCCCGTCTTCTTCCTAAGCGGGGCGCTTCACGCATCGGCCAATCTGGCGACACGCCTGCGGGGCGGGGAGGGCAAGCGATGACGATTGCCAGCTCATTCCTCGCGTTTCTGCTCGTCGGCCTGCCCATCGCCTTCGTTCTTGCCGCGACTGCGCTGGTGTTCATCGCCGTCAGCGGCAACACGGTGCTGCTCCAGTCCTACGCCCAGCAGCTTTTCGGCGGGCTCGAAAACTACGGGCTTCTGGCCCTGCCCATGTTCATCCTGCTCGGTGAGTTCATGAATGCGGGCGGCATTGGCCGGCGTCTCATGAGCCTTTCTCTCGCATTGCTGGGCTCGGTGCGCGGTGGCCTCGCTTATGTCAATCTCGTTGCCAACATGCTGATGGCTTCGATCCTCGGTTCTACCGTGGCGCAGATCACCATCATGTCGAAGATCGCCGTCCCGGAGATGGAGAAGGCCGGTTATCCGCGCGATGTGTCGGTGGGCATCACGGCAGCGGGCGGTCTTCTGGCTCCGATCATCCCTCCGTCCATGCTGTTCATCATTTTCGGCGTTGTCGCACAGATGCCGATCGGCGACCTGTTCATTTCGGGCATCGTACCGGGCGCGATGATGTTCGTTTCCTTCATTGTGGTGATAGCCGTTTTTGCCAGGCTCCACGCCTTCCCGCGCTCGGAGCGCCTTTCGATCCGGAAGCGTTTAGCGGCGTTGCTCGATGCACTGCCGGCGCTGGCCATTCCCGCCGTCATCATCGGTAGCATCCTGGGCGGACTGGCAACGCCGACGGAAGCCGCCGCCATTGCCACATTGGCGGCGATGCTGACCGGTCTCTTCGTCTATCGAGAGATGAGCGTCAAAGATATTTTCCCGGCTTTTGCCAATGCCGCGCGCAGTGCTGCCGTGGTGCTGTTCCTGATCGCGGCGGCGCAGGTGTTCAGTTGGGTCATCACCTTCGAAAACCTGCCGGCGCGGGTGGCGGAAGGGCTGCAACTCATCACCACATCGCCCATCGTCTTCCTACTGCTTCTCAACCTCCTTCTCTTGATGCTCGGCATGGTCACGGATCCGATCCCGGCCATCATCCTCGTGGTCCCGGTTCTGCTGCCGGTGGCGACCGATGTCTACGGCATCGATCCGTTCCAGTTCGGCGTCATCGTCTGCCTGAACCTGACACTGGGTCTGCTGACGCCTCCCGTGGGAACAGGGCTTTTCGCTGCTGCACTAATGGGAGGGGTGAAGGCGGAACGCATCGCATGGCTGGTCACGCCGTTCTTTCTGGCCGTCGCCGCGGTGCTGGTTCTTCTGGCCTTTTTCCCATGGCTGGCAACGGGCCTGAAGGAGCTTTTGTGATGGTTGAAACGAAGGCACCCGTCCTGATTGTGGGTGGCGGAACCATCGGCTGCGGATGGGCGGCTGCGTTTGCGGTCGCGGGGCACCCGACGCAGGTCTTCGACCCGGCGCCCGAAACGGCCGCGCGCGTCGACCTGGTCTGGCGGAAGGCATTGCCCGTACTGGAACGGCTTGGGGGCGGCTGTACCGAAGCGCCACCGCCGTCGCACATTGCGCGGCTCGATCGTGTTGAGAGGGGCGTGGCCTTCGTGCAGGAGGCTTTGCCGGAGCGTCTGGAACTCAAGAGGGACGTGCTTGCCGAGGTGGAGCGGTATGTGCCAGTCGATGCGGTGATCGCGTCGAGCACATCGGGCCTGTCGCCGAGCGATATACAGGATACTCTTGTGCATCCCGAACGCCTTGTGATCGGGCATCCCTGCAACCCGCCATACCTTATGCCGGTGGTGGAAATCTGCGCCGGCGCAAAGACCGGCACTCTGGCGATGGATCGGGCCGATGCCTTTTATTCCGGCATTGGCAAGACGGTGCTGCGGTTGCGGCGCGAGATGCCCGGCCATCTGGTGAACCGGCTGCAGGCGGCGCTGTGGCGCGAGGCGGTTCATCTGGCGGCGGAGGGTGTGGCTTCGGTCGACGACATTGAAAAGGCGGTTACGAAGGGGCTTGCCGCCCGTTGGTGTGTGACCGGCCCGACGGCGATCTTTCATCTGGCCGGCGGCGATGCCGGTCTGGCGAAGTTTTTCGACGATCTGGGGCCGGAAGTGGAAAAGTGGTGGGCTTCACTCGGCGCGCCGCGCCTCGATGCGAAAACCCGCGCGGCCCTTATCGATGGTGTCGCGCAAAGCCCCGATCTGGCGGATGCCGAAGCGCTTGCCAGCCTGCGGGACGCGCGGGTGCCTGACATTCTCAATCTGCTGTCCGGCCCGGAAGGCCGGAATGGATCGATAAGTTACAAACGGGAGGAAGAAACATGCTGAAACAGATAGCGGGTGCGCTCGCCGTTACCGGCGTCATGCTGGCGACACAGATTGCCAGTGCCGCAGAATACCGTCTCGGGCTCATCACGCCGCCGCCGCATCAATGGACGGTGACGGCCAACACAATCGCCGGGGAACTCAAGGAAAAGACCGACGGACGCGTCGAGCTTCTGATTTTCCCGAGCGGTCAGCTTGGAAACGAAGCGCAGATGCTCCAGCAATTGCAGACGGGTGCGCTGGATTTCGCATTCCTCACGCTGGGAGAGTTTGCCAACCGCGATCCGAACTACGGCATTTTCCTCGCGCCCTACATCGTCAAGGATGTCGCCGGTGCCCGGAAGCTCCTGAAGGGCGAGACCGCCGGCGAGCTTCTCGACGGGGTCAGCAAGTTCGGGCTGAAGGGCTTCGGCTACGCGATGGCCGGCCTGCGCCAGATCGTCATGCGCGGCGAGGTGAAGGATGTCGGCGGCCTTTCGGGCAAGAAGATCCGCACCGTGCCTTTCGCGCCGGAACTCGACTTCTGGGTCAAGGTGGGGGCGGCGCCGACCCCGATGCCTCTGCCTGCCCTCTATGACGCCTTTGCCAATGGTCAGGTCGACGGCATGCAGATCGACTTCGAAGGCACCTGGAACAGCAAATATTACGAGCACGCGGGCACGATCATCGAATCCAACCACATGATGTTCCCAATGATCGCGGTCGGCTCCGGACGCAAATGGGGTGCGGTTCCCGCCGAGGATCAGGCGATCATCGAGGAAGTGCTCCGTGCGCATCTCGACACGCTGGTGGGCTCCTATGCGAAAATCGACGCGGACTATCTCGAAAAGCTGAAAGGCACCGAAGTGCCGGTCATCACGATCGATCGCGCATTCTTCGGTGAGGCCATCGACAACTGGTACAAGGAATGGCGCACCAAGGCGCCGATGCTCGAAAAGCTGGAAGCGGAAGCATCGGGGCTCTGAGCTCATCGACGTGCAACGGCGGGGCGTGTGAAGCGCTCCGCATGGAAATGTGGAGGATATTGTGAGCGGACCCTATCGTGATCTTCGCTATGTGCGGCTTGGAACCAATGACCTGAAGAAGGCGGCGGATTTTGCCACCGATCTCGTCGGGTTGCAGGAGTTTGCGCGCGACGAGCAGCGCGCGTATTTCCGCTCCGACGCGCGCGCCTATTCGCTCTGCTTCAGCGCTGCCGAGAAGGGAGACGCGGTTGCTCTGACCGTCGCGCGCGACGAAGACCTGACAGCAATGGCCGAACGGCTGCGCGACGAAGGGTTCTCCGTCTCCGAATTCGATCAGGCGGCTTGCGCCGCGCGGAAGATCAAGAAGGGCATCGCGACCAGTGCGCCCAACGGCGTGATGGTTGAATTCGTCTGGCGTCCGCTCACATCCGGCTGGCGCTATCACGGACCGCGCGATGCAGGCATCACCGAAATTTCCTCCGTGTCGCTGGCCTGCACCGATATTGCCGCCAATGAGGATTTCTGGACGCGTGTGCTTGGCGGTGCCGTTTCCGACTGGGCCGGCGATGCCGCCTATATCCGCATTGATGGCGCTCATCACCGTATCGCGCTCTATCCTTCCGCGCGCGACGGCATTCTGGGCGTCGACTTCGCCGTGGAGTCGATCAACAACGTGATGCAGAACCACTATTTTTTGCAGGCGCGGCAGATGCCGATTGTCCAGGGGCCGGGTCGCCAGCCGGCCTCGGAGAAGATTTTCGTTGCCACCCGTGGGCCGGGAGACGTGCTGTTCAGCTATTCGACGGGCATGTGCGCGGCCGAGCCTGAACGCACGCCGCGCCAGTTTCCCGACACGGCCCTTTCCCATTGCGCGTGGGGTTCCCCCACGAACGCGCCCGAGTTTCAGGGCGCGTAACCAAGAGGAGAAGCGAGATGATCGAGTTGAAGGACGTGGTCTATTGCCGTCTCGGCACGCGCGATCTGGAAGGAGCGGTTTGGTTTGCGCAGAACATTCTCGGACTGGAAGTGTCCGAGCACCGCAAGGGTGCGGTGCATTTCAAATCCGACAGCCGCGACCACACACTGTGTTACTTCGAAGGCGATCCCGAAGATCAGGTGACTGCGTTTGAACTTGGTTCTTCGGCAGACCTGCATGCAGCGGCGGCCACGCTCGAAGGGCTGAAGCAGGAGGTCTATTACGGCACCCGCGAGGAATGCGAAGCGCGCCATGTGCGAGAGTTCATCCGTTTTCGCGATCCGACTGGCAACAACATCGAATTTGTCGTGCGCCCGGCCTTTTCCGGCCAACGCTACCACGGCACCCGCGATGCGGGGATCACCGGATTCAGCCATGTAGGGCTGTGTTCCAGCGATGTGGAGCGCGACGAGAAGTTCTGGACCACGGTTTGCAACGCGCGCGTTTCCGACCGCATTGGAGACGCGCCGCTGATGCGGCTTGGCTCGATACACCACACGATTGCGCTGTTCCCTTATCACAAGGCCGGCATCCAGCACATCAACCATCAGGTGGAATCGACCGACGATATCCAGCGCTCGACGAATTTCATTCGCGACCGGCAGATCAACATCACTTTCGGTCCCGGACGTCATCCCACGTCCTCGGCGCAGTTCCTCTACTTCAGCGGCCCGGACGGCATGACTTTCGAATACTCGACCGGTGTCTGCGAAATCCACGACGAACCGCTGTGGCGCGACCGGCAATTCGCTTTCGAGCCGGTTGGTTTCTGCCACTGGGGCGCGAAGCCCAACATTGCCGCTTTCGAGGACTGAGCCGTGACACAGACCGATATGGACGATCTGGCGCGTAAGGTGCGCATGGCGGCGCGGGCGCTTGGCAGGCATGGGCTTGCTCATGCCTATGGCCATTGCTCGGCGCGGATCGATGCGGAACGTTTTCTCGTCTGTCCACCACAGCCCATGGGGCTGGTGGAGCGGGGCGAAGCTTGCACCGTTGTGCCGGTCAGCGGCCCGCTGCCGGAGGGCGTTCTGGGTGAGGTGCGCATCCATCAGGAAATCTATCGCAACCGGCCGGCGGTCGGCGGCGTGGCGCGCTTCATGTCGCCGAAGATGATGGCGCTTGCAGCACTCGGCAGATCGCCGAAGGCGCGTCACGGATTCGGGACCTATTTTGCGCCGGAGCCGCCGCTCTGGGACGACCCACAACTGGTGCGCGACGATGAAAAGACCAAGGGTGTCTTCGCCGCCATGGGCGATGCGCGCGCCGTTCTGATGCGCGGCAACGGCGCGGTGACGGCGGGCGATACGCTGGAAGAGGCCATCGTGCTTGCCTGGTATCTGGAAGATGCCTGCCGCATCGAGATGGAAGCGCTGGCAGCCGGGCTTGGCGACGAGCCGCCGACATTTTCCGCCGAAGGGGCGAACGAGCGGGCCACGAAGGCCGGCCGCATCTTTGAGCGCATGTGGGATTTCCTCACCGCAGGCGATCCCGAACTCTGAGTTTCCGCAAGAAGGACGAGATTACGTGAAGCGTATTCAGAATTTCATCAATGGCCGCTTTGTCGATGGCACCGGCGAACTGTTCGAAAACCGTTTCCCGGCCACGGGCGAGGTGCAGTCGCTTGTCTCCGCTGCGGGCGAACAGGATGTGGACGCCGCGGTTTCGGCGGCGAAAAAGGCGCTCAGGGGGCCATGGGCGCGGCTGAGCGTGCAGGAACGCATCGCGCTTCTGCGAAAAGTGGCCGACGGTATCAATGCGCGCTTCGACGAGTTTCTGCGCGCCGAGATCATGGATACGGGAAAGCCCGTCTCCATTGCCAGCCATATCGACATTCCGCGCGGTGCTGCCAATTTCAACGTTTTCGCCGACCAGATCGCGAGTGTCGCGACCGAGGCGTTCGAGATGGCGACGCCGGATGGCGCGGGTGCGCTCAACTATGCGATCCGCATGCCGCGGGGCGTCATTGGCGTTGTCTGCCCGTGGAACCTGCCGCTGCTTTTGATGACATGGAAAGTCGCGCCGGCGCTGGCCTGCGGCAACACGGTGGTGGTGAAGCCATCGGAGGAAACGCCTGCCACGGCTACGCTGTTGGGCGAGGTGATGAATGACGCCGGCATTCCAGAAGGCGTCTACAATGTCGTGCATGGTTTCGGTGGCGGCAGCACGGGGGAGTTCCTCTCGAGCCACCCGGACGTGGACGCGATCACCTTTACGGGTGAAACGACGACGGGTGAGGCCATCATGGCGGCGGCCTCGCGCGGCGTCCGCCCCGTTTCGCTGGAGCTTGGCGGCAAGAATCCGGGCATCGTGTTCGACGATGCGGATATCGATACGACGATTGAAGGGCTTGGCCGGTCCTGCTTCGCCAATACGGGGCAGGTGTGCCTCGGCACCGAACGGCTTTACGTGCAGCGCGGCATCTTCGATCAGGTGGCGGAAAAACTCGCGGCGAGAGCGAGAGCCTATGCCTATGGCGATCCGTTCGACCAGAAAACGACCATGGGGCCGCTCATCAGCGAAGAGCATCGCCGCAAGGTGCTTTCCTATTATGAAAAGGCGAAGGCCGGTGGTGCGGAGATCCTCGCCGGCGGCGGTGCGCCGTCCATTCAGGGCTATGAAGGTGGAAGCTGGGTCGAGCCGACGGTGTGGACCGGCCTCCCGGAGGATTCACCCGTTGTGCGCGACGAGATATTCGGCCCCTGCACGCACATCACGCCCTTCGACGATGAGGAAGAGGCGATCCAGCTTGCCAACAACAGCCCCTACGGGCTGGCAACATCGATCTGGACGACCAATCTGTCGCGCGGGCATCGGGTGGCCGGGCAGATCGACGCCGGCATCACCTGGTCAATTGCTGGTTCCTGCGCGACCTGCGCACCGCCTTTGGCGGCTCCAAACGCTCGGGCATTGGCCGCGAGGGCGGCGTCCACTCGCTCGAATTCTACACCGAACTGCGCAATGTCTGCGTAAAACTCTGACTTTCGCTTTGCGCAACGTCGGACCGAAGTCCGGTCCCCACTTTTTCTGAACTTGCTTTGAAGGACACCCACCATGCTTAGCGAAGAACAGCGCGCGGAAGCCGTGCGCTCCCTGCTTGAAAGCCATCGCACGAAGGTGCAGGGCCGCCGCCCCTCGGAGATGTTCCCGGATATAGAGATCGAAGATTCCTATGCGATTTCCTCCGCGGTCGCCGAGGAACGGGTGAAGGCCGGGGCGAAGATCATCGGCCACAAGATCGGCCTTACCTCCAAGGCGATGCAGGCCAGCTCGAAGATCGATGAGCCGGATTACGGCTATCTGTTCGACGACCTGATCCTCAATGACGGCGCGAAGGTTCCTTTCGAGAATTTCTGCGTGCCGCGTGTCGAGCCGGAGCTGACATTCATCCTGAAGGAACCGCTCAAGGGACCGAATGTGGGCCTGATCGACGTGTTGCGCGCCACCGAATATGTGGTGCCGTCCATCGAGATCATCGATGCGCGCGTTACCGAACCGCGCAAGATTTTCGACACGGTGGCCGACAATGGCGCCGCCGCCGGCATCGTGCTCGGTGGCCGGCCGGTTCGTCCGGACGAGGTGGATCTGCGCTGGGTCGGGGCGGTCTTCTACCGCAATTCAGAGATCGAGGAGACCGGGCTTGCCGCCGGTGTGCTCGGCCATCCGGCCATGGCGATTGCCTGGCTTGCCAACAAGCTCGCGCCCTTCGACATCACACTGGAGCCGGGACACATGATGCTGTCGGGCTCCTTCACGCGGCCCGTCTGGGCGCAGAAGGGCGATACGCTGCATGCGGATTTCGGTCCGCTCGGCAGCGTTGCCGTTCAATTCGTTTGAGGTCTGCCGTGAAGAGCCTGGAAAACACGTTCAAGAAGCGGCTTCTGGCCGGCGAAACGCTGATCGGTCTTTGGAGCAGCCTCTGCAGCCCCATTGCCGCCGAGGCGCTGGCGGATGCCGGCTTCGACTGGCTTCTCTTCGACAGCGAGCATTCGCCGGTGGAAGTCGCGGGGCTTTATCCGTTGTTGCAGGCGACGTCCAGCGGCTCTGCCGAGGCCATCGTGCGCCCGGCCTGGAACGACAAGGTGCTGATCAAGCGCGTTCTCGACATCGGCGCGCAGACCATTCTCGTTCCCTTCGTCCAGAACGCCGCCGAAGCGCGCACCGCCGTTGCGGCCACACGCTATCTGCCGGAAGGCATTCGCGGCGTTGCCGGCAGCACGCGCGCCAGCCGTTATGGTCGCGCGAAGGACTATTTCAAGGTCGCCAATCGCGAGGTCTGCCTGCTCGTGCAGATCGAGACGGGCGAGGCGCTGGAAGCGCTGGGTGAAATCGCCGCTGTCGACGGGGTTGATGGCGTTTTCATCGGCCCGTCCGATCTCGCGGCATCGCTCGGTCATCTGGCAATCCCGGCCATGAAGACGTGCAGAAGGCTCTGCGGCGGGCGGCGGATCAGCTCAGGCTGCTTGATAAGCCAGCCGGCATCCTTGCAACCAGTCCCGAAGATGCGAGGCGCTACCGCGACTGGGGCTATCAGTTCGTTGCCGCCGGCGTGGATCTGGGACTGTTGGTGAAGGCTGCAGATCGTCTTTCCGAACAAATGGCCTGAAGAGGCCACTTGAGCCCCGTGTCCGGCAAATTGCACAACCCGCGGAAGTGTGGGAAGGACAGCGCTTTCAAGAGCCTGCGTACTGAGGCTATTTTGTCGATACGTGATTCCCGCCATCTGAAAACCATGAGCGAAATCAGGTGGCTGTGCGGTCATGGCATAATGGAATGGGAGCGAACCGGTGGTGACAGAAACAACGACCCCCGTGATCTACGGCATCAAGAACTGCGACACGATGAAGAAGGCGCGGGCCTGGCTTGAGGCGCATGACATCGCCTATGCGTTTCACGATTACAGGGCCACCGGCATTGAGCGCGCGCGGTTGGAGGCGTGGGTGGAGGAGGTCGGCTGGGAGAAGCTTCTCAACCGCGCCGGCACCACTTTCCGCAAGCTTTCCGACGCTGATAAGGCCGATATGGACGCCGGGAAGGCGGTGCGCCTGATGGAAGAGCAGCCAGCCATGATCAAGCGCCCGGTGCTTGATCTCGGAGACCGGCGGGTGGTCGGTTTCAAGCCGGAAATCTACGAAGCCGCGTTCGCTGCGTGAGCGCAGGCCGAGACCAGTGCCGTCGGTGCGCGATGCCTGGCCAGTGAAACCCTTCCTTGCCTTGCTTTCCCACAGTTGGGATAAATTGGCATTCCATCCGTGCGGGAAGGGGGCTTCGTGCGTATAAAGCAGGTTATGTTCGGTCTGATCTCCATAGCCCTTGCGGTTGTGCTGGCGGTTGTCGTTCTCCGGTTTGTTTTTCCATTGCCCGATATCTCGGACCGGGAACCGCAGAACGCGATCGCCGCCGACCCTGCGACGCAACTTGGCCGGCTGCTGCAGGCGGGCGAGGCGGCGCATCCAGGCAAGACAGGCGTTCTGCCGCTTGCCGATGGCAAAGACGCGCTGGCGAGCCGGCTGGCCCTGATCGAGCACGCGCAAAGCTCCATCGATGCGCAGTACTACATCTGGCACGACGATACGTCGGGTATCCTTCTGCTGGCTGCGCTGCGCGAAGCCGCGGCGCGCGGTGTGCGGGTGCGGCTTCTGCTTGATGACAACGGGGTGCCGGGGCTCGATGCCCACATGGCTGCCCTCAACGGCCTACCGAATTTCCACATTCGCCTGTTCAATCCGTCGACGGTCCGCCAGCCGAAGCTTCTAGGCTATGCATTCGATTTCTTCCGCATGAACCGGCGTATGCACAACAAGTCGTTTATCGTCGACGGTGCTGCGGCGATCGTCGGCGGCCGCAACATCGGCGACGAGTATTTCCAGATCGGCGAGGCGTTCTACGTCGACATGGATGTGCTGGCGACAGGCGCGATTCTTCCCGAAACAGCTGCGGTGTTCGACGAATACTGGAACAGCGCCTCGGTCTATGGCGTCGAGACGATCATCCCCGGTTCGGGAGATTTGCAGGCATTTGAGGCCCGTGTCGCACAGGTGCGCTCGAGCGATGAAGCGCACGCGGTTCTGGCCGAGCTGGAAAGCAGTGCCGAACGCTATGCCGGGGGTGGTGAGGCGCTGGAATGGACGGATGTCCAGCTCGTTGCCGATGACCCGGTAAAGGGAGAGGGGATCGCCACGCGCGATCAGCTAATGATCATGCGGCTCGGCGCGATCCTTGGTGAGGCGCAGGAACGGCTCGATCTGATCTCGGCCTACTTCGTTCCTGGCAAGATCGGAAGCAGCTATTTCAGCGATCTGGCAAAGGCCGGCAGGCAGGTCCGCATTTTGACCAACGCACTTAACACGACGGATGTGCTTCTGGTGCACAGCGGCTACGCCAAATATCGGCGAGGGCTCCTCGAGGCAGGGGTAAAGCTCTACGAGCTGAAACTGCGTGGCGGCGTGACGCAGGGCTCCGAGATTCAGCTAAGGCCATTCGGTCTTTCAGGCGCCAGCCTGCACGCAAAGACCTTCGCCGTTGACGGCGAACGCATTTTCATCGGTTCATTCAATTTCGACCCACGATCCGCGATCCTGAACTGCGAGATGGGCTTCCTGATTGACAGCGAGAGCATGGCCCGGAAGATCAGCGAGGGATTCGACGAAAGGCTGGGGCTGGTCAGCTATCAACCTCGATTGACCCCCGAGAGCAAAATGGTTTGGGTGGAGGAACGGCGACAGCAGGATCCGGTCATTTATCAGGAAGAGCCCGGAGCAACCTGGTTCCGGCAGATCGCAACGGTGGTGGTCGGCTGGCTTCCGGTGGAATGGTTGCTCTAGCGAGGATCCCAATTGGCATTTGAGACCGAACGGAGGGGAAGATGAAGCACTGGATGTTGTGGCTGCTTGCCGGGATTGTTGCTCTGCTCGGTGGTCTTGCCTCTCTTTTCAACCTCGGCTCTGCTTCCAGTCTGACACTGACATTGGGCGGCTGGGCTTTGATCATCGTCGGCGCTTTGCAGGGATGGGCAGCCTATAAGGCGCCCAGTGCCCCCACGATGATCGGTGCCGGACTGCTGGCGCTCGCCGGCATCTTTCTCGGCCTGTCTCTTCTGTTCGGTCCATTCGGTGATGGTCGCGTGTTGCAGTTTCTCCTTGGAGCACTCTTGATAGCATCGGGTGCGGCAAAACTCTGGGTGGGACGCAGCCTGCGCGGCGATCGTGTGTTTCCCGTACTTCTCGGCGCAGGTGGCGTTTCCGCAATCCTCGGCGTGATGGTCCTTCTCGGCGTGACGATCAATTTCGGCCTGGTTGTGGCTCTGGAACTGTTGGCCAGCGGCGTCGCGCTGGTGCTCCTGTCATTGCGATTGAAGAGACATGCTGGAGAAAACTGACCCGCTGCGCGCATTTATCACCCTGGTTCTTGCCGTCATTCTCACGGTCCTGATCGGGTGGATACTGGTGGTCGGGCGCTCGGTCCTGATGCCGATCTTCATTGCGGTGATCTCGGTCTATGTTCTCTTGACCGCGTCTGAAGCTTTGGGGCGTCTGCCCGTGCTCGGCCGTCTTCCCGAGTGGATGCGGCGCGGCCTCGTTCTGGCGATATTCGTTCTGGCCCTGGTCATGCTGGCCAGTGTGATGGTCGGCACCGCCGAACAGGTGATCGCGCGTTTGCCGGTGTATCAGAAGAACCTGACGGACATGCTCACTGGCATCCTTTCCCAATTTGATATCGAAGAGATCCCCAATCTCTCAACCCTCATTGAAACACTATGGGGACGCATCAACCTTCAGCGCCTTGCCGCTGTCGGGCTTGGCTCTGTCGGTTCTCTGGCCGGCGTCATCTTCATGGCGGTGGTTTATTCGACATTTTTGATGGCCGAGCGCGGCGGCTTTGCAAGAAAGATTGCGGCTGCCCTTCCAAGAGACAGGGCAAGTCAGACCCACACGATTGTGCGCGACATCAACCGCAGCATTGGAGAGTATCTGGCCGTCAAGACGTTCGTGAACATCATTCTTGGCCTCCTTTCCTTTGTCGTGCTCAAGCTCTTCGGCGTCGATTTCGCGCTTTTCTGGGCGGTTCTGATCGGACTCTTGAACTACATTCCCTATGTCGGATCACTCATGGGGGTGATGTTTCCCGTGCTGCTCACACTGGCGCAGTACGGCTCGCTCCAGACCACGCTTCTGGTCGCGGTCTTGCTGACCTCGGCACAGATGTGGGTGGGCAATGCCCTTGAGCCGCGCATGATCGGCCGCAGGATCAACATGTCACCATTCGTCGTTCTTGTGTCTCTGGCGGTCTGGTCGTCGCTATGGGGCATTCCCGGGGCCATCCTTGCCATCCCCCTGACCTCGATCATCGCAATCATCATGGCCAACTTCGAGAGCACGCGGCCGATTGCGCTGCTTCTTGCAGACGATGTGCAGGCTGTTTTTCGCAATGGTGATGATGAGTGAAGGTGCTCCTGAATCCCTTCTTGCTGCCGAAAACGAAAAACGGCCCCGCAAACCGGGGCCGTTTGAACGCGATTGGGACTGGATTTAGGAGTTGTCGACCACAGAGCGGTTGACGATTTTCAACCGACGATCGGTATCGACCACATAGACCTCACGGTAGCGGTTGCCGCCGTTGTGGAATTCGTTGAAGGTTACCGAACCGACGGGCGTCTTGCTCAGAGCGGTCTGATCGGCATTGTAGTTTAGGCTCCCTTTGATCGGCTCGAGCGCCGCTGCCGGCGCGGCGAGGATGAGTGTGGCGAGTGCTGCAAGAACTGCGGTTTTCATGATGATCTCCGTGTAGCATCTGGTTTGCTTTGTAGTCTCGGCGAGACATTGCAAGCGCCGATGCCGGGACCATCGCAGGATAGGCGATCACCGAGAAATCAAGTGCTGGCGAAAATCGCGGCCACTTTCGATCAAGCCATTGGGAAGAATACTCACGCGGGCGTTACGCGATTCTCATTGAAAACCTCGAAGGGAACACCCATGGGGTTCAGAGGTTGGCGGGAACTACAGGCACATTATCGATCAGCCGTGTTTCTCCGAGCCAGGCCGCGGCAAGAAGCCTTGCAGGACGGTCGGCGTGCTGGAGAGGCTCGAGGGATTCTGCATCCCGCAGTTCGAAATACTCCACCCGGTCAAACCCTGCTTTTTGCAGGGCGTTCCGCGCCGCTTCCAGAACGGAAGCAGCGTCACCACCGGTGGCAAGGTGCGCCGCACTTTTCAGCAACACATCTGCAATGGTGGGTGCAATGCGCCGCTGCGCGGTCGTGAGGCGCATATTGCGGGATGAGAGCGCCAGATTGTCGGCCTCTCGCACTGTCGGACAGCCGACGATTTCGACCGGAATGTTCAGGTCGGCAGCAAGCCGGCGCACCACCAGAAGCTGCTGGAAATCTTTCTCACCAAAGCAGGCTATATCGGCTTCGCTCTGCAGTAGGAGCTTGCTGACGACGGTCGCAACGCCGTCGAAATGGCCGGGCCGGTGCGCTCCGCACAGCCCATCGCTCACACCCGTGACGGAAACGGTGGTCGAGAAACCGGGGCCGTACATCTCCTCTACCGCAGGGGCGTACAGAACATCGACAGCCAATGGCGCGAGTTTGGCCGCATCGTCTGCTTCCGTGCGTGGATAGGCGGCGAGATCGGACGCGTTGTTGAACTGTCTGGGATTGACGAACAGTGTGACGATCACCCGCTCGGCGCGCGCCTTTGCTGCTTCCACGAGGCTCAGATGCCCTTCGTGGAGCGCGCCCATGGTGGGCACGACGGCGACGCGCTCGCCGGCGCGCCGCCATGTGCGAACACGCTCACGCAGTTCCGCAACCGTGCGGAGGATGCTGGGGCTCATTCGGTCTTTCCCTTCCTGCCATCGGTGAAGACATGGGCGTCGCTCGGAAATTTCCGGGAGCGGACTTCCTGCGCATAGGCTGCGATGGCCGCATCCGCGGCCTCGCCAAGCTCGGCGAAGCGCTTGACGAATTTCGGCCTGAACGCGTCGAACATGCCCAGCATGTCATCAACCACGAGTATCTGCCCGTCGCAGGCCGGCGATGCGCCGATGCCGATGGTGGGAATGACAACTGTCTCGGTGATGCGATCGGCGAGCGTGGCCGGAACCTTCTCGAGCACGATGGAGAATGCACCTGCATCGGCCACCGCTTCCGCATCCCGCAGGATGTGGAATGCGTCGTCGCCGCGCCCCTGCACCTTGTAGCCGCCAAAACTGTTGACCGCCTGGGGCGTGAGGCCGATATGCGCCATGACCGGAATGCCGTGCCGGGTTAGAAAGCGGATGGTCTTTTCCATCGTCTCGCCACCTTCGAGCTTGACGGCCGCACATCCGGTCTCGGCCATGATGCGGGCGGCATTGCGAAAAGCTTGCTCCGGCGTTTCCTCATAGCTTCCAAAGGGCATGTCGACGACGAGCAGGGCGCGTTCCACGCCACGCCGAACAGCCTGACCATGCATGATCATCATGTCGAGCGAAACGCCGAGTGTGCTCGGCAGGCCATGCAGAACCATACCGACACTGTCGCCGACGAGGATTATGTCGCAGTGCCGGTCGACGAGGCGGGCAAGCGGGGTGGTGTAGGCGGTCAGGCAGACGAGCGGATCGCCGCCCTTCCGCGCCAGGATGTCGGGCGGCGTCAGTGCCGTAATCCGTGCGTTTGCGCTCAAACTGTCCTCCCTTCGCATATCGCCACTGATGCAGAGCGTGCCGCGCCGGAACGATTGCGACAGGGATATGACACAGTTTTTTGCAGATGCGAAGACTCACGGCGCAGATTGCCGAATGTCAATCGCCGTTGAAAATGTCAGTGGATGTAAGGGTTTGCGCCAGGCTGTCGGGTGCGGTCGGCGTTCCGGCAAGCACGGACTGCGCGGCCTTGAGGCCGCCCGTGATGCGCTGCAATATCGGGCCGGGCCCCAGCGTATCCAGCGGTATTCCCCACTGGCCCTTGCCGGGTGTGCGCTGCGGCCACACCTTCAGTTCGAAATACCGTGCCGCCTTCCGGTCCACATCTCCCCAGTACTGAACCACCGTCGCGTCAGGCGCGCTCTTGGCGATCCAGCCGAGATCCTGAATCCCGAGGCGTGGCTCCTCGCGGGGACGCTTGGCGAGAAGGATGGCGCGCCAGTCGTGCTCGAAAATCTGATTGGCGTGCGCGACGACGGCCACCTGCGCACCGGCTCGTCTCAGGCCCCTTTCCAGTGTGTCAGAGAGGGGATTGTCGCAGATCAGCGCGATATCTGCCCCATCCACCGGGATTTCTGCATCCTTGAGCAACTCGAGGCAGAGAGCCGGGTGATAGTCTCTCGCACCCACCAGCGGATGGGATTCGTTGACGGCGGAGATCGGGATGTCGTGCTCAAGGCAGGCCTCAATGTCCACCTCTCCCGTCAGTGTCATCCAGGCTTCGTGCATCAGTGCCACGACCGAATGGTCGGGCAGGCGCTCGATCAGCGAGCGCGTGATCGGACGGATGGAAGGACCGTTGAGAAGAACATTGGTCGCCCGGCAGGTTTCGTGGTCGATTCGTTCGTCGATCGACAGATTTTCCAGGAGCCCGGCGGCCCCGACCAGTTTACGCGTCGCCTCTGCTGCTTCTTCGGCTGACTGGAACCGGGTGGCCGTCGGTGTGACGGCCGTCACGGCAGCGGCACCCGCCATGAGGGCGGTCGCTGCGGTCGCGGCCAGAAATCGGCTGTCGACGGGGACCACGACGCGCAAACCCGAAAGGCTCAGGTCGAAGGCTCGAATGTTCTCTTCGATGAGCGCGAGCATCCCGGTTGTGTCTGTGTGTTGAAGTGCTCGTTCTGAACTGCCACTGCTTGCCATCAGAGTTCTGCCCGGTTCGCCGACCTTTCCTGGTCTACCGCCCGGTGCGAAGCCTCTCCGCACAAGACGTGTCCATCGTTCGCGTGTCCTCCCCCGCTCCCGGTTCGCTCCTCTCCGTTTGAACCGGGAGACATCCCTCGCCATGGCTTTAGCGCTGGCGATCCGGAGCCTCGTTTCTGCGCTGCGCCAAGTTCCGAAACCTCAATAAAGGCGGTAACTTAGCGTTTCATATTCGACGATTCTCAATCTTCTCAACTGCCGGAAATCATAAAAGCCCAGGCGCGTCGTGCAGATAGAACGTTGGTGCAAATCCCCTGCGCTTAGGTGTTACGGCGTTCATCTTGTCAGCGTATCGGCGGGTCTCCTCTAATCATTTTGAAAGTCATCGATCCCACGCTTCCCGTTCCGATGCGGGTTAGTGCCGCAAGCTGGCAGCCTCCCGTGGCTCCGGGGGCGGACGGTGGTCCGCCGTGAAGGTTGAAGCGGTTGCACGCAGCTGACCAACAAGGTCGATCTGGCGCTGAAGTGCATTCATCCGTCGCGTGTAGTTCTTCATCGAGCGGGTCATCTCGTCGATCCGCGTCGAGAGCGCGTTCTCATGGTCGTTGCTTTCAAAGCGCTCCTGCGCGAAGGCGGCGGTTGCCGCGATCCGCTCGCAGCGCTCCTTCAGGCCCCGTCGTTCAGCCCGCAACTCCCTGTCGAGAAGGTCGAGCGTGTGCAGAAGCGTGTTGAAACGCAGTGTATCGGTTTCCTGGTCACGTGCCGTGCTCCTTATACGCAGGACTGAAAACATGGCTCTGTCACGCTCCGTTTCTCAAATGTGTGTCGGGGAGCTTTACCCTGGCGACCCGGGCGCGCAGGGATGGTTGCTTGCGCACCGTCTGCGAGAGCGAAACCGGCATCGGCTTTCGCCTGGCAATCTCGTCATCGATGATCTGCTGCATGCGCTGCCTGAAGTGAACATCGCTGAACTGCTGCGCATGCTGGCGGATAATCTCGGGATGGAAGGTTCCTTCCATGGTCTCGAAGCGGCGCACGGCATCAATCAGGCCTGCTTCCGACTGCTCGTCGAAGAGGAGCCCCGTCTGGTCGGGAACGACCGAATCGAGCACGCCACCGCTCGCATGGGCGATGACCGGCCGCCCGCTCGCCATCGCCTCCACCGGCACGATTCCGAAGTCCTCGGTGCCGGGAAAAATGAGTGCCCGGCAGCGGGCAAGCATGTCTTTGAGCTGCGGGAAGGGGGTTCGGCCCAGAAACGTCACGCTGGGCCCGGCGAGCCGCTTCAGCGTCGCCATCTCCGGTCCTTCGCCGATTACGACGAGCTTGCGGTCCATACGTGTGAACGCGCGCACGGCCAGGTCGACCCGCTTGTAGCCGACCAGTTGACCGGCCACGAGATAATGGTCGCCCAGATCGGTGACGGGCGCGAAATCATCGACGCTCACCGGAGGATTGAGCACGGTCGCACGGCGGCGGTAATACTTGCCAATGCGGTCCGCCACATGGCGCGAATTGGCGACAAACGCGTCGACACGCGCAGCGGTGGTCACGTCCCATGTGCGCAGCGCCGGCGCGATCCACGGCATGAGCAGCCGCGCCGGCAGGCCGGCATTGGCCCGGTAGAAGTGATAGTGGTCCCACACATAGCGCATGGGTGAGTGACAATAACAGACATGGGTGGCCTGCGGACCGGGCGTAATGCCCTTGGCAGGCCCGGATTCACTGGAAATGATCAGGTCGTAGCCCGAAACATCCAGGCTCTCCAGCGCGAAGGGCATCAGCGGCAGGAGCGACTGATAGTGCCGTTTCGCACCTGGTATCTTCTGTAGAAAAGAGGGGGTGACACGGTGCCGGCGGATTTTCTCCGAAACCCGTTTTTCATCATAAACCAGCGTGAAGATATCGGCGTCCGGATACATGTCGCACAGGGCTTCGACGACCTTTTCGCCCCCACGCATGGAGACCAGCAGTAGTGAACGATGGCGACACGCAAGATGGTTCTCCCGGATTTGCCCTCCGGGATATTGCTTTGAAACGGCACGTGGGGGCACGCCGACAATACGGTTGAACGCGTGTCTGAACGATGGAGCGGCGCGCTCAAACGGGCTAGGTCATCATCCGATCGGACGTTGAGGCTCCGCGTGGGGTGTCTGTTCTGCGTCAAAAGCCCAATGGGCTTAGGCGCCCTAGCCGAAAGGAACTAGCCGCACACCATTTCAACCGAATTTACCTCGCGCCGTTTCGCCCGATGATCGACGGTGGGGGAGGCGGTTCTGCGTCCTTCCCGAACGCCATGGATATCTCCGGAACGGGCAGGATGAAGCAGGGTACAACTGATCCCACCATTTCTTTACGCAGCGCAGGATCGTTCGTCCTCACGGCGGCCTTTACGGCGCTTGTGTTCATCCTGAGCATCCTCGCCGGCAATGATGCCGCGCGCGCCCAGGGCGATTTTCAGCTCCTGCCGCAGACGCGGGTGAAGATCGCCGTGGTCGAATGGGTGGAGGCCCAGGGCGAATACCGGGAATGGACGGCCTTGAACGGCGAATATACCGTTTCTCCCGCAGGTATGATCGCCCTCCCGCTGGTGGGGCAAATCGCGGCTGATGGCAGGACCAGCCAGGCGCTGGCCGGCGAAATAGCCGCGGCACTTCAAAAGAAGACAGGCCTCATCTCGCCGCCCGCTACCACGGTGGAGGTGGTGCGTTACCCGTCCGTATTTGTCACCGGCAGCGTGGAGCGTCCGGGTGAGTTCGAGTTCAAACCAGGGCTCAGCGTCCTGCAGGCGCTCGCCATGGCCGGCGGGCGTGTGCGCCGGTCCGATCAGGCGGGCGGTTATTCCGAGCTCGAACAGATCCGCTATGCGGGCGAGATCGGCCGTATTGATCTCCAGCTTCTGCAGCTTGCGACCCGGCGGGCGCGGCTCGAAGCGGAGCTTGTCGAGGGCGAGAGTGTTGATTTCGATGCCGCTCTTCAGGGACGACCTCTGGCCGGGCACGCAGCCCAGTTCGTGCGGGACGAGAAGGCCATATTCGAAGCTCGCCGCAACGCCTATCAGCGCCAGCGCAGTGCGCTCGATGAACTCGGCACACTGTTCCGCGAGGAAATCAGGATTCTCGGCGAAAAGATGGTGGCACAGGACCGTCAGATCAAAATCGCCGAGGAAGAGCTCGGCAATGTCGCGCAGCTGGTCAAAAAGGGCACGGTCACAAAATCGCGCGAGACAGGGCTCGAGCGCATTGTTGCCGACCTCCAGTCGAGTCGTCTCGATCTTGCGGTTGCCTCCATGCGCGCCCGGCAGCGGCTGAGTGAGACCGAGCGCGATGCGCTCAGCCTCGAGGGCACAAGGCGCACGGAAATCGGCGCCGAACTGCAAAGGGTCAATCTGGAAATCGACGACCTGGAACTGCGCCGTGGAATGACGGAGCAGCTTCTTCAGGCGACCGGGGCGTCGATCCTGCGTCGTGAGGACAGGGCGTTCGAGCAGCAGCCGCTGCGGTTCAGCATCCTGCGCGGCGGTGATGAGAAACAGCGTGTGGACGCCGTTGAAACGACCGGGCTGGAACCGGGCGACGTTCTGGACGTGCAGCTCGATCTGCTGCGCGCCTCAATGCCCCGCGCTTCCCTCGAGAACGGGGTCATGCAGGCGCAGTCGCGCTAGATCGCCGTGCGTCCATCCGGACGCACAAAGGACGATCTAGACTGATGATGGAGCATCGGAATGACCCGAAAACCGGATTCTATTTTTCGGTCCGATGCTTAGAAAATTCTGCAGCCAGGTGGGCTCACCTGGCGTCCGCGTCAATGCGGAAAACAATGAGATGGAGCGCTTGCGTTCGGAAGGACGCGTAGCCTGCAAGACGGGTGGGGCCGAACATGGTGGTGCAGGAAATCAGGAAGCTGACCGGAACGGAGATGGCGTCGAAGGAAAGCGGGCGGCAGCAGGACTACATCTCCTTCCGCGACATATGGGCCTTCCTGCAAAGGCATTTTCTGATTCTTGCCCTGGCTTCCGCTGCGGGCGTGGCGCTCGGCGCGCTCTATATCGCCAATACGGAACCCACCTACACCTCCATCGCACGCATCGTCATCGACCGTGAACAGGCGCGCATCGCCTCGCAGGACGCTTCCACCGGCACCATCATCATCGAGACCGCGGAAATTGCGAGCGAGGTGGAGATCGTCAAATCCGAGGCGATTGCCCGTTCCGTCATCAAGCAGCTCAATCTGACTGAAGACCCGGAAATCCAGACGAGCAGTTCATGGAGATCGGCCGTGCGTGGTGCGGTCGTTACGATGCTCTCCGTGTTCGACCCAGCGACCGGGGAGAATGCCGAAGCAGCCGGCAAGCCGAATGAAGAAGAGATCATGCGCCGCACCATGGCGGGCTTTCTCGGCCGTGTGTCGGTTCGCCGCGTGGGCCAGTCCTATGTTCTGGAGATCGGCTACACGTCCACGGACCCCGTCAAGGCGGCGCGGGCCGCCAATGCCATCGCCAACACCTACATGCAGTCGAGCCTCGATGCGAAATCGCAGATCATCGCGCGTGGCGCGCAGTGGATCGAAGACCGGCTGGTGGAGATTGGCCGGCAGGCGCAGGAAGCCGCTTTGAGTGCGGAGGAATACCGGAACAGCAATGATATCGCGCAGGTTGGCCCCTCCGGACTGGACCAGCAGCAGCTTGCCGAGATCAGCAGCCAGTTGCTGTCAGCGCAGGCGGCGACCGCAGGCGAGGCAGCGCGGCTGGCGACCATCAACCGCATGCTGGCTGGGGAACTGCCCGACAGCTATGTCGGCGAGGCGCTGAGCAACACCGAGATCAACCGTCTGAGAGCGGATCTTGGAGCGGCCCGCACACGGCTCGAGGCGTTGCAGACCCGCTATGGAGCCGACAGCGAGCCGACTTTGGCTGCAAAGTCCGAGATTGCGCGGCTTGAAACGCAGATCAACACCGAGCTCGTGCGCATTCAGGGTGTCTACAGATCAAATCTCGACACTGCGCAGGCCCGCGAAGAATTGCTCAAGGAGCAGCTCGACGCGATCAAGGGCAGTGTTACGGAGAAAAATCTGGCGCGTGTCCAGCTGACCGAGCTTGAAAGCCGGGCGACCACCTATCGGCGCATGTATGAAAGCGTCTTGCAGCAATTGATCACGACGCTGCAGAAGCAGTCCTTCCCCATCGGCGATGCGCGTATGGTGACGGCGGCAACCCCGCCGCTTGCAAAGAACTGGCCGAAAACGACACTCATCATTCCCATGGCCCTGATGCTCGGCTTTGCCGGCGGTCTGGGGCTTGCAGGCCTGCGCGATGTGCTCGACCGCCGCATCAGCTCCGGCGAGCGCCTCAGCCGTGAGCTCGGCCTGCCCACACTCGGCCACGTTCCCTTTACGCGTTTTCAGGCACCGGGTGCCAAGGGTGCACTCCGTTTCGTTCTGGATGCGCCTTACTCCGGCTTCTCCGAAGCGCTCCGTGGCGTGAAAAGTTCCATTGACGCCGCGTTCCCTTCGGGCGGGCCGATTGTTGTGGGATTGACCTCGGTCGGCGGAGGCGAAGGAAAAAGCACCATCGCAGCCAATCTGGGACAGCTCTACGCCAATGAAGGCCTGCGGGTGGTGCTGGTCGATGCCAACTTCAAGAACCCGTTTCTCAGCATTCAGGCGGTCAACACAGGACCGAAAGCGGGCCTTTCCGTCTATCGTGGCACTGTGGGCGCCGATGATGCGACTGAGGAAAAGCATAAGGGCGAAAAGCGCGCCCAACTGGAGGAAGTGCCGATCCTCCCCGTGCTCACCGTCGAGCAGATTCGAAAGGCGGCGCATCCGGGTCACCGCTTCGGGCACCTGCCCGCACTCAAGAAGAAGCTCGAAGAGCTCCGTCAGGACTACGATGTGATCATCGTGGACCTCTCCACCTTTGCGTCCTCGGCGGACACGCGTGCGGCCAGCGCCTATCTCGACGGCATCCTCCTCATGCTCGGGAACCGACGCAAGATGACCGTCGAATGGCTGGCCAGCGCACTGGCCACATTCGGCAAGTCCCGCGTCGGCATTCTGGGTGTCGTCTTCAACAAGCGCAAAACCCGGCAATGGTGGCGCCCGATCGCCAGAAACACACTCGATACGGGAGGCCGCCATGCAGTTTGAACGCTACCCCGGACGGATGGGGCTTCGGATCGCTGTCGGCATCGCCACCACCGGACGCAGGAAAATTCTCCACGCCGTCGTGCCGCATCTGCTGGAGCAGTCGCGGTCGGTGGACCGGATCGTCATATGTGCGGCAGAGAAGGATGATGTGGATGCCGATGCCATGGCCGCACTCTTTCAACGGACCAGTGTCGTGTTTGCCGAACGGGGGCTCTGCCGGCAGCGAAACCGCATTCTGGAGAGTGTGGAAGATGCCGACATCCTCCTGTTCCTTGACGACGATTTCCTTGTCACGCCGTCCTATTTGGAAGAGACGGTGCGAATCTTCCAGCGCTACCCCGACGTGGTCATGAGCACGGGAACGGTGGACGCGGACGGCATTCTCGGGCCGGGAATTCCACTTGAAGATGGTTTGCGCATCATCCGCTCGCAGTCGGATGCGGAGCCGGCCGGTGGCGAACACCCCGTCTACAGCGGCTATGGGTGCAACATGGCGGTCCGCATGTCGACCGTCCGCGGGTATGGCCTCCGCTTTGACGAAAATCTCCCGCTTTATGGCTGGCTCGAGGATGTGGATTTCAGCCGGCAGCTGGCACGGCACGGGCGCATAGTGAGTTCAACGCGTCTCCATGGCGTGCATCTCGGCACCAAGACAGGACGCACTTCGGGCCTCCGGCTGGGATATTCGCAGATTGCCAATCCGGTCTATCTCATGGGCAAAAAGACCATGAGCCCCGCGTCATGCGGCGCCGCAGATCATGCGCAACCTTGCCGCCAATGCGGTGAAGGTTTTCCGGCCCGAGCCATGGGTGGACCGGCGCGGCCGGCTGCTGGGCAATATGCGCGCCATGGCGGATCTGGTGCGCGGCCGGCTCTCCCCCCGGAACGTGACAGTTCTGGAATAGGGGGCGATCATGCGTCCGGGGCGGGTTGTCATCATCAACGATCGGTCGGCGGAGATCGGCGGCGCCTCGAACCTGTCCTGCCTGGCTGCCCGGCTCCTGCGAGAGGCAGGCGTGCCCGTGACCTTTTTTGCCGGCGATGAACCCGCCCGGACGGCGCAGCCTGAGACCGTTCACGTCAACGGAAAGCCGCTTGTCGAGCGCGGGCGTCTTTCTGCCTTGGCCGGCGGCTCTACAATCGGAACGCCTACAGCGCCCTGAGTGGCTGGATTGCCAGGCACGACAGGCCCTCGACAATCTATCATGTCCATGGATGGTCAAAGATTCTGTCCCCGTCCATCTTCCGGGCACTCGCACCGGTACGCGAGCGGGTGGTCCTGCATGCACACGACTATTTTCTCGCCTGCCCCAATGGCGGCTTTATCAACTACCCGACAGCATCCATATGCGGCCTCGATCCCATGTCGCTGCGCTGCCTCGCAACGCAGTGCGACAAGCGGGGCTTTCACCAGAAGGCCTGGCGTTCCACGCGACACCTTCTGATGCAGCGTTTCTCTGCCTTGCAAAGACAGCCTGCCAACATCGTGCTCGTGCACGAGGGGATGCGGCGCTTTTTCAACCGTGCCGGCATCGATGACAGCCGGATGGTGACCATTCGCAACCCCGTTGCGCCATTTCTGCCTTCCGGGGCCCGTCCGCAGGAGAAGTGCGATTTCTTTTTCATAGGACGTCTGGAGCCTGAAAAGGGGTTTGAAGACGCAGCACGGGCAGCACATCTTGCCGGTGTTCCCCTGCATGTCATTGGCGAGGGTGCCGGGCGCGCGCTCCTTGAGGCTCGCTACCCGCAGGTGACCCTTCATGCTGGTGCGATCGCGCGCAGATTGCCGGCCTGATCGGCAATGCACGCTGTGTCGTCATCTCCTCGAGGGTTCCTGAACCGTTCGGCCTCGCCGCCCTTGAGGCCGTGGGAAGCGGCATCCCCGTCGTGCTTCCATCACATGCATTGCTGGGCGGCGAGCTGACGGAGGCCGGCGCGGCTTTCACCTTCCCCACCGGCGGCATTGAGGCGCTTGCCGCTACTCTGCGCCGGCTGGCCGATGACGATGACCTGATTTCGGCGATGAGCGAAAACGCCCTTCAATGCGCGCCGCAGTTCTCCAACACGACGGAAAGCTGGCTGGCGGCGCTCCTTGCTCTCTATGCAGGCATCCTGGACCGCGTGATCAGGGGGCGGGCACCAGGGAGAGGGCGGGCGAACCAGCGAACGGGAATCACGGCGGGGCAAGCTGTCGGCACCCGCGGAAATGCACCGGGAGCTAATGCTTTTGGCCACGCAGCCAGCCAGTCAAATGAAGCCGATTAGTCCGGTGGTGCTGCAGGGGTAGGGATGGTTCGATTGTGCGGTGGATTGCACCTAAATTGCCCCGCCCAATACCCCGATGGAGTTATATCACGGGGTCTGCAGGGCCTTATAATGATCGACGGCGAGGCAAACAAAAACACCCAGGGGCGGGTTCATGCTGTACGCATATGATGATTCCGTAAAGCAGGGATTGGAGCTGCGGAAAGTCAGGCATCTCCGCTCGTATTTCGTTGTGAAGAGACTGTTCGATGTCACTTTCAGCGTTCTCGTCATTGTTTTTCTTCTCCCTGCCATCACATTGATTTCTCTTTGTATTCTGATCAGCGACGGGCGGCCTGTCTTTTACAGACAGAAGCGGATCGGTCGGGATGGCCGAGTGTTCGACTGCCTGAAATTCCGCACGATGCGCCGCGACGCCGACCGTCTGCTCAAGGAGCTTCTGGACCAGAATCCCGTCCTCCTGCAGGAGTGGCGCGCCTGCCAGAAGCTGCGCAACGATCCACGCATTCATTCCATCGGACATTTTCTTCGCGTGTCGAGCCTGGATGAGTTGCCGCAGTTCCTGAATGTGCTGCGCGGTGAGATGAGTGTTGTCGGTCCCCGCCCGATCGTTGAGGACGAGATGGCGCGCTATGGCGAGCGCATAAACGACTATCTCATGATGAAGCCGGGCATTACCGGTCTGTGGCAGGTGTCAGGCCGCAGCGATACGTCCTATGCCGAGCGGGTCGATCTTGACGTTCAATATTTCCAGAACCGTACGATCAGGCTCGATCTGAAGATCGTCTGGCGCACGGTCGGCGTCTTCCTGTTCGATCACAATGGCTGCTAGCGGCAGAGAAGTTACCTCTCCGGAGAAACTCCAGGAAAGGGAAGCGCTCTAGAGGAGGAAGAGAAACAGAACGGCCAGCCAGACGATGAGGCATAAACCGACAACGAGCCAGCGAATGGTGACCTTGGCGCTGATGGCCTTGAACGGCCGCGCCAGGAAGCCGTGGTTCAGCTGGTCTTCTTTACTTGCATCTCGCACTGGCTGCTCATTGTCCGCCGCAAAGCATCAAAACTGGAAACCACACATGGGGAACCGCAAACGCTCCGGTTCCCATACTGAACGCCAGGCCGCATCGAACATCGAAACCCATGCGGCTGCACGTCTGAAAATTTCATCGCCAGGGACGACGAATCATCAGTGTTCCCACGGAAATCGTAGCGGAAGCGCTTGCACAGGTGAATAGCGGCAGGGGGAATGCGACGTGAAACCGGATCACAAACCACGGCAGGATGATACACAGGTGAGCGGATTCCTTGGCTTGTCCGTCTCGACTATCCTCGGTGGCGGCGTGTGGGTCATGGTCGCGCGACTGTTCTCGCAGGTCGCGCAACTGGTCGCCTTCGTCGCTGCCGCGCGGGTTCTCTCTCCCGCCGAGTTCGGCTTCTTCGCATTCGTCTCCGCCATCGCCTTCCTTTTTGTCGTGGTCAGCGAAGGAGGGTGGGCGGAGTACATCATGCGCGCCGACCACGGCGAAGAGCATTTGCCGCAGCTCGCTTCCATCGCGCTGGTGAGCGGCTGCTGTTTCACCCTGATGGGCTTCCTGGTTTCACTGTTGATCGGCGGGCTGTGGTTCTCAGCCTGGCAGACCTGGCTTTTCCTGCTGTTTTCCCTGTGGTTCATCCCGGCTGCACTCAACACGGTCTATGACGGAACGCTGGTACATCGGAACCGGCTCAACAGGCAGGCGGTCATCCGGATCGTCGCCGAGGCGGCAGGACTGGCTGTAACGCTGTTTGGTCTCTGGGCCGGATGGAATATCGTCGCGCTGGTGCTTGGACGTCTCGTCACGAACTTTCTGGCAGTGGCTGGCGGCGTTCTCGTTCTCGGCTGGATCGTGCCCGCCTGGCCCGACCGCTCGGTGCTGGGCGAGGTACTTCATTTCGCGCGCTATATCGTCAGCGTCCGCATCATCGTTTTCGGGCGCTCCTATTCGGGCACGCTGGCCGTGGGTGGCCTGCTGGGGCTGGCGGATGCCGGCTATTACCGGGCCGCCGAACGCATTGTAGCTGCTTTTTCGGAGCTGGTCGGGGAGCCCGCGCGGATGCTGGCCTGGGTGATTTTCCGTCGGGCAGGCGGCCAGTCCGCCGATGATCAGACGGCAGACCCGATCAGTCGCGCCGGAAACCTGTTTCTGCCGGCGCTGTTTGCCGTCGCCGCGCCCGTCTATGTCGGTCTCATACTCGTGGCACCCAATCTGGTGGACATCGCGCTTGGCGCCACCTGGGCTCCCGTGGCTCTGGTCGTAAAAATCCTCGCCGTGCGGCAGCTTCTGTCCTTCCAGGGATATGTGACCGAGCCGCTGCTTTCGGTTCGCGGTGAGGTGCGACGCCTATGGCCGCTCTCGCTCATGATCAGCATCGCATCCATTGGCATGATGGTGGTTCTGGCACCGTTCGGCCTCGTCTATGCAGCCATTGGACAATGCGTTGCAGCGGGCTTCGCGGGCGTTCTCGCCATCTGGTTCCAGTCCCGCTACGGAAAGCTTGACTGGCCACGCATCACCGCCAATAGCGGGCTGATAGCGCTCGCCGCTGCGGTGATGTTCGTTGGCGTGTCGTCGCTTGCCCACTGGCCCGCCGAAACCCACATGCCGCCCTATTCGCAAATGGCAATGCAGGTTCTGGTGGGGGCCACCATCTATCTGGCCGTTCTCTATGCAAGCTGGAAATGGACAGGCTGGCTGAAATCCGGGCACTGACCCTGTGTGTCCGTGTGTTCAGGAAAGAAGCCGCGTCTTGAGATGGTCGGCAAGGCGCAGGGTCATGGCGATGATCATCAGCGTCGGATTGGCATGGCCTGCCGTTGGAAACACCGAACTGCCCGCCACGTAAAGGCCCTCGACATCATGAACCCTGGCGTTCCGGTCGACAACACTTGTCGCCGGATCATCGCCCATGCGCGTGGTGCAGGCCGGGTGGGCCATGTCGCTAAAGGGTGCGTTCCTGAAATCCTCATCGAGAATCCAGGGTTCGAGTTTGGGCTGAGGCAGGCCGACCCGCCAGAATTCGGCCGAGATGAGTTCGGCAAGCCGCGCGACACTGGCGGTTTCCGCCCAGCCGATCTTCCAGTCCACACGAGCGAGCGGGATGCCAAGCTGATCGCGGAGGGAGGAGAGCGTCACGCGGCTGTCGCGGTTGGGCCTCTGTTCGGCCATGGCGTCGAAGCGCAGTTCGGTGAGCTGGCGCGGCAGGCCCCGTTTCATGATGAGCCGCCGGTGCAGGCCGGCTGCCAGCCCGCCGGGGGCCGCAAGCGCCGTCCTCAGATCGTCGAGCCGGAACCGCCGGTTGCCGGAGTAGAACCGTTTGAGCGCCAGCCACGGGTCGTTCGGCGCCAGTATCTGCACCGGATAGGTGGCGCAGTTGAGCAGCCCCTCGCGCGCCTGCAGGCGAGGGCTGAGCGCCAGCCCTCGCAGATAAAAATGCGTGCGGCGGTTGTGGCTGAGCCCGTAAAAGCCGAAATGCTCGGCAACGTCCTGCAGCGTCTCCTTCCCGAACCGTGCGATCACCGTGCGCGGATGGTCGGCCAGGTAGCGGCCGACGCAGTCATGATCGTTGCCGATGCCCTTTGCCGCTACATCGCTGGAGGCCAGAAGCATGCGTGCGTTCTCAATCCCCCCGCCGCACAGCACGATCACTGGCGCCTGGATCACCGCTTCCTTCCCCGACAGGCTTTTGACATCGAGTGCTTCGACCCTTCTTCCATTCTCGGAGAGCCCAATGCGGGTGACGGTCGCATGGGTCAGAATGTCGATGTTCCCTGCCGTCAGTCCCCTCGCAATGTCTGCAAACCTTAGCGGCTCGCTGCCTTTGATCCTGTGGCTGAACTGCCAGAAGAAGGTGCGCATCAGATCGTCATTCAGGTCGATATCGGCGGGCGGTGAGGCAAGCCGGTGATAGAGCGCCCTGTCGTAGATGTTGGGGCCGAGATTGAGCAGCGCCGCTGCGCGGTCGAGCGCATCTGTGAGATCGCGCCGCTGCAGCGGCCAGCCGGAATCAGGAACCCATTTGCGGGCGTCGAAGTCGATATCGTCGAACGCTGCACATTTGCCGACCCATGTGTGCGTGCTGCCGCCGACCATGCGGTTGCGAAGCTCGAAGGCGGGGATGTCGTTGAGCCAGGTGAGATCGCCCGTATAGCCTCGCTGGAGGGGCATGGCGTCACGCGCGTTGGGATCGCCGATATTCTCCACCCGATTGAGGGTCTGGACCTCGGGATCGAAATCCACGCCGCCGCTTTCGACCAGAAGAAGCTTGAGGCGCGCACCGGAAAACTCCCGCGCCAGCGCCAGCCCGGCGGGTCCCGCCCCGACAAGGGCGAGATCGGCGTCAAACTGTGTGCCCGAAGGCACGTTGCGCAAGTCTAGAGTGGACACGTCGCCCCCTGAGCAGGTCATCGGAGCAGCACGCCAGCCGCCCATGAAAAGCGGTTCGCCGCATCGTGATTGACCCTTAAGCAGGCTAGCAAAATCCCGGGCTCGGCCGAACTCATCCAAATTGCATAGAAGGGGCGACTTGCTAAGGGTTTTGGCCACTGTGAGGTAGTGCGCAACGCCGCGTCGCTACATTATTGGATTATTTGAAAACCCCATGGCCCGGGCATACGCTTGAAGAACAATTGGGGCGCCGCGGGCATGGTTCGCCCGTCGGCCAAGCGGGAAAACACCATGGCAAAGGTTGGTTTGCGTGAGTGGCTGGCGATCGGCGGGGTCATCGCCTCGGGGCGTCTTGCCCGATATGGCGGTCCCGGCGAGGGGCCGCTCGACCGGTTCGAAAAGGCATTTTCCGAAAAGTTCGGCGTCAAACATGTGTTGACAGTCAGCAGCGGCACAGGCGCGTTGATCAGTGCGCTGGCAGCATCGGGTGTGGGGCCCGGCGACGAGGTGCTTGTGCCTGCCTATACATGGATTGCAACGGCCGCTTCCGTGCTCGCCGTGGGGGCTGTTCCCGTCATCGTCGATATCGACGAAACGCTGACCATGGATCCCGAGGACATTGCGCGCAGGATCACGCCGCGCACTCGTGCGATCCTGCCGGTGCATATGGCCAATATGGTCTGCGACATGGAGGCGATCACGACGCTCGCCCGTCAGAACGGCCTCATGGTGATCGAGGATGCCTGCCAGGCGGTGGGCGTGCGTTATCGGGAGCAGCGTGTCGGCACCATTGGCGACATTGGCGCGTTCAGCTTCAATCAGTTCAAGAACATGAACATCGGCGAGGGTGGCGCGGTGGCCTCGCAAAGCGACCGCTTCTTCGCCCGCGCGCGCATGTATCATGATGTGGGCGAACTCTTTCGCGGGCATCTCGACAATTACAACGAGCCGAGTTTTTTCGGCGTGAACTTCAAGGCAAGCCAGATCCAGGGCGCGATGCTCAATGTGCAGCTTGGAAAGCTGGATCCAATGCTGCGCCGCATGCGCAGGCGTCATCAGGTCATGTCGCACATCCTGTCGGGCAGCGACGCCTTCCGGCTGGGGTCGCACAACGACCCGCAAAACGCCGTCGGTCTCCATGTGCTGTTCGAGACGGAAGGCGAGGCCAAGGCCTTTGCCGCCCGGAACAGGCGCGGCGTCTACCGTGTTTTCGATTCAAGCCGCCATGTGTGCACTCACTGGACTCCGATCCTTGAGAAGCGGGCATTCCATCCCGCCATGAACCCCTATGGCTGGGCTTCGGTCGATGTGGAGTATGGGCCCGACATGTGTGCCCGCTCGTTGGATATTCTCAAGCGCACCTGCCGTATCAGCCTTGGCGAAAACTATCCGACGGCACTCATGGCCTATCTTGCCCGCCGCATGGCAGGTCGCAAGACGCCGGAAAGGCGGTTTTCCTATGCAGCTTAAACCCGTAAGCATCGGTGCCGGCACGATCGATGTCTGGCAGTGGTCCCTCGATGTACCCCTGGAGGCGCTTCCGCCGCTCGTCTCGGCACTCAACGAGGCGGAGTTCGCACGTGCCTCTCGCTTCGTGCATGAGCAGCATCGGCTGCGTTTCATCGCCGGGCGGGGCCGGCTGAGGGCGATCCTCGGATCCTATCTCGACGTCGCGGCAAACCGTCTCGCTTTTTCATACAATGCCTTTGGCAAACCCCGGCTTGCCGGGCGCGGTGAACCGCCGCTTCATTTCAATCTCAGTCACAGCGGCCCGACGGCGGTTCTCGCCGTTTCCGACCGCTATCAGCTCGGCATAGATATCGAGCGCGTTCTTCCGTTCCGGGAAAATCTCGCAGAACACTTTTTCTCCGGGGCTGAGAACGAAGCGCTGAAGGTGGTGCCGGCGCAGGATTATCTTGGAGCGTTTTTCCGCTGCTGGACACGCAAGGAAGCGTTCGTGAAGGCGCATGGAGCGGGGCTTTCGCTGCCGCTTGAATCCTTTGATGTCACCATCGATCCCGTCGGTGAGCCGCGACTGCTGCGGCTCGATGGCGTGGACGATGCGCCGGCCCAGTGGCAGTTTTTGAATCTGACCCTGCCGCGCGGCTATGTCGG
>NZ_BAMP01000004.1 GCF_000615975.1 Nitratireductor aquibiodomus NL21 = JCM 21793 | reverse complement strand
CCGGCAAGTGCCGCTGCGGACGCGATGAAGCTCTTGGTCGCCGCGACGCTCCGCTCCGGTCCGGCATGGATCGGCAAGACGATGTCGGCCGCCTTCGCAAGCGGGCTGTCGGCCACGTTGACCACAGCGAGCGTCACCGCGCCGCCCTTCTTGGCCGATGCCTGCGCGGCAACGATGTCAGGACTCCCGCCGGATTGGGAAATCGTGATGTGAAGCGCGCGCTCCAGTTTTAGCGACGCGTCATAGACGGACGCCACCGAAGGGCCGATGGAGGCCACGGGAATGCCCGTGTGGATCTCGAACAGATATTTGAAGAAGCTCGCGGCATGATCCGACGAGCCCCGCGCCGACATGCTCACCACGGCGGGTCCGCGCTCGGCAATCACCCGGCCAAGTTCGGCGAAGGTCTTTGCCTCTTGCGCAAAAAGCCGCTCTACCGCCTCGGCAGCCTCGGCGGTTTCCTGAAACATCAGGGAAGGCGTGTCAGTCATGTCAGTCTTTCCGTGGGTTCGTAGGTAAATGTGGGACCATTCAGCCAAGTTCGGCAAGCGCACGGTGCAGGTCGTCGCCATTGCGATCGAGGGCGGCCTTCGCCTCCCCCGCCGAAAGGCACGCAGGACGAGCACTGCCGGCTTGACGTGGAATTCCGTCTCCTCGAGCGCCCTCCGCGCCGAAGCCTCGTCGCAGTCGGCAACCTGCATCAGCATCTCGACAGCGCGGCGCACCAGCTTCCTGTTGGAGGGCTTCATGTCCACCATGCGGCCGCGATAAACCTTGCCCAGCCGCATCATGACCGCCGTGGAAAAAAGGTTCATCGCGATCTTCTGGCTGGTGCCGGCCGCCATGCGCGTGGAGCCGGCAAGCACCTCCGCGCCCGTTTCCAGAAGCACCGCACAATCAGCGCTCTCAAGAAGCGCGCTGCCGGGATTGTTGGCGATGCCGATGGTCAGCGCCCCGCGCGCCTTCGCGGCCTCGATTGCGGCCAGCGTATAGGGCGTGCTTCCGCTCGCGGCGAGCCCGACGACCACGTCCTGAGGACCACAGTTGACGGCGTCGATCTCGGCTCTGCCCGCATCCGTGTCGTCCTCGGCACTTTCGCGCGCTTCAGCCACACTGATGCTGCCGCCGGCGAGCAGAAAAAGGCTGCGCTCCTCCGGCCAGCCAAACGTGGGATAAAGCTCGACCGCATCCAGCATGGCCACACGGCCCGATGTGCCGGCGCCCACATAGATGAGTCGGCTCTCCGGGCTCGTCAGGCGCTTCGCCGCCGCTTCGACAGCCTCTTCCAGCGCCGGGAGTGCCGCAGCGGCCGCATCCACCGCGGCCCGCTGACCATCAAGCATGGCGCTCAGCATATCCGCGGTCGAAAACCGCTCAATGTCACGATACGCCTGGCTTGCTGTTTCTGTCGCTGTTGTCATGGCCGGCTCTCTGGTTGCGGTCTGACCGTCTTTGATAGACCAATTAAATACCAAATGATTTATCAGGCATCCTTGCAAAAATCCATTCCCCTGAACAGAATTTACGCGCAACCATTATATCTGCCTGTTTCAGAAATAAGACAGCGCGCTTCCGGTCAAATCCGCTTGCATTGGGTTTCCGTAGAATCCATAATTGGACTTATAAGATAAATACCATTTCTACGATGATGAGCCCGCCAAATCGATGACAGATACCCTTCCAGAAACGAGGGAAGATCTCGGCGCACTCCTCGCCCGGAGCATCGAAATCGATGCCGCCGACGCGACGCCGCGCTACATCCGGCTCGCCAATGCGCTGCGGCTTCTGATCGAGACCGATGCTCTGGGCACCGGAGCCGCATTGCCGTCGGAGCGCCTCTTGGCCGGGATGACCGGACTCTCGCGCGTCACCGTGCGGCGCGGCATTGAGCTCCTGGTGCGCGAGGGTGTGCTGGAACAGCGCCGGGGCTCGGGCACCTATGTTCTCGCACCGGTCGAGCGTTTCGAGCAGCCACTGGCGGCGATCACCAGCTTCACCGAGGACATGCTTTCCTATGGTCGGAAGCCCGAAACGCGCTGGCTGGCACGCGAATATGCAAGCCCTTCGGCGCAGGAGGCCATGACGCTCGGTCTCTCGCCCGGCGACCGCGTGCTGCGGCTGCATCGTCTGCGGCTTGCCGATGCCCTGCCGCTTGCGGTCGAACTGGCCATCGTGCCGGCAGACCTTCTGCCGGACCTTTCAGCCCTGGGGACCTCGCTCTACGAGTCCATGGCATCAGCCGGGGCGCGGCCGCACAAGGCGCTGCAGCGCATGCGCGCATGTGCCCTGCCGGAGTTCGAAGCGCGCCTTCTCGAAGCCGAGGCCGGAGAGCCCGCCCTTTTTCTGGAACGCATATCGCGCACGGTCGAAGGGCGCGTGGTGGAGTTCACCCGTTCCCACTTCAAAGGCGACCGGTTCGACTTCGTCGCCGAACTCAATCTGCACCGGGAAACTTAAAGCGATTCCAGGAAACGGATCAGATTGTCCCGATCCTGCTTTGCCATGTCGACCACGCGATCACGCGCCGCCTGCGCCTCTCCGCCGTGCCAGAGAACGGCCTCAAGCAGCGTCCGCGCACGACCGTCATGCAGGAAGGTCGCTTCCGCATTCACCGTCGCGGTAAGGCCGATCCCCCAGAGCGGCGGCGTGCGCCATTCATAGCCATCGGCAAGCCCCTCGCCGCGACCATCGGCCAGCCCCTCGCCCATGTCATGCAGCAGCATGTCGGTATACGGCCAGATCAGCTGGAAGCGCAGGGCCGGATCGTCCACATCGCGCCGGGTCACATATTTCGGCCGATGGCACGAGGCACAGCCACTGTCGTAAAAGACCTTCTTCCCGGCAAGCACCGCAGAGTCATCCACGTCACGCCGCACGGGCACCGCGAGGTGGCTCGAATAGAAAGTCACGAGGTTCAACAGGTCTTCCGGCACTTCCTCGGCGCCCAGTCGCTCCTGCGCGCCATGCGGCAGGGCCCGGCATTCGGTCTGCACCGCGGTGCAGTCACCCCAATGGTCCGGCGCAAGCGGGGTCGAAAGCCCCATATCGCCGGAAAACGCGCCTGCCGTCTGTTCGGCGATGGTGGGCGCGATGGCCTTCCAGCCAAAGCGGCCAAGCTTCCATTGGCCCTCCACGTCGCGCACCCTTGCCGCGCGTCCGGAAATACCGTCGCCATCTTCATCGTCGGGGTCGGCCCAGGCGACAATGTCGGCCTCGTGCACGCTTTCCAGAAGACCGAGCCCGATCATCGGCGGCGCGACGCGCGCCGACATCATCAGATCATCGCGCATCGGGCCGAAACCGGGTTCGGCGACCCGAAGCGTCGGCTTGCGCAGTGTGACCGTCTCGCCCCCGGAAAGCGCCACCGGCACGTCCTCATAGGTAATCGCGACACGGCCCTCGGGATTGAGCCCGGCCACCGCATGGTCCTGAAGCTGCAGCCCGTAGACAGGGTCAGGTGCCGCCGCCAAACGACCGTCTGCAATCGCCGCTTCCTGTTCCCTGTTCGCTGGAACGGACAGGCGCACGAGCAGCGACACCGCCGAATCCTCCGGCCTCGCCGGCGCATGACCGCGCCCGTCCTTGATATGGCACGACTGGCAGGCCCGCGCGTTGAACAGCGGTCCAAGACCGTCAGAAGCCTGTGTTGACGACGGCGAGGAAACCCAGTCCTTGCGGAAAAGACCGTTGCCGAGCAGGAAGCGCTCCAGTTCGGCAAATTCCAGATTGGCGGAAGAGTGCGAGAACGCGTCCGCATTGATCAGCTTCGTCGACGTTGTCGCGCCTGCAGACATGCGCTCGAAACGTTCCGGCTTGTCGAAAGTGGTCGCAGGCCGGGTCACCTTTTCCACCCGCCTGCGATCCTTCTCGCTCAGATCTTCGCGGGAACCAGGGGACAGACTGTCCGCCTGAACGGATAGCGTCACGAGAGAAATCAGGCCACTCAGAAGCGCGGCGCGGACAGAAGCGTTCATGGAAAGGGTCTATACAAACGGACACCGGGCCGACAAGCGGCCCGGTGCAGAATTGATCTCACTCAAAAACGGCGTCGGGGTTATCGAGGCTGTCAGAGCCTTCGAGTTCGATACCGGAAAGGTCGAGTGCAACAATCACGCGCTCCAGCGAGCGGGTCTGGTCGACAAGCCCGTCAATGGCTGCCTGCACGACCGCATTGCCTTCCTCGTTCCCCTGACCGATCATCTGGTCATAGGCTTCGCCGCCCTCGGCGCGTTCCTTCAAAGCCGTCATCGCCTCCAGCGTGGTGTCGAGCTTCGCCTTCACCTCTTCGGCGAGCGCCGGGTCCTTCTCGGACACCAGGTCGGCAAGGCTCGGACCCTCAACCTTGGACCCATCGACACGCTCATAGGAACCGAAATAGACATTCCGGATACCGACGAGATCATAATAGTGGCTGTTGTGGGTGTTGTCGGAGAAGCAGTCATGCTCCTCTTCGGGATCGTTCAGAAGCAGGCCCAGCTTCATGCGCTCGCCTGCCAGTTCGCCATAGGAAAGCGATCCAAGGCCCGTCAGCATGGCGGTCAGGCCGGCCTTCGGGTCAGCCGTCACCTCCGCGCGCGCCTCGCCATCGGTCTGCCAGTTGGCCACCATCTCTTCCAGATCGGTGACCAGGAGGTCGGCAGCGGCCTGAAGATACTGTCCACGACGGTCGCAATTGTCGCCGGTGCAGTTGTCCGCATCGAAATCGGTGTGGGAGCGCGCGCCGGCGCCAGCATCCGTTCCGTTGAGATCCTGCCCCCAGAGGAGAAACTCGATGGCGTGGTAGCCCGTGGCCACATTCGCCTCGATGCCGCCAGCCTCGTGAAGCGACTGGATCACCTCGGGCGTGATCTCGGAGACATCGATCTCCGTACCGCCGGCGCTCACCTTGTCGTTGGCGACCACATTGACCGTGTAGAATTCGTTGGCATCGGATTCCGTGCCGTAGCTCGCGTCGACATAGTCGATCAGGCCCTCATCGAGCGGCCAGGCGTTCACCTTGCCTTCCCATTCATCGACAATCGCGTTGCCAAAGCGATAAGCCTCGCTCTGCTGGTAAGGAACACGCGCCGCGAGCCAGGCTTCACGGGCGGCTGCCATCGTTTCTTCAGACGGCGCCTCCACCAGCCGGTTCACCGCTTCGCGCAGCGTCTTCGCGGTCTTCAGGCTGTCTTCATAGGTGGCCAGCGCAATGTCTGCATAGGTGGAAACCACCTCCTGCGGCTCGGCTGCAACAGCCGGCGATGCCATGACGGCTGCGAGTGCGGTACCGATGAGTAAACGACGCTTCATGTGACTTCCCCTCTCGTCCAATCCAGATCATCGACCGCAGAAAACATGCGATCGACCTGCGGCCATTGACGGCCATCAAATAATGTGGATTTAGATTATCAGGTTTATGAAGGCAACCCCGGCGTCGCTTTTGCGGGGCTACTCCATCGCTCTGACAGCGATCACCGCATTGGTGCCGCCAAACGCAAACCCGTTGCTGAGCGCCACGCGCACATCCCGCCTGCGCGCCTCATTTGGGGTCACGTCCAGATCGCAGTCGGGATCGGCCTCCCGGTAACCGGCCGTGGGAGGCACCACGCCATCCCGGATCGCCATGACGCAGGCGATCAGTTCCAGCGCACCGGATGCGCCCAGGCAATGCGCATGCATCGATTTGGTCGAAGACACGGAGAGCTTCTCCGCATGCGCGCCGAACACGCGCCTGATCGCCTCCGTTTCAATCTTGTCGTTGGCCTTGGTGCCGGTGCCATGCGCATTGATGTAATCGACATCGGCAGGCGAAAGGCCGGCTTCATCCAGACACGCCTTGAGGGCGGACACCGGCCCGTCGACTGTTGGAGCCACAATATCCGAGGCATCGGCGGACATGCCACCACCGGCAAGCTCGGCCAGAATAGTTGCACCGCGCGCCTTTGCGTGTTCCAGCGTTTCGAGAACGGCAATGCCGGCGCCTTCGCCGAGCACCAGCCCGTTACGGTCGGCCGAGAAAGGCCGGCAGGTCTCGGATGCAAGGACCCGCAGCGCTTCCCATCCCTTTAGAATGCCGTAGATCAGCGGCGCGTCCGAACCACCGGCAAGCATGACATCGGCCCGGCCGAGCCTGATCTGATCGGCAGCGGCCAATATTGCATGGTTGGATGATGAACAGGCAGACGTCGCGCCGAAAACAGGCCCGCGCAGACCAAGCGTCATGCTGACCTGCCCGGCGGCAGCGCCCGGCATGACACGCGGCACCGTGAAAATTCCGGTCCGCGGCTTCCCCTCAAGGAGAATGGCCCGATAGCTGTCTTCGATGGCTTCCCAGCCGCAAACGCCTGTGCCGACGACGGCCCCCACACGGTGCGTGTTCGATGCGTCAACCGTAAAACCCGACTGGCTCAGCGCTTCCTGGGCGGAGATCGCCGCAAGAAGGCTGAAGCGGTCCATGGTCACGAGCCGTTTCCGGTCGATCCCGTGATCCGGCAAATCCTTGATCTCGGCACCGATGCGCACTTTCAGTTCGTGAAGTGCTGCGGTGGTGATTGGTCCGATGGCAGGACGACCGGCCCGCATGGCCGACCAGATGGCCGGGGCGTCGGTTCCAAGCGCGCAAATGCCGCCGATGCCGGTTATGACGATGCGCGGCGCTGTCATTTATTTCTTGGCGTCCACCAGTTCACGAACGGCGGCAACGATGTCCTTGACCGTTTCCATGTTCTCCCAGGCTTCAGCGGTGTTCATCTCCACCTCGATATTGAACTCGTCTTCGACATCGAAAATGATCTCGGTGAGTTCGAGGGAATGAATGCCAAGGTCGGCCAGTGGCGTATCGAGCGTGATGGTCTCGACATCGTCCTGCGCGTGGGTCTTGATCTTCTCCAGGATCGTCTTGCCGATCTCGTCTGCGCTCAAACTGGCTTCAGCATTCATGAAACATCTCCTGGGACTGCTTGCTTTTGCGCCGGCTGTGATATCGCGGGGCAAGTCGTCCGCACTCTACTCTTGACAATCTGCAGCCATAAGAAACCAAAGCGGGGCAAGCGGCAAGGGTATGCGGTGCATATCCGCCGACACCGCACAGTCAGTTTCCGTTTGCACCGCCTTTCACGAAGATTGTTACGGCCCCATTGTCGGCATATTCGAGCGCGACCACGTCTTTGAGCTGGATCGAGCGCGAATCCACCGCATGGAAAAACAGCGCGCTGCCCTCAATCGACTCGCGCAGCAGGCGAATCTCATCCTCGTGTTCGGCAATCACCGAGGCGATCTCGCTTTTCTTTTCATCCAGATCCGGAAGGAAGACGATGTCGATCTCTTCCAGCGAAAAGGTCTTGCGCACCCGCTCGGCGTTCTCCGCCGTTGCGCCGATCGCCGCTACGATGCGCGCGCTCGCCGTTTCGGCCTCGACCTCTTCGGTCTTTACCTCGGAGCCAACGATGGCATCGATAGCCTCTTCGCTCTGCAGGCCCTGTGCAGAAAGTGGGGTCTGCAGGGCAAATGCCACTGCCAGCGCCAGTGCTGCGATCCAGTGAAATCTGGCATCGACCGATCCCGGCCGCGCCGCAGTGCTCAAGCTCATGATTCAATCCCGTATGTTCCGTCGCGCAGAAAACATGTTCTGCCACGGAAGGCAACGGGCACACCATGGTGCGGGTTCCCTCAGAGCCAGGTCGGGTAATCCGAAACGAGCAGCCGATAGGGGTCTTCGTCTTCCTCGATCTCGGAAAACCGCGCGATCGGGTCGGCGAAAATATTGTCCGTCACGTCGTCGTTCACGGTTGAAACCTCACCGATCAGCACATCGTCCTTCTCGCCCCAGAAGGCATGCCAGACACCGGGCAGGAGCGTAACGCTCTCTCCAGCTGCAGTCTCAGGACACCGCCTGCATCCACGCGGCGCATCATGCCGTCCGTGGGCACGCTGACCGGGGCCGTCCGGTCAATCTTGCCATCGGCATCCGACGCAAAAAGCTCGATGCAGAGCGTGCCGCCGCCGCGGTTGATGATGTCTTCAGCCTTGATGGCATGGGTGTGCATCGGCGCAACCTGGTCGCGCCGGGAGATCATGATTTTCTCGGCATAGAGCATGCCGCGGCCATGCTTCAAATCGTCCTGATTGCCGTTGCGCACCGTGAAGAGGAACAGGCCGCTCCGGTCGAAATCGCCGCCGCCATAGTCGGTGATGTCCCAGCCGAGTCTCGCATCGACAATGCCGCCGATCGACTCGCGCCGCCGTTTCATCTCGTCGGGCGTCCAGTCTGCAAATGGCGGCATCACGTAGCCGAAGGAGCGGATGAACGCGTCTCCCTCGCGCAAAATCTCGTTGACTTTCGACCGTTTCACCGCCGCCTCCCATATGCGAACCGATTTAGATCGTCGGTTCGTATCGCAAGCCGGGCGCCGCGCCAAGACGTTTGTTTGCTCAGAATGCCTTGAAGGTCAACGTGGTGAGCGAGCGACGGATGCCAGGCACATTGGCAATATTCTCGCTGACGAATTTTCCGATGTCGACGCCATCGTCGATATAGACCTTCATGAGCAGGTCGTAGTCGCCGCTGGTCGAGTAGAGTTCCGAGGCGATTTCGCGCTTGTAAAGCTCATCGGCAACCTCGTAGGTCTTGCCGGGCTTGCAGCGCAGTTGAACGAAGACAGGTCTCATAGGGGCTCCATGGAGCGGATGCTAAACGGGGTCGGACCAGACTTGGCCCATAGTCTCATGCTGTCAACAGACAGCGGACGATCTGATGATCCGAATCCGCCAGTCCGTCAATGACATCGAAATGATGCCGGTCTGGTTCTTCCACAGCCGCGGTCTCCGCGCCGAGCCCGACCCAGACATTGGCCAGAAGTGCGTTCTGGCGCAGGAATTCGCCCCGCTCGGAGGCACCAACCCAGCAGGTGAGTTTGACGCCAAGCATGGGCGCAAGCAGCGCCGGGCTTTCCGCCTGTGCTTCCTCGGGCGTGATCCTGAGCCCCTCATTCATCGCGGTCTTCATCATCGGGCGCAGGTCATGCACGCCGGAAATGGACAGGACATGACGCAACCGCGCACGCACACCCGAAGGCAGTGGCGAGGTCTCGCAGGCCATGCGCGACGCAAGATGCCCGCCCGCCGAATGGCCGGTCAGGATCAAGGGTCCATCAACGCGCTCCGCCGCAGCGGAAACCGCTGCACCGATTTCACGCACGATGCCTGCAATCGGGTTCTCCGGGCAAAGCGTGTAGGACGGCATGGCAACCGCATAGCCGCTGTCGACCGCCCCGGCCGCCAGATGCGACCAGTAGCTCTTGTCGAGTTTCAGCCAGAAGCCGCCATGGATGAAGACAACCAGACCGGCAGGCCGGCCTTCCGGCAGAAAGAGATCGAAACGGTTGCGCGCGCCTTCCCCGTACGGAATGTCGAGCTTGGCCCGTCCCGCAGCGGAAAGCGCGTCGCGGTAAGCCTGCGCGGGCTCGACCCAGACACCGGGCCATCGCTCACCCTGAGGAATGTTTGCGCCATTGGCATAAGCGTCGTCCCAGTCAGCAACCTGGCGGTAAAACACGAGCATTCCTCCCTGTGGTAAAGCGAGCCGGCCTGCCTGACGTTCTAGCAGGCCCCGTGGTCGCAAACCCTGTCATCCCAGACTCTGTCATCATTGCAGCACGTCATGTAGACTGCGCCCAGGCCGGATATATTTCAACCTTAAAATTTCATACTTGAAATGTTCCCGGTCCGGTGCAATGCTCCAAGCTTACAAGCCAGGTGTTAAGCGATCCTGGGAGGAAGGAGCGCGAGCATGAAAGTTGCTGTTCTCGGCGGTGGCCCGGCGGGCCTCTACTTCGCAATCTCGATGAAGCTGCGCGACGCGGCTCACGACATCACGGTTTTCGAACGAAACAGGCCCGACGACACATTCGGCTGGGGCGTGGTGCTTTCGGATGAAACCCTCGACAATCTGGCCGAAAACGATCCGGTCAGTGCCGAACGCATCCGCGAGCATTTCGCCTATTGGGACGACATCGCGGTGGTGCACAAGGGCGTGCGCACGCTCTCCACGGGACACGGCTTCTGCGGCATCGGCCGCATGCGCCTCCTCATTCTCCTGCAGGAGCGCGCCCGCGAGCTCGGCATCAATCTCCAGTTCGAGACGGAAATCGACGATCCCCGCCCCTTCATGGCCGAACACGACATGGTGCTGGCGGCAGACGGTCTGAACTCCCGCACGCGAACCACCTTCGCCGACGTGTTCAAGCCCGACATCGACGTGCGCAAGTGCAAGTTCGTCTGGCTCGGCACGCATCAGAAATTCGACGACGCCTTCACCTTCATCTTCGAAAAGACCGAGCATGGCTGGGTGTGGGCGCACGCCTACCAGTTCGATGACGAGACCGCGACCTTCATCGTGGAATGCGGCCCGGAAACCTGGGAGAAGTTCGGCTTCGGGGAGATGAGCCAGCAGGAATCCATCGCGGTCTGCGAGCGGATCTTCAAGGATCATCTGGGTGGCCACAGCCTGATGACCAATGCCAACCACATTCGCGGATCGGCGTGGATCAACTTCCCCCGCGTGCTGTGCGAGCGCTGGTCGCACGAAAACATCGCGCTGATGGGCGACGCCGCTGCCAGCGCCCACTTTTCCATCGGCTCGGGCACCAAGCTGGCGCTCGAAAGCGCCATTGCCCTGGCCGAATATCTCCACACCGAGCCGACGCTGAAGGAAGCCTTCGACAAATACGAAGACGCAAGGCGGCTGGAAGTGCTGCGTCTCCAGTCGGCGGCGCGCAACTCGCTGGAATGGTTCGAGGAGGTTGAGCGCTATCTCGATCTCGATCCGGTGCAGTTCAACTATTCGCTGCTCACCCGCTCCCAGCGCATCAGCCATGAAAACCTGCGCCTGCGCGACCCCGAATGGCTTGCGGACGCCGAAAGCTGGTTCCAGCAGCAGGCCGGCGCGGAAGACAATGCCGCCCGCCCGCCCATGTTCGCGCCCTACAAACTGCGCGGCCTGACGCTGAAAAACCGCGTGGTCGTGTCACCCATGGCCCAGTACAAGGCCGTCGACGGCTCACCGACCGACTGGCACATGGTGCACTACTGCGAGCGCGCCAAGGGCGGTGCCGGCCTGGTTTATATCGAGATGACCTGTGTCAGCCCCGAGGGCCGCATCACGCCCGGTTGTCCCGGCTTCTATAAACCCGAGCATGAGGTCGCATGGACACGCATCGTCGATTTCGTTCATCGGGAGACGGATGCGAAGATTTGTGCGCAGATCGGCCATTCCGGCCCGAAGGGCTCGACCCAGCTTGGCTGGGAAGAAATGGACGCTCCGCTGAAAGACGGCAACTGGCCGGTTCTGGCTGCTTCCGAAGTGTCCTGGTCCGAGCAGAACCAGACACCGAAAGCCATGGATCGCAACGACATGGACATGGTGCGCGACCAGTTCGTCGCGGCTGCCCAGATGGCCGAGCGCTGCGGTTTCGACATGCTCGAACTGCACTGCGCCCACGGCTATCTCCTGTCGTCCTTCATCTCGCCGCTCACCAACCGGCGCGAGGATGACTACGGCGGCAGCCTTGAAAACCGCATGCGCTATCCGCTGGAAATCTTCCATGCGGTTCGTGCCGTCTGGCCAGACGACAAGCCCATTTCCGTGCGCATCTCGGCCAATGACTGGGTGGGCGATGAAGGCGTGACACCGGAAGAGGCCGTGGAGATCGCCCGCATGCTGCAGGAAGCCGGCGTCGACATCTGCGACGTTTCCGCGGGCCAGACTTCGAAGCGCGCCCGCCCCGTCTATGGACGCATGTTCCAGACGCCGTTCTCCGACCGCATCCGCAACGAAACCGGCATGGCGACGATGGCCGTGGGCAACATCTACGAGCCCGACCATGTCAATTCGATCCTGATGGCCGGCCGGGCCGACCTTGTCTGCCTCGCCCGCCCGCATCTGGCCGATCCTTACTGGACACTGCATGCCGCGGCATCGCTTGGTGATCGCGGCGTGACCTGGCCCGATCCCTACCTGCCAGGCCGCGATCAGCTCTACCGGCTCGCTGAGCGGGCCGAACAGATGACGGGGAAGGTTTGACGATGAACGCAACCCGCCACGCACTCGTCACAGGCGGCGGAACGGGCGTCGGCGAAGCGATCGCGCTCTCCCTCGCGGAAGCCGGCATCGACGTTACGATCTGCGGGCGGCGGGCCGAGCCTCTCGAAAAGGTCGCGGCCCGGCACGAGCGCATCCACGCGCTCACCGCCGACGTGACCGACGAAGCCTCCATGCAGGCACTCTATGAGGTGGCGGAAGCCGCGCGCGGACCCTTTGACATTGTCATCGCCAATGCAGGCACGGCCTCCAGCGCGCCCGCCCACCGCACGAAACTCGAAGACTGGAACCGCATCCTCGACGTCAACATGACGGGAGCGTTTCTAAGCGTGAAGCCAGCGCTTTCGCCCATGGCCAAACGCGGCAGCGGACGCATCATCTTCGTCGCCTCCGTCGCCGGCCTCAAGGGCTATGCCTATGTCGCGCCCTATGTCGCATCGAAGCACGGCGTCATCGGGCTCATGCGGGCGCTTTCCGTGGAACTGGTCAAGACCGGCGTGACGGTCAACGCCATCTGCCCCGGTTACGTGGAAACCGAGATGCTGGAAGAATCCATCGAGCGCGTGGTCGAGAAGACCGGGCGCAGCCACGAGGAGGCCCGCAGGGGCTTTGTCGAAGCCAATCCCCATGGCCGGCTGATCCAGCCGGAAGAGGTCGCGGCGGCAGCATTGTGGCTCGTCAGTCCGGCCGCCTCGTCGGTCACCGGCCAGTCGATTTCAATCTCTGGAGGTGAAACATGGTAAGCGCTCCCCTGGCTTCCGTCCGCAGCGGCGCACCGGCAAAGGAACGCCTGCGCCTGTGGATCAGGATTCTGCGCGCCTCGCGTCTCATCGAAGCCGTTCTGCGCGAAAGGCTCAAGACCCGCTTCGACACGACCCTGCCGCGTTTCGATGTGCTGTCGGCCCTCGACCGCGCTCCCGAGGGCATGGCGATGAGTGACATCTCGCGCTTCCTTCTGGTCTCGAACGGCAATGTGACGGGCATCGTGGAACGCCTGGTAACGGATGGTCTGGCCAGCCGCACGAAGCGCGATGGCGACCGCCGCACCTCCATCATAAAGCTGACACCGGCCGGCAAGGAAGCCTTCGCGGCGATGGCCGAAGCACATGAGCGCTGGGTCGACGAGCTTCTCGGCAGTCTGCCGGAGGATGAGGCGCGGGCGCTTGCCGGCACGCTCAAGACATTCGAAAGCAATTGGGAGGGCGGCGTATGAGCACCATGGCAGGCCTGAAACCGAAACACTTCATCTGGCGTATGGAAGGCAATGTCGCGCTGATCCAGCTCGACCGGCCAGACCGCAAGAATCCGCTCACCTTCGAATCCTACGCTGAACTGCGCGACACATTCCGCGCCCTGCCCTATGCGGATGACGTGGACGCGGTGGTGTTCCTTTCCAATGGCGGCAATTTCTGCTCGGGCGGAGATGTGCACGACATTATCGGCCCGCTTGTCGATATGGACATGAAGGGCCTGCTCGCCTTCACCCGCATGACCGGCGATCTGGTCAAGGCGATGATCGCCTGCAACAAGCCCATCATCTCCGCCATCGATGGCGTGGCGGTGGGCGCTGGCGCCATCATCGCCATGGCATCGGACCTGCGGCTTGCGACGCCGGAGGCAAAGACAGCGTTCCTCTTTACCCGCGTCGGGCTCGCCGGCTGCGACATGGGCGCCTGCGCCATGCTCCCGCGCATCATCGGTCAGGGCCGTGCGGCGGAACTGCTCTACACCGGCCGCTCCATGAGCGCCGAAGAAGGAGAGCGCTGGGGCTTTTACAACCGGCTCGTCTCTGCCGATGCTCTGGAAGCGGAGACCCTGAGCATGGCCGCGCGCATCGCCGCCGGTCCGACCTTTGCCCATGGCATCACCAAGACACAGCTCAACCAGGAGTGGTCGATGGGTCTCGAACAGGCCATCGAGGCCGAAGCACAGGCACAGGCCATCTGCATGCAGACAAAGGATTTCGAGCGGGCGTACCGGGCGTTTGTCGCCAAGGAAAAACCGGTGTTCGAGGGGGATTGATGCCTGACCGCTCCTTCCTCGACTGGCCCTTCTTCGAACAGCGCCACCGCGACTGGGCCGATAAACTCGACGCATGGTGCGGCAAAAACCTCCCCGTCGACCACAGCGATGTGGACGCTGCCTGCCGCGACCTCGTTGCGCGGCTCGGCGAAGCCGGTTTCCTCAAACCCACCGCGCTCGACACCGACAATCCCGGCCCGCTCGACGTGCGCACGCTGTGCCTGACGCGCGAAACGCTGGCCCGCCATGACGGGCTGGCAGATTTCGCCTTCGCCATGCAGGGGCTCGGCACCGGCGCGATCAGCCTGTTCGGCACGCCGGAGCAGCAGCAATGGCTCGACAGGACCCGTGCCGGCAAGACGATCTCGGCCTTCGCCCTGTCGGAACCGCGATCCGGTTCAGACGTGGCAAACATGGACATGACCGCCACGCGCGATGGCGATGACTACGTTCTTTCCGGCGAAAAGACCTGGATTTCCAATGGTGGCATCGCCGATCTCTACACGGTCTTTGCCCGCACCGGCGAAGCGCCGGGTGCCAAAGGCATCTCCGCCTTCCTCGTCCCTGCGGACACGCCGGGGCTGGAGGTCGCGGAGCGCCTTGACGTGATCGCGCCGCATCCGCTGGCGCGGCTTGCCTTCAACGATGTGCGCGTGCCCGCCTCCGCGATGATCGGCAGGCCGGGCGAAGGCTTCAAGATTGCCATGTCGGTGCTCGACGTGTTCCGCTCGACCGTGGGTGCGGCCGCACTCGGCTTTGCACGCCGGGCGCTGGACGAGACGCTGGACCGCGCCGGCAGCCGCGAGCTCTTTGGTGCGCCGTTGTTTGATCTGCAGATGGTGCAGGGACACATCGCCGAGATGGCGCTCGACATCGACGCCGCAGCACTCCTCATCTACCGCGCCGCCTGGACCAAGGACATGGGTGCGCCGCGCGTGACCCGCGAAGCGGCAATGGCGAAGCTCTTTGCCACCGACCGGGCGCAGGAGGTGATCGACAAGGCAGTGCAAATTCATGGCGGCGACGGTGTGCGCCGCGGACATATTGTAGAGAGCCTGTACCGGGAGATCAGGGCGCTCCGCATTTATGAGGGCGCATCAGACGTCCAGAAGGTCGTGATTGCCCGGCAGATTGGAAAATGAGGGAGGAAACATGCTCGGACCGACAGGTCATACCGACACCTTTGCGCGGGACAATCTCCCGCCGGAAGACCAATGGCCGGCCTTCCTTCTCGATGGCTTTGACTACCCCGAGTATCTGAATGCCGGCGTTGAACTGACCGACCGCCTCGTCGAGCGCGGCTTTGGCGACCATGTGGCGCTGATCGGCAATGGCCGCCGCCGCACCTACAAGGAGCTGGCAGACTGGACGAGCCGCCTCGCCCATGCGCTGGTCGAGGATTACGGCGTCAAACCCGGCAACCGCATCCTGATCCGCTCGGCCAACAACCCGGCCATGGTGGCCTGCTGGCTGGCCGCCACCAAGGCGGGCGCAGTGGTGGTCAACACCATGCCGATGCTGCGCGCCGGCGAGCTCGCCAAGATCGTCGACAAGGCGGAAATCGACCTTGCCCTGTGCGACACGCGCATCAAGGACGAGCTCGTCGCCTGCGCGAAGGAGAGCAAATTCCTCAAAAAGGTGGTCGGCTTCGACGGCACCGCCAATTTCGACGCAGAACTCGACCGCATCGCCCTCGACAAGCCGGTCCAGTTCGATGCCGTCAAAACCGGCCGTGACGATGTCGCGCTTCTGGGTTTCACCTCCGGCACCACCGGCACGCCCAAGGCGACCATGCATTTCCACCGCGATCTGCTGATCATCGCCGATGCCTATGCGAAGGAAGTGCTTCAGGTCACACCCGAGGACGTTTTCGTCGGCTCGCCTCCGCTCGCCTTCACCTTCGGGCTTGGCGGTCTGGCGATCTTCCCCTTGCGTTTCGGTGCAACGGCGACTCTGCTCGAAAGCGCCACCCCGCCCAACATGATCGAGATCATCGAAAAATACCGTGCGACGGTGAGTTTTACCGCTCCCACCGCCTACCGCGCCATGATGGCGGCGATGGACGAGGGTGCGGACCTTTCCTCGCTGCGCGTTGCCGTTTCGGCCGGCGAGACCCTGCCCGGTCCCGTGTTCGAGGCGTGGACGCAAAAGACCGGAAAACCGATCCTCGATGGCATCGGCGCCACCGAGATGCTGCATATCTTCATCTCCAACCGCTTCGATGATCGCCATCCCGCCACCACGGGCCGCCCGGTGACCGGCTATGAAGCGCGCATCGTTGACGAAGACATGAACGAACTGCCGCGCGGCGAAACCGGCCGGCTGGCCGTGCGTGGCCCGACCGGCTGCCGCTATCTCGCCGACGACAGACAGAAGGAGTATGTCCGTGACGGCTGGAATCTCACCGGCGACAGCTTCTATCAGGATGAGGACGGCCACTTCCATTTCGCCGCCCGCTCTGACGACATGATCGTCTCCGCCGGTTACAACATTGCCGGTCCCGAGGTGGAGGCGGCACTGCTTGCCCATGCCGACGTCATGGAATGCGCCGTCATCGGCGCACCGAGCGAGGAGCGCGGGCAGATTGTCGAGGCTCATGTGGTTCTGGCCGAAGGCGTCGCGCGCGACGACCTGACGGTGAAACGCCTTCAGGACCATGTGAAGGCGGCGATAGCACCCTACAAATATCCACGTTCCATCAAGTTTCTGGACGCCCTGCCGAAGACCGAGACAGGCAAGATCCAGCGTTTCCGCCTGCGGGAGAAGAACTGACCATGGCAAGCCAGCCGGAGCTCGACGACGAAAGGGCAGCGGACATCAAGCCGCCCATGTCCTACAGCGATTATCTGCATCTGGAGAAAATACTCGACGCGCAGGAGCCCCTGTCCACGGCACGTGATGAGCTTCTCTTCATCATCCAGCACCAGACCTCCGAGCTCTGGATGAAACTCGCCATCACCGAGATCCGCTCCGCTCGCGCTGCCATCGCTGAAGACCGCCTGCGCCCCGCCTTCAAGATGCTGACCCGCGTGGCACGCATCTTCGAGCAGTTGAACAGCGCCTGGGACGTGCTGCGTACCATGACGCCGAGCGAGTATTCCACCTTCCGCGATGCGCTCGGCCAGTCCTCCGGATTCCAGTCCTGGCAGTACCGCTCCATCGAGTTTCTGGCTGGCAATAGAAATCTTGCCATGCTCAAGCCGCACGCCGACCTGCCGGAAATTACAGCGCATCTTGAAGAAATTCTTGCCGAGCCCAGCCTTTACGACGAAGCGTTGCGACTTCTGGCGCGCAATGGTTTCGACATCGGCCCGGACGCACAACGCACAGGCTGGCGCGAAAAGCGCGAGGCCAACGATCAGGTGCAGGCCGCATGGAAGGCGGTCTATGCGCGGCCCGACGAGCACTGGGCGCTTTACGAGCTGGCAGAAAAACTGATTGATTTCGAAGACTATTTCCGTCGCTGGCGTTTCAATCACGTGACCACCGTCGAACGGATCATCGGGCTGAAACGAGGCACCGGCGCACATCCGGCGTTTCCTACTTGCGCAAGATGCTGGATGTGGAACTATTCCCCGAGCTCTGGCGGGTCCGAACGGACATGTAACCGGGCACGGGTAACAAAGCCGCAGCTTGCGGCGTCAATGACAAGGGAACGATTGGGAGACTACGCATGAGAAAGCTACTTGCAGCAAGCCTGCTTGCCCTTTCGGCAAGCGTCGCCGGAAATGCCTTTGCCGAACCGATCAAGATCGGCATGATCACGACGCTTTCGGGCGGCGGCGCAGGCCTTGGCATTGATGCCCGCGACGGCTTCATGCTGGCGATCGAACAGTCCGGCAACAAGGAGATCGATGTCGTTGTTGAAGACGATGCCCAGAAACCCGAACTCGCGGTCCAGATCGCCGACAAGATGATCCAGAGCGACAAGGTCGACCTGATGACAGGCATCATCTGGTCGAACCTCGCCATGGCGGTCGTGCCGTCGGCGACCGCGCAGGACGTCATCTATCTGTCAGTCAACGCCGGCCCCTCGGCCCTTGCCGGTGCCGGATGCAGCCCGAGCTATTTCAACGTCGCCTATCAGAACGACAATTTCCACGAGGCGATGGGCGAGGCCGCCAACAAGGACTACAAAAAGACCTTCATCATGGCGCCCAACTATCCGGCCGGCAAAGATTCGCTGACCGGCTTCAAGCGCTTCTACAAGGGTGAACTGGCGGGTGAGGTCTACACCAAGCTCGGTCAGACGGACTACGCCGCCGAGATCGCCCAGATCCGCGCTTCGGGTGCGGATTCGGTGTTCATCTTCCTGCCGGGCGGCATGGGCATTGCCTTCACCAAGCAGTATGCCCAGTCGGGCGTCGGCCTGCCGCTGCTGGGACCTGCTTTCTCCTTCAGCCAGGATGTGCTGCCCGCCATTGGCGATGCGGCGCTTGGGGTGAAAAACACCGCTTCCTGGGCTTATGACCTCGACAATGAGGCCAACAAGGCCTTCGTCGAGGGGTTCAGGGAAGCCTATGGCCGCCTGCCTTCCGTCTATGCCGCTCAGGCCTATGACACGGCGAACCTGATCCTCTCCGCCGCCGGCAAGGCGAGCGTGAAGGACAAGGAAGCCTTCCGCGCTGCCCTGAAGGAAGCGGACTTCGATTCGGTTCGCGGCAAGTTCTCCTTCAACACCAACAACCACCCGATCCAGGACTTCTACGTCCGCGAGGTGGTGAAGGATGGCGACACGCTGACCAACAAGATCGTGGCCACCGCATTCACCGACCACAAGGACGCCTACGCGGCCGAGTGCAAGATGTAAGGCAAAATCAGATCGTCATCCCGCTCTAGTGGTTCGCCTTTCGGCAAGCTCAAGAGACTCACCATGAGGGCTGGGGTGGCGTCAGTTATAAAGCGCGCGCTCTTTTTTTGTCGTGTTTGGCCGACGTGTCTGTTTCACCCTCATCCTGAGCCCGTCGAAGGGCGGGGGTGAAGCGCACCACGGTCGTTTCCAGTTCAACCCAAACAGCAGCTGACCCGTGTCCCTAACCCTATTCATAGAGCAGATATTGAACGGCCTGCAGTTCGGCGTGATGCTGTTCCTGATGGCCGCCGGCCTGACGCTGATCTTCGGCGTCATGGGGCTCATCAACCTTGCGCATGGTTCGCTCTTCATGGTCGGCGCGTTTGCCTGCGCGGCCGTGGCTGCCGCCACCGGCTCCTTCTGGCTCGGCCTCATCGCCAGCCTTGCCGCCGCAGCCGCCGCCGGCGCGCTGGTCGAAATCCTCGTCATCAGACGGCTCTATGAACGTGACCATCTCGACCAGGTGCTCGCCACCTTTGCGCTGATCCTCATCTTCTCGGAAGGCACCCGCTGGGTGTTCGGCTCCTTCCCGCTCTATCTCGACATTCCGCAGCTTCTGTCAGGCGCGGTGCATCTGCCGGCGGCGCGCAGTACCCAATATACCGTCTCGCGGTGATCGGTGTGGGCATTGCGGTGGCCGTGGGGCTTTATCTCCTCATCGGCAAGACGCGGCTCGGCATGCGCATCCGCGCCGGCGAGTCCGACCGTGAAATGATCGGCGCGCTCGGCATCGACATCGGCACCCTCTACACGCTCGTTTTCGCGCTGGGCGCTGCCCTTGCCGGCCTCGCCGGCGCGATGGTCGGCGCGCTTCAGTCGGTGCAGGTGGGCATGGGCGAGCCGGTGCTGATCCTCGCCTTCGTGGTCATCGTCATTGGCGGCATCGGCTCCATCAAGGGCGCGCTGATCGGCTCCATTCTCGTGGGACTGACGGAGACGCTCGGCCGTTTCCTGCTGCCGCATCTCTTCGGCCTGTTCATGTCCAATTCCGAAGCCGCCACCGTGGGCGCGGCACTTGCCTCCATGCTGATCTACATCGTCATGGCCCTCATCCTCGCTTTCAGGCCACAGGGCCTGTTTGCGGCGAATGCGTGAGGGGGCGGGCATGACACGCGAAACAACCATCAGCATCGTCATCGTCGCCGGCCTTCTCGCCGCCGCCTTCATCGCGCAGGCGATGGGTGAGACCTTCTACATCACGCTTGCGACCCGCATGGCGATCCTCGGCCTCGCCGCCACCGGGCTCAACATCGCGCTCGGCCTCGGCGGTCTGGTCTCCTTCGGCCATGCCGCCTTCTTCGGCATTGGCGGCTATGCGGCGGGCATTCTGGCCACCCACGCCTTCAACAGCGAACCGCTGCTCCTCGGCCTTCCCGGCACCAACCAGATGATCGTCATCTGGATTGCCGGCGCCATCGCCGCCGGGCTCGTTGCCGTTCTAATCGGCCTGATCTCGCTCAGAACCTCAGGCGTCTATTTCATCATGATCACCCTCGCCTTCGCGCAGATGATCTACTATTTCGCCATCTCCTGGCCCGCCTATGGCGGTGAGGACGGTCTTTCGATCTATGTGCGCAACGCCTTTCCCGGCGCGAACACGCTCGCGCCGATGAGCTTTTTCCTCATCTGCTTCGGCCTTCTGGCGCTCGGCCTCGTCCTCTTCGCGCTCATCCGCGCATCCCGCTTTGGCGCGGCACTTCAGGCCGGGCGGCAAAACGAGACGCGCCTTGCCGCCGTCGGCATCGCGCCATTCCGGGTCCGGCTCACGGCCTTTGTCATCTCCGCCATGATGACGGCGCTCGCCGGCGCGCTGTTTGCCGATCTGAACCGCTTCGTCAGCCCCTCCATGTTCTCGTGGCATATGTCGGGTGAACTGATCGTGCTCATCATTCTGGGCGGTGTCGGACGTCTGGCCGGACCACTGGCCGGGGCCATCGTCTATGTGCTGTTCGAGTTCGCGCTGGGCGGCATCACCGAGCACTGGCAGTTTTTCCTCGGCCTCATCCTTCTGGCCGTGGTGCTGTTTGCCCGCGGCGGCGTGATGGGCCTTCTGGCCGGGAGGGCGCGGCATGGCTGAACCGATCCTCGACATCCGCGACTTGAAGAAAAGCTTCGGCGCGCTGAAGGCGACTGATGGCGTGAGCCTCGATCTCAGACCCGGCGAAATCCACGCCCTGATAGGCCCTAACGGTGCAGGCAAATCGACCCTCATCCACCAGATTGCCGGCTCGCTGAAACCGGACAGCGGTGAAATCCGCTTCGAGGGCCGCGACGTGAAACCGCTCGACATGGCCGCCCGCGCGCGGCTCGGCATGGGCCGCACATTTCAGGTTTCCTCGTTGGCGCCCGAATTTTCCGCCCTGCGCAATGTGATGCTCGCGGTGCAGGCGCGTCAGGGCTCCAGCTTCCGTTTCTTCAAACCCGTCATGCACGACCGAGGCCTCACCGAGCCCGCTCATGAAGCGCTCGCCCGTGTCGGCCTGTCGGACCGTGCCGACGTGCCCGCCGCCGAGCTTTCGCACGGCGAACGCCGCCAGCTCGAAATCGCCATCGCCCTGGCGCTCGGTGCAAAGGCGTTTCTGCTGGATGAGCCCATGGCCGGCATGGGCCCCGAAGGCTCACAGGCGCTCACCCGCTTCCTCGACCGTCTGCGCGGCGAAGCACCGATCCTCCTGATCGAGCACGACATGGACGCCGTCTTCGCCCTTGCCGACCGCATCTCCGTTCTTGTCTATGGCCGCATCATCGCCACCGGCTCGGTGGATGAGATCCGCAATCACCCCGCCGTGCGCGAAGCCTATCTGGGAGACGGCGCATGAAGCTGCTCGACATCCAGGATCTCAAAACTTTCTACGGAAAATCGCAGGCGCTTTTCGGCATCGACCTTTCGGTCGAGGAAGGCGAAGCCGTGGCGCTGATGGGCCGTAACGGCATGGGCAAGACCACGACGATCCGCTCCATCTGCCACCTCACCCCGGCGCAGTCAGGCAGCATAAACTTTGCCGGCAAAAATATCATGCGCCTGAAGCCGCACCGCATCGCGCGGCTCGGCGTGGGTCTGGTACCGGAAGGCCGCCGCTGCTTCCCCAATCTGACGGTGGAGGAAAACATCCTCGCCGCCGCCCGTCCGGGCAAGTGGACGCTCGATGGCGTGAACGCGCTGTTTCCGCGCCTGGCGGAACGGCGCGATCAATATGCGAGCACGCTTTCGGGCGGCGAACAGCAGATGCTTGCCATCGGGCGGGCGCTGGCCACCAATCCGCGTCTGCTCATTCTCGACGAGGCGACCGAGGGTCTTGCCCCGGTCATCCGGCAGGATATCTGGCGCGCCATCCGCACCATCCGGGCGGAAGGCCAGTCGATCCTGATCGTCGACAAGACACTGAGCGAGCTTCTGCCGTGGCGGATCGCTGCGTCATTCTCGAAAAAGGCCGCACTGCATGGACCGGTGCACCCTCAGCACTCACGGACGAGATCCAGGAGCGCTTTCTCGGCGTGTGACCACGCCTTTACGGTCAGGATCGACTGACCTTAGTTCCCAAGCACGAAGGAAATAGCATGACTGTCCCGCTTCACCAGATTCTCCAGCCCGCCGACTGGGTTCCGGCCAGAGGGTATTCCAATGGTGTTGTTGCAAGGGGGCGCACCGTCTTCCTTGGTGGACAGATCGGCTGGAACGGCAATCAGGTGTTCGAGACGGACGATTTCATCGCCCAGGTGCGACAGGCGCTTGAAAACATCGTCACGCTTCTGAAGGAAGCCGGCGCCGGCCCGGAGCATGTGGTGCGCCTCACCTGGTTCATCACCGACAAGCAAGCCTACGCCACCCGCCTGCGCGAGCTGGGCGAAGCCTATCGCTCCGTCATGGGCCGCAACTTCCCGCCCATGAGCGTCGTTCAGGTCACCGCGCTCATCGAGGATGAAGCGAAGGTGGAGATCGAGGCCACGGCCGTCCTGCCGGATTAGCCCATGTTCCAACACCGTTTTCGCCTCTCCCCCACAACCACCAGGTGGGGGAGAGGCGTTCCGTGTGAGCCGGCAAAGAGGGAGTGGGCTCACACTGGATTCAACCGGCGGTCCCGATGTCCGCAAGCTGCGCCGCATCCTCGCGCGCATTTCGGCGCAGCGTGTAGAAGAACGCCGCCACGAACAGGCCGGTCATCAGAAGCACGATCGTCGGCGCCGGCGCGCTATCAAGGAAGAAGCTCAGGTAAACGCCGAAGAACGACGAGAACAATGCAACTGCCAGGCTGACCAGCAGCATCCTGTCGAACCGCCTGACCAGCAGAAACGCCACCGCTCCCGGCCCGATCAGAAGCGCAATCGCCAGAATGATGCCCACTGCCGTCAACGCCGCCACGATGGTGAGCGAGAGGATGGACAAGAGCCCGTAATGCAGCACCCGCACCGGCAGGCCAATCGCCTTGGCGTGCTGTCCGTCAAACGCATTCAGAAGTAGATCCCGGCGAAAGAGCACGATCGCCACGCAGACGAAAAGCGCGATAATCCCCGTCTGCGCGATGTCTCCCCACGTCACGCCCAGCATGTCGCCGAACAGGATGTGATCGAGATGCACCTCGGTCTGGATCTTGGTGTAGAGCAGAAGGCCGAGCCCGAACATGCCGGAGAAGACCACGCCCATAATCGTGTCTTCCTTCACACGGCTGTTCTCCTTCAGATAGCCGATGCCCACAACGCAGGTCATGCCGGCCACGAAAGCGCCGATGGCAAAGGGTATGCCGATAATATAGGCGATCACCACACCCGGTAGCACCGCATGGCTCACGGCATCGCCCATCAGCGACCAGCCCTTGAGCACGAGGAAGCAGGAAAGCAGCGCCATGGGCGCAGCAATCAACACCGAGATGATGAACGCCTGCTGCATGAACGGAAACGCGAAGGGCAGCATCAGCGTATCGAAAAAGCCACTCATGCGCTCATCTCCTGCATGTCGCCTTCCAGCGCCTCACGCGCCCGCCGGCGTGCCGCCAGAAGCCCGTGCTTCGGCGCAAACACGAAGGCTGTCAGAAACGCCAGCGTCTGCAACACGACGATGATCCCGCCCGTCGCCCCATCGAGAAAATAGCTCGCATAGGCCCCGGTGAAGCTTGAGAGCGCGCCAATCGCCACCGCAATGGCAACGAGCCGTGGAAAGCGGTCGGTCAGAAGGTATGCTGTCGCCCCCGGCGTCACCACCATGGCGATCACAAGAAAGGCCCCCACCGTCTGCATCGCCGCCACCGTGCAGGCACTCAGAAGCGTAAAGAAGATCAGCCGCAGAAAACCCGGGTTGAGGCCGATGGAGCGCGCATGGTTCTCGTCGAAAAACGCGACCATCAGGTCTTTCCACTTGAATGCGAGGACCAGCAGCGTGACGCCGGAAATGATGACAAGCTGCAGCGTGTCCGATGGCGTGATCGCCAGCACATTGCCCAGAACGATGGTCTGGATGTTCACCGCCGCCGGCGACAGCGAAACCATAAACAGTCCGAGCCCAAAGAACGATGTGAAGATCAGGCCGATGATCGCATCCTCGCGCAGCTTGGTGCGCTGATTGAGAAAGAACATCGCACCGGCCGCAAGCCCGCCAGCAAAGAACGCGCCGATGGAAAACGGCAGGCCCAGCATATAGGCCCCGGCTACGCCCGGCACGATGGAGTGCGAAAGCGCATCACCGATCAGCGACCAGCCCTTGAGCATCAGATAGGCGGAGAGAAAGGCGCAGACCCCGCCCACCAGCGCGCTCACCCACATGGCGTTGACCATGTAGCCATAGGAGAAAGGTTCGAGCAGATAGGCGCTCATTTCCTGTCACCCGCTTCCGAGGCACCGTCCTCATCGCCATAAATGACGAAGGGGCGCTCATCGTCGGTCAGAACGGTGAGCTTGCGGGAATCTTCTTCTGCGTCTTCATGCAGATCCGCCCCGCCAAGCGTGAACTGGCGCAGGACACCACCAAACGCCTTTTCCAGATTGGCGCGGGTGAAGACTTCCGGTGTCAGCCCGGAAGCCAGCACCGTTCGGTTGATCAGAACGGTTCGATCGCAGAAGCGCGGCACACTGCCCAGATTGTGCGTCGAGACCAGCATGACATGCCCTTCCTCACGTAACGCCTTCAGAAGCGCGATGATGGATTCTTCCGTGCGGACATCGACACCGGTGAACGGCTCGTCGAGCAGAATCACCCGGCCCTCCTGCGCCAGCGCCCGCGCCAGGAAGACGCGCTTCTTCTGGCCGCCGGACAGTTCACCGATCTGCCGCTTGCGGAAATCCGCCATGCCCACGCGCTCCAGCGCCGCCTCGACCTTCTCATGATCGTGCCGGCGCGGCCAACGCATGAAATTCATGTGGCCATAGCGGCCCATCATCACCACGTCCTCGACGAGAACGGGAAAGTTCCAATCAACCTCTTCGGCCTGGGGCACATAGGCAACGACGTTGCGCTTCAGGGCCCGCCCTGCCTGCTGGTCCAGGATGGATACCTCTCCCTTGGCCAACGGCACGAAGCCCATGATTGCCTTGAAGAGCGTGGACTTGCCACTGCCATTCACGCCCACAAGCGCCGTGATTGTGCCGGTGGGGATTGAAAAACTGGCGTCACGCAGCGCCGTGTGACCGTTCCGATAGGTAACCGTCACATCGCGAACATCAATGCCGGCGGATTTCGCCGCCGGCTTTCTGTCCCTGTTGATCACGGGTGCGTTCATTGCCCGCTCAGTCCTTCGGCGATCGTTTCGCTCGTTACCCGCAGGAGGTCCAGATAGGTCGGCACCTCGCCGCTCGCATCGCTCAGCGAATCCACGTAGAGAACCCCGCCATACTTCGCACCGGTTTCACGCGCCACCTGTTGCGCCGGATCGGGAGAAACCGTGCTTTCGCTGAAGACGGCCGGCGCCCTGGTTTCCCTGATCTGGTCGATCACATGGCGCACCTGCTGCGGCGTACCCTGCTGGTCGGCATTGATCGGCCAGATATAGAGCTCTTTCAGTCCGAAGTCGCGGGCAAGATAACTGAACGCACCCTCACTGGTGACGAGAACCCGTTGATCCTCGGGAATGGCAGCAAGCCTTTCGCGGATCGGATCAACAACCGCCTTGATCTGCGACTTGTACGCTTCGGCATTCTTTGCATACACCCCGGCATTCTCAGGATCATGCTTCGAAAACGCGTCGCGAATGTTGTCGACATAGGTCAGCGCATCGCTCGGCGACATCCAGGCATGTGGGTTGGGCTTGCCCGTATAGGGGCCCTCGCCAATGCTCATCGGCTCCACGCCCTGCGAAACCACCACGCTCGGAACATCCTTGAGATTGCGGAAGAAGCGCTCGAACCAGAGCTCGAGATTGAGCCCGTTCCACAGGATCAGGTCGGCATCCTGAGCCCGCAGAATATCGCCCGGTGTCGGCTGGTAATTGTGAATTTCCGCATTCGGCTTGGTGATCGATTCGACCACCGCCGCCTCGCCCGCAACGTTGCGTGCCATATCCGCGATAACGGTAAATGTCGTGACCGCCTTGAAGCGCTCATCCTGAGCGAAGGCGGAGGTCGCGGCGAGTGCTGCGACGATGAAAGTGGCCAATCCTTTGGCTAAACGCATGAAAATCCCCTGAAACACATCAAACTGCTGTGACTGCCTGAAGCTAGGCTGTATTTCTCAACTCGTCAATGCAATTGCAAATCGTTTGCAATAAAAAGCTGAAACCCTGAAACTGCAGGGTTTCCTGAGGAGAAACTTGAGTGCGAACAGATGGAATCTTTGCAACTGATTGTCATCTGGCGCATAGTTGCTGCATGAATCAGCATGCCAGCCATAAGCCGGATTACGAGAAGGAACTGCGCCGCGCCGGCGTTCGCATCACCCGGCCGCGCAAAGTGATTCTGCGAATTCTGACAGAAACGGACGATCATCCGGACGCCATGGAAATTTTCCAGCGTGCTTCGGCCATCGATCCGAGCATCTCACTATCGACCGTCTACCGCACCATGAAGCTTCTGGAAGAGATGGGGGCGATCCACCGACATGCCTTTGAAGGCGGGCGCGCCCGTTTCGAGCAGGCCGATGGCGAGCATCACGACCACCTGATCGATATCGACACGGGTGACGTAATCGAATTCCATTCGAAGCGCATCGAAGAGTTGCAGGAAGAAATTGCCAGCGCACTCGGCTACGACATCGTGCACCACCGGCTGGAACTCTACGGGCGCAAGCGAAAGAGAAGCTGAGGCCCTTCGGAGCGCGCTCAACGCTCCGACTAGAGCATTTTGCAGTCAGGTGGCATCACCTGACGTCCGCACAAAGCGAAAAAACTGATGGATTGAGCGGAGCAGCGTTTCAGTGAAACGGTGAACCGCTCCAAACACACTCCACCTGACATCGAAACACCGTTTCCCGTTGGCTCTCTCGGCTCAGGGCCCCTGTATTGTGCGGTCTCATCCATAAACTTGACTCCGATAGTCATAATAAATAGAAGCCTTGGCTATTGTTTCTCCCGGCGCATTCCGTGCCTGAAAATTCCCGGAAAATGGAGAGTGCGTTGTCCGCAATTCACCCAGCCCGCATCAGCCACTTAGCGTTGATGGCGGCAATGACCTTACCCGTGACCGCAAAGACCGTGCTGGCGCAGGAAGCAACCGTGTTGCAACGCCTGACGGTGGAAGCGGAGAGCGACGACATTCTCCTGCAGGACGGCTACATCGTTCAGGAAAGCCGGACCGGAACAAAGACCGACACTCCCATCGTGCAGATCCCGCAGGCCATCTCCGTGGTCACGCAGGATCAGCTGGAAGACCAGAAGCCGCGCACGCTCAATGAGAGCCTTGGCTATATCGCAAGCGCCAACCCGAACGGCTTCGGTTTCGACAATCGCTATGACGCGTTCACCCTGCGTGGCTTCCCGGCCTATTCCACAGGCACGTTCCGGGACGGTCTGCGACAGTATAATGGCCCCTCGGCCTGGTTTCGAACCGAGCCCTACGGAATCGAGGGGCTTATGGTTCTCAAAGGCCCGGCGTCTTCCCTTTACGGCGTGAGTGGCCCGGGCGGCATCGTCAACATCGTCACCAAACGCCCGAAAGAAGAGACCTTTCGCGAGGTCGAACTCCTTGCCGGGACCAATCAACGCTTCCAGGGCGCATTCGATTTCAGCGGCCCGGTCAATGAAAGCGGCACGATCCTCTATCGTCTCACCGGTCTCGGGCGCGTCTCCGACACCGAGATCCCCGGATACGAAGACGACAAGTTCTACATCGCACCAGCAGTAACCCTGCAGCCCGACGCTGGCACAAAACTCACCATTCTCGGCGAGTATTCAAAGGCCGTAACGGGCGCCACCGCGTGGTATCACAATTCATCCTATGGCGTGTTGTCCGATCTTTATGCCGGCGATCCCGACTGGAACGACTTCGACCTCCGGCAGGGTCGCATCGGATATGAGTTCGAGCACAGTCTCAACGATGTTGTGACCCTGAGACAGAATTTACGTTTCCAGGCTGTCGATGCAGATCTGAAATACAGCGGCTTCTACCCCGCTCCCCCGAGCCGGATATGGGCGCGCTATCAGGAAGAGACAAGAAATTTCGTCGTCGACAACATCGCGCAGTTCGACTTCGACACTGGCTCGATCGAGCATACTGCAGTTGTCGGGCTCGACTATTCCTGGTCCGATTACACGGCCCGTTCGGCGCGCTCTCTCTCGGGCAGCGCCTCTCTCGATATGGTGCCCTACGCCTTCTCCGGCAGCCAGAAGATGCACCAATACGGCCTTTACGCCCATGATCAGATGGAGTGGAACGACTGGACGCTGTTTGTCAGCGCACGGCACGACTGGGTCAAATCGGACAGCGTTTCTGCGGCCCTCGTCGGATCGGAACAGACCGACAAGGCGTTATCAGGTCGGGTCGGCCTGTCCTACCGCACCCCCTGGGGCCTGATCCCCTATGTGAATTATTCGACCTCCTTCTCGCCCAATCTCGGTTTTGTCTACGACTATGCCACCAATGCACGTTCCGTCGCCCGGCCGACAAAGGGCAGACAGTTCGAGGCAGGTGTGAAGTATGAACTACCCGACCACAACGCCGTCATCAGCGCGGCATTCTTCAACATCGATCAGACAGACGGTGTCGTCTATGACGGCACATTCGATGCGGCGGGCAATCAGCGCCAGCGCCAGCTCGACCTCAACGCGCGCGGCGTGGAGCTTGAGGCACATGCGTCTCTTGGCAATGGCTTCGGAATGCTCGCCTCATACACATATATGCGCATGAAGATCGAAGACGGCCTGCCCGGCACCGTCGGCAACGAACTCTCCTCCACGCCCAACCACATGTTCTCCATCTGGGGCACTTATGATGTGCAGGACGGACCGATGGCGGGGCTCGGTATCGGCGCTGGTCTGCGCTATGTGGGCGAAAGCTTCGGCGACGACGCGAGCAGCTTCAGGAATAACGCCCGCGTGCTGGTGGATGCTTCCCTGTCTTATGATTTCGGCGCGGCAAAGCCGGAGTGGGACGGTCTCAGCCTCCAGGTCAACGCGAAGAACCTGTTTGACACACGCAAGCAGATCTGCACCGCCGGCAATTGCTATCTGGACGAAGGTCGCCAGATAACGGGCAGCCTGCGCTACAGGTTCTAGCTTATGGCCGAAACCACCGACAAAAAGACAGGCCCGATCGCCATCGTGATGGCGGTCGGAGGCCTTTATGTGGCGCAAAGCGTGATTGGGGGCATCACCTGGATCGGACTTCCGGCAGTCATGCGTGCGGAAGGTCTCCCGCTCGACATGCTCGGTCTCCTGTCCCTGATTGCTTTGCCCTGGGCGCTCAAATTTCTCTGGGCACCCGCCATCGAGCGTTTTCGGCTGCCGCCGCAGGGGCGCAATCGTTCCGGCATCGTGGTCATGATCGGGGGCGGGATCTCTGTGCTCGCTCTGGTCATTGCCGGCCTTGTGGGTCTGCATTCAGTGCCGTTCATAATCGCGATGCTCACCGTTGTCGCATTCGCCGCTGCCACGGTGGACATCGCGGTGGACGGGTTCGCGGTGGAGGCCCTTCCCCGCGCGCAGCATGGCTGGGCCAACGCTGCACAGGTCGGCGGCGCCTATCTGGGTTCAGCCCTCGGCGGCGGGCTGTTTCTTGTCCTCGTCTCCTATCTGGGCTGGATGAAGGCGGTCCCGCTGATGGCTCTTTTTCTGGTTGCCCTCGGCGCTCCCTTTCTCTTTCGAATGCAGTTCCCGGCACGAGAACGCCCACACACACCATCGCTGAAAGCGGCGCTCCGGCGCCCGGAAATCCGCAAGGGCCTGCTGGCAGCCGGTGTCTACGTGCTGGCCCAGAAGGGCGGCATGATGATGCTCGGCCCTCTACTCGTCGATGCCGGCCTCTCTCTGGAAACGATAGGCCTCGTCAACGGTCTGACTGGACTATCGGTCGGTCTGGTCGCCGCCCTGGCGGGTGGCGCGCTGGTTCGCAGGCTGGGGCCGAGGCCCGTGCTGGTTCTTGCCCTGGCGCTACAATCCATCGCATTGGGCTTCTTCAGCCTGTATGATTTCTTTCCGGGGTTGCCCAACTGGCTTCTTGCGTGCGTTGCCGTGGCCAGTGGATCGGCGATCATGGCCCTTGGCTTCGTGGCGCTCTACGCTCAGTTCATGCGCTGGTCTGACGTTCGCAGGGTGGGATCGATTTCACGCTGTTTCAGTCGATGGATGCGGGCATCAGCATGCTTGGCGGTCTCGTGGCCGGATTCGTTTCCAGCCATTTCGGCTATGGCACGTTTTTCGGCATGGCCGCGATTGTCGCTCTCTGCGCCGTGCCCGCCATGGCCATGATCGTGGGCGGGCAGCCCGCAGCAGTGACGGAATCCGGCGCCGAGGAGCCTGCCTGAAGAGCCTTGTTTTGGATGGTTTTCGCGGCAGATCAAGAGCCGCCGTGGTGGAGGGGAAACCACGGCGGCCATGCTTGAAACACCGCGGCAGCCCGGAGAGGGGGGATGAGGCTGCCGCTATTTCGTCCGGAAAAGGCGGGGGACGAGCCTAGGCCGGACCACGGCGAAAAATTGCCGCTGTCTGATATTTTGTGTTCGAACGTGGCTATTCAAGGGCACGAACATTACATCTTCGTAACAAACGCGTGATAGAAAGCGGTAGGCGGCGTTCGACCATGTCAGCACACTTCTCCGAAAGGCGCTGAACACCCCCTTTTCCATGGACAGGCGCACCCTGCCGCGCTACCCGTACAGCCATGAAAAAAGGCGATCATCTCTTCCTCGTTGACGGCTCGGGCTACATCTTTCGTGCCTATCACGCACTGCCCCCGCTGACCCGCAAATCCGACGGCCTGCCGGTCGGCGCCGTGGCCGGCTTCTGCAACATGCTCTGGAAGCTTCTGCAGAATGCACGCGACACCGATGTTGGCGTTACACCGACGCATTTCGCGGTGATTTTCGACCATTCCTCGAAAACCTTCCGCAACGACCTCTACCCGGAATACAAGGCCAACCGCTCTGAGCCGCCGGAAGACCTGGTGCCGCAGTTCGGCCTGATCCGCGAAGCGACACAGGCTTTCGACCTGCCCTGCATCGAAATGGCCGGTTTCGAAGCCGATGACCTGATTGCCACCTATGCCAGGCTTGCGAGTGAAGCAGGCGGCGAAACCACCATCATTTCCTCCGACAAGGACCTGATGCAGCTCGTCACCGAACACGTCTCCATGTACGATCCCATGAAGGATCGCGAGATCCGGATTCCCGAGGTCATCGAGAAATGGGGCGTTCCGCCCGAGAAAATGATCGACCTTCAGGCGCTGACGGGCGATTCGGTGGACAACGTTCCCGGCGTCCCCGGGATCGGCCCGAAAACGGCCGCCCAACTGCTCGAAGAGTATGGCGATCTCGACACGCTGCTTTCTCGCGCAAATGAGATAAAACAGAACAAAAGACGCGAAAATCTGATCGAATTCGCCGAAAAGGCACGCATTTCCCGCGAATTGGTGAAGCTCAGGATCGACGTCCCGGTCGAGCACGGGATCGACACGTTCGAGCTCGCCCCGCCCGACGGGCCGAAGCTGATCGGCTTCCTGAAAGCGATGGAGTTCTCCACCCTGACGCGCCGTGTGGCCGAGGCCACCGGCGCTGAAGTGGCGGAAATCGAAGCCGCTCATGTGGAGGTGGAAGCAGGCGAAAGCGCCCACGGGCCGGACCTCAACCCCTCCCCCGCCGAAAGCGACGGTGACGCGGCAACCCCTGCAAAACTTGCAGCCGGTATCGCAGAAGCTGGTGCAGCGCAGACTTTCGACCATGCCGGCTACGAATGCATCCGCGATCTGGACACGCTGAAGCTGTGGGTCGAGGAAGCCTGCGAAACCGGCATCCTCGCCTTCGACACCGAGACCACCTCGCTCGACCCGATGCAGGCGGAACTCTGCGGCTTTTCGCTCGCCACGAAGCCCGGCCGTGCCGCCTATGTCCCGCTCAACCACAAGAGCGGCGACGGCGACCTTCTGGGCGGCGGGCTGATCGAGGACCAGATTCCGCAGAAGGACGCGCTGGAGGCAATCAAAGCCGTCATGGCCAATCCTGCCGTGCTCAAGATCGGCCAGAACCTCAAATATGACTGGCTGCTGATGTATCGGCTCGGCGTGGAGATCGTCGGCGTGGACCACACCATGCTTATGTCCTATGTGCTCGATGCCGGAACCGGCAGCCACGGCACGGTAAGCCACGGCATGGACGCGCTCTCCGAACGGTGGCTGGGTCACAAACCCATCCCCTACAAGGAACTGACGGGAACGGGCCGCAAGCAGGTCACCTTCGACATGGTCGATCTGGAGCGCGCCACCGCCTACGCCGCCGAAGATGCCGATATCACGCTCCGGCTCTGGCAGGTGCTGAAGCCGCGGCTTGCCGCCGAAGGCCTCGTTTCCGTCTATGAGCGGCTCGAGCGACCCATGATTCCGGTGATCGGCCGCATGGAGCATCGCGGCGTCGCCGTCGACCGGCAGATTCTTTCGCGACTTTCAGGCGATTTCGCACAGACGGCAGCGGGCATCGAAGACGAGATCTACGAGCTGGCCGGTGAACGCTTCACCATCGGCTCGCCCAAGCAGCTTGGCGAGATCCTGTTCGGCAAGATGGGCCTTCCGGGCGGCAGCAAGACGAAGACCGGCCAGTGGTCAACCTCGGCGCAGGTGCTCGAAGACCTCGCAGCCGCGGGCCATGAACTCCCGCGCAAGATCGTCGACTGGCGTCAGGTCACCAAGCTCAAATCCACCTATACGGACGCACTGCCAGGCTACATAAACCCGCAGACGAAGCGCGTTCACACCTCCTACGCACTCGCTTCCACCACGACCGGACGCCTCTCATCGTCCGAACCGAACCTGCAGAACATCCCGATCCGCACCGCCGAGGGCCGCAAGATCCGCACCGCCTTCGTGGCACCGGAAGGCACAAAGCTGATTTCGGCCGATTACAGCCAGATCGAACTGCGTGTGCTCGCCCATGTGGCGGATATCCCCGAGCTCAAGAAAGCCTTTGCCGACGGGCTCGATATTCACGCCATGACGCGTCGGAAATGTTCGATGTACCGGTGGAAGGCATGCCGCCAGAGGTGCGCCGCCGCGCCAAGGCAATCAATTTCGGCATCATCTACGGCATCTCGGCCTTTGGTCTGGCCAATCAGCTTGGCATTCCGCGCGAAGAGGCCAGCGCCTATATCAAGCGCTATTTCGAGCGTTTTCCCGGCATCAAGGACTATATGGATTCCACCAAGGCCCAGGCACGCGAGCAGGGTTATGTGGAGACCGTGTTCGGCCGCCGGGCACACTATCCCGAAATCCGCTCGTCAAACCCGCAACTGCGCGCCTTCAACGAACGTGCGGCGATCAACGCGCCGATCCAGGGCTCGGCAGCCGACATCATCCGCCGCGCGATGGCGCGCATGGAAGGCGCCCTTGCCGATGCCGGTCTTGAAGACGTGCAGATGCTGCTTCAGGTGCATGACGAACTGATCTTTGAAGCGCCGGAAAGCAAGGTGGAGAAGGCTATTCCCGTCATCTGCGAGGTCATGGAGAACGCGGCACTTCCCGCACGCGCCCTCTCCGTTCCCCTACAGGTCGAGGCACGCGCGGCAAGCAACTGGGATGAGGCTCACTGAGGCTGAGGCCGACACCAAATCTGGCCGTCAGCGGCAGTCATCCGTAGACGAAAACCCCGCCAGTGCCGGCGGGGTTGTGAATTGTTCTGGGCCTCGTGGTGAGGAAAACGCTCACCACAGTTCGTAGCGCAGACCCACCCGGATCTCATGCATCGACAGGCCGCTGTCGGTGCCCTGAATTCCAGTGGCCCCGGCCGCCGCCGTGGCAGCATCCCAGCCAAACATCTGACCGCCGTCGATATTGCGATAGCGATAACCCAGATCGACCTTCATGTTGTTGGAGAAGTCGTAGGAAACGCCGGCCATCAAGGCATAGGTAAAGCGCCAGTCGGACTCGCCGCCATGGGCTGTCGTGCCGACAAGACTGGTGCCACCGCAACTTCCGCCCACGCAGTATGAACTGTTGGAGAGATCATCCCAGCGAAGATAGGTGTAACCGATGCCTGCACCGACATAGGGCGTGAAGCCGACATAGGTGCCAAGGTCAACATACCCATTGAGAAGCATGGAGTATCCGGTCACCTCGGACGAATCCTCTGACCGGCAGGTGGTACCGCCGGGGCTTCCGGGGCAGGGAGACGAGCTCGAGGTCGTGCCGCTGAAATCAGCCGAAAAACGGTCCAGCGTCACATCGGCGCGAAGCCAGTCCGTGAAGGAATAGCCGGCGCCGATGCCGAACGTGAAGTTATCGGATAAGGAAACGCTGTCGAACGACGCGGATCCATAGCTGACACCGTCAAATGTCCTGTAGGTGAAGGGATCCTTCGCTTCGGTCTTCAGCGAATAGCCGATATCGCCGCGCAGATACCAGCCGCTGCCAATCTCCACCGGCACCACGTCAGGCGCCTGGTCGATGATGATGGGTGGATCGTAGTCAGCGGCGGCTGCCGCGCCGATCGAAATCAGCGTCAGACATACCGAAGAAGCAAGCAAACGGGTGATGGTGCGCATAATCCGAACTCCGCAAAATGCGACGGATAAACGCTGCCCCCGCCGCTGTTGGAGAGCATTGTTAACCATGCGGGTTAAGCCGAGGTTAAGGCTAACGCAGGGTTACCGCACTTGTTCAGAACAACCGCGCAAATAAAAACCGCCCGGCGCAAAGCCGGGCGGTACCAAAAGCCAAATAGCTGATTTTACTTGTAAACCGGCGGTTCAAACGGCGGCGGGTCGTAGCTGACCACCTGCGGCTGTGCACAGTTCGAGCTACCACCGAACTGGTAGCGCAGGCCAGCGCGTGCCTCGTGCACGTTGAAGCCATCGTCGAAGCCCGGTGCAACGCCCGAAGCGTATTCAAACATACGGCCGCCTGCAACGCGCGTGAAGCGATAGCCCATATCGAGATTGAGGTTTTCGGTGAGGCAGTAAGAGGTACCGGCCATCAGCGAGTAGGCAAAACGCCAGTTGCTGGAGCCCTCATGCACGGTGGTGCTGCCACCCGATATCGAGTTCGTCAGATCGTCCCACATAATGTAGGCGCCACCGATACCCGCACCGACATAGGGCGTGAACCCGTAATAGGTGCCGAGATCCACATAGGCGTTGGCCATCAGGAGCCAGGCGCTGTAAGCCGACGTATCCGTAGACACACAGGGGCTACCGCCGCACGTGCCCGAGGTGGAGCCGGTGAAGTCGGACTTGAACCAGTAATCCGCCGTCAGGTCGGCGCGCAGGTATTTGTTGATCTGGTAGCCGATACCGGCTCCGAGCGACATGGCGCCCTTGAGATCTGTCGTATCGAAGGACGCCGTTCCGCCGCGAAGGCCGCCCGGCGCATCTCCATAGGTGATGTATTCGGTGCCCCGCAGCTTCGACCAGTGATAGTCGATGTCGCCGCGAATATACCAGCCGCCGAAGGACGGAGCCGGGTCCGGCTGGATCACGGGTGGCAGGGGTTCGGGAGCTTCGATGATCGGTGGCTCATACAGATCTGCAGCATAGCCCGCGGTCGGAGCGATTAGCAGCAAGGCCGCCCCGAAGACCTTCATAGACTTCAACATATCTTCCCATCCTTGGCGTTGCCGCGCCCCCCTGGGCACAGTGGCAAATTGCAACTCGCCGGGAGTATTTGAGGAAAAAAGTTAAATACGCCTTAACCCTAAGCCTTAACCACGTTCAACATGCACGTTTTGCGGGAATTGCATGATCAAGGAACGAAGCCGCCCCATATGCGCCGGGCCTTGGAGATCACCGAACGGGTGCAGGAAGACATGTCCTGCTGTGCACAGGCGGATCGAAGGCAACCGCCAGCTTCCAGCGAGCACGCATCGCCGGAACGAAAAAAGCCGGCGCTGAGCACCGGCTTTGCTACTGTCTCTGTTCTGCCGCGTCAGGCTGCGTTCTTCGAATCGGCGATTGCGTTGATCACGTCATCCACCACGCTCTCAACCAGCGCCGGATCGTCAGCCTCGGCCATCACGCGGATAAGCGGCTCAGTGCCGGACGGGCGGATGACAAGCCGCCCCTTACCACCGAGCCGTGCCTCGGCCTCGGCAATGGCCGATTTGACCGGCGCCGATTCGAGTGGCTTCCCGCCGGAGATGCGCACATTCTTCAAGAGTTGCGGAACTGGCTCGAATTTCTTGCAGACCTCGCTGGCCGGGCGGTTCTCGCGCTTGATGCAGGCCAGCACCTGTAGCGCCGCCACCAGCCCGTCTCCCGTGGTGGAGAAATCCGAGAGGACGACATGGCCTGACTGCTCTCCACCGACGTTCAGCCCATTGGCGCGCATGCGCTCGACCACATAGCGATCGCCGACCTTCACGCGGTGCAGATCAAGCTTCAGATCGCCCATAAAGCGCTCAAGCCCGAGATTGGACATGACAGTGGCGACAACACCGCCACCCTGCAGCTTTCCGGCCTTGTGCCAGGATTGGGCGATGAGCGCCATGATCTGGTCGCCATCGATCACCGTGCCGTTCTCATCGACGATGACCACGCGATCGGCATCGCCATCGAGTGCGATGCCGATATCAGCCCGCACCTCATGAACCTTCTTGGCAAGGCCGAGCGGATGCGTGGAGCCGCAATCCTCATTGATGTTGACGCCGTTCGGCTCGTCATTGATCGCCACCACTTCGGCACCGAGTTCCCAGAGCACGGCAGGGGCAACCTTGTAGGCGGCGCCATTGGCGCAGTCGACCACGATGCGCAGCCCTGAAAGAGACATGGAGCGCGGCAGGGTGCGCTTGGCAAACTCGATGTAGCGGTCATGGACACCGTCGACACGCTTTGCGCGCCCCAGCCCGCCATTATCGGCAAGCGCTAGCTCTACCTCCTTGTCGAGCATCGCCTCGATGCGGCCTTCGATCTTGTCGGAGAGCTTGTAGCCGTCCGGACCGAAGAGCTTGATGCCGTTGTCGTAATAGGGATTGTGCGAGGCCGAGATCATCACGCCGATATCGGCGCGCAGCGACCGAACCAGCATGGCAACGGCCGGGGTCGGTATGGGCCCTAGCAGGAAGACGTCCATCCCGGCGGCGCAAAAGCCCGAAACCAGCGCATTCTCGATCATATAACCGGAAAGCCGCGTGTCCTTGCCAAGCACCACCCGGTGGCGATGACTGCCATTCTGAAACGAAAGGCCAGCCGCCATGCCGACCTTCATCGCAATTTCGCCCGTCATCGGGAAGCGGTTCGCGCGACCGCGAATCCCGTCCGTACCAAAGTATTTTTTTGCCATTTTACCCTTGCTGCCCGTTCGGCGCACTTTGTCTGGTTTTTCTGTCAAAGCGGCGTCCCTCGCTCACTCTTTGCCACAGGAGCAGCACTCGTTTGCATCAAATTCTGTGAGACAGTGTAACGCTTCTCAAATAAACGTCTGCTTGCGAATTATGCTTAATAGCAAGTTAAGAGACAGGGCAACCCTGCAAACTCAACCAAAGCGCGATTTTGGTCTGGTCAAACCGCAGCAAAAAAGCCGTGAAACGATGTTCACGGCTTTCTAGAGCATCGGACCGAAAAGTGGAATCCGGTTTTCGGGTTATTCCGATGCTCCATTAATAGTTTAGATCGTCCGAAAGAACGTTCTTTAGCCCTGCGGCTGTGGCTCCATGCCACCCTCGGCTCATCGCCGCCCTTTTTCTGCCCCTGGGACCGCGTGCCTGTCTTCGGCACGGCCGAGCCGCGGGACGGGGGCGTGTCGTCGCCGGAATCGCGCGACGGCTTCTCACCCTTGAGCAGCGCCTGAATTTCGTCGCCCGAAAGCGTCTCGTACTCCAGTAGCCCTTCGGCGATGGCGATCCAGCCCTTTTTCTTCTTGGTCAGGATATCGCGCGCGGTCGCGTAGGCTTCATCGATCAGACGGCGCACTTCGCTGTCGATCTTCTGCTGCGTTTCCTGCGACATGTTCTGCTGGCGCGCCACGGAATGGCCCAGGAACACCTCTTCCTGGTTCTCGCCATAAGCCACCTGGCCGAGCTCGTCGGAGAAGCCCCACTGCGTGACCATGGCGCGGGCAAGCTTGGTGGCCTGCTCAATGTCGGAGGAAGCACCGGAGGTGATGTTCTCCTTGCCGAACTTGAGCTCTTCGGCCACGCGTCCGCCCATCATGATGGCAAGGCGCGAAATCATCCACTTGTAGCTCATCGAGTAGCGGTCGCCCTCGGGAAGCTGCATGACCATACCGAGCGCGCGCCCTCGCGGAATAATGGTCGCCTTGTGGAGCGGATCGGCCTTCGGCACGTTGATCGCGACCATGGCGTGACCGGCCTCATGATAGGCGGTCAGTTCCTTTTCTTCCTGGGTCATGGCATGCGAGCGTCGCTCGGCACCCATCATGACCTTGTCCTTGGCGTCTTCGAACTCCTGCATGGTGACGAGGCGCTTGTTGCGCCGGGCCGCCATCAGGGCAGCCTCATTGACGAGGTTGGCGAGGTCCGCACCGGAGAAGCCCGGCGTGCCGCGTGCAACAATCTTGAGATCGACATTCGGCGCCATCGGCACATTGCGCACGTGCACTTTGAGAATCTTCTCGCGGCCGGCCACATCCGGATTCGGCACCACGACCTGGCGGTCAAAACGGCCCGGACGCAGAAGCGCGGGGTCGAGCACGTCCGGACGGTTGGTGGCTGCGATCAGGATAATGCCTTCATTGGCCTCGAAGCCATCCATCTCGACGAGAAGCTGGTTCAGCGTCTGCTCGCGTTCGTCGTTACCGCCGCCGAGACCGGCACCGCGATGACGACCGACCGCATCGATTTCGTCGATGAAGATGATGCAGGGCGCGTTCTTCTTGGCCTGTTCGAACATGTCACGCACGCGGGACGCGCCGACACCGACGAACATTTCCACGAAATCCGAACCCGAAATGGTGAAGAATGGCACATTGGCCTCACCCGCCACCGAGCGGGCAAGAAGCGTCTTGCCGGTTCCGGGCGGGCCGACAAGCAACACGCCACGCGGGATCTTGCCGCCGAGGCGCTGGAATTTCTGCGGATCGCGCAGGAACTCGACGATTTCCTCAAGGTCTTCCTTGGCTTCATCGACGCCCGCGACATCCTGGAATGTAACGCGGCCATGCGCTTCGGTCAGGAGCTTGGCCTTCGACTTGCCGAACCCCATGGCGCGGCCCGAGCCCGACTGCATCTGGCGCATGAAGAATATCCACACGCCAAGGATCAGGATCATGGGCAGCCAAGAGACAAGATAGCCGAGGAACGAGTTGGAACCGTCGCTTTCAGGCCGGGCGTTGATCGTCACGCCGCGCTCTTCAAGGCGCTGCACCAGCGAAGGATCGCCCGGAGAGTATGTCTGGAAGGGGGTGCGGTTGCCCGTATAGGTGCCGGTGATGCGATCGCCCGTGATCGTCACCGATTCAACGCTTCCCGACGAAAGCTCTTCCAGAAACTGCGAATACGCGATATCGCGCGTCGCACCGCGCTGCTGGGGAGCCTGGAACAGGTTGAAGAGCGCAATCAGCAGAACGGCGATAATCGCCCAGAGCGCAAAGTTTCTGTAATTCGGATTCATATAAGTCCCGCATACTCGCCGAAGCCCGGCGATCGTCCGTTTTTCGTGGTCAGGATTAACATAGGGAGCCGGTGCTTCCTTGCCAAGCCAGGGCACCACACCTGCTCACCTTTAGGTTAAGCTTCCATGCCGAATGTGGTGCGCTCATGGCAGTTTTAGAACTGTTTTGCCGCCAACCAGTCGAATGAGGGCCTGCGCAACGTCAATATCGAAGGATGGAAGCAGGTGCGCCCAGGGGGCTGGCACGCCGATCCCGTTTCCCGGCAGCGCCATACGCGCGGGTCCAATGCAGACATCGCCGCGCCACAGAGCCGGCTCGGCAAATTGCGCTGCAAAAAGAAGATCCTGCGGCAGGGTGGGGTTCGCCTCCGGCAGAAGATCGTGCGCTGCAGCACCAAACGGAGCAATGTGCAGGCCTTCCGGCGCGGAAAGCCAGTAGCGCCGATCCCACAGCACCTTCCGCGTCGCTTCGTTTCCTGTCGGAAGGTTGCGCCGTTCGCGGTGAAGGTAGATGCCGCTTGCGCGCCGGTCGATCACCGCCCGCGACAATGTGGCGCAAACTCCAGCGCGCAGCCCGGCAAGCACACGGGCCGACGGCTCTTCGGAAGGCAGGTGCAGAGCGCCACCAGCCATCGCCGTCAGCACCCGCAGGGCATGGAGCGCAGCCTCGGCGTCCGCGTCCTCGACAAACGCCGGATCAACGCGATAGAGCCCCGGCGCAACACAGCGTGCATGCCCATCGATCAGACGCGCTGCGCGCGCGCCAAGCGCAACACGCCGGGCGGCGGCGGTCTCGGCTTCCGCAATTCGTCTGGCCGCCATTTCGGCAGTCAGCGAGCGGCGCACGCGCACGCGCTCATAGGTCGTATCGTCATTGGTCGGGTCGTCGATCCAGCGCACATCCCGTGACGCCAGATAGCTGCGCAGATCGGCGCGGCCGTGAGAAAGCAGCGGCCGGACAAACCAGATCGCACCCTCATAGAGCGAAGCGGGGGCAATCCCCGCCCCGCCTAGCCCCATGCCCAGCCCCGTGCCGCGCCCGGCGCGCATGAAAACGGTTTCGGCCTGGTCGTCGCGCGTGTGGCCGGTGAAAACCAGACCGGCACCCGCCTCACGTGCCGCCTGCGCCAGTAGCGACAGCCGTGCCGAGCGCGCGGCAGCGGAAATGCCCGTCGCCGGCTTTTCGCCGCGCCAGACCATTGTGCGATGAGCTATGCCGCGGCTGGCACAAAGGGCAGCGACAAAGCGCGCCTCTTCGGCCGCCTCGGCTCGCAGGGCGTGATCCACCGTCACCGCCGTGAGGGCCGGAGCGCCTGCCTGCAAATCAAGGAATTCTTTCAAAAGGAGAAGAAGGGCGAGGGAGTCGCCACCACCGGAAACCGCTGCAATCACCCCGGTCTGTCGGGGAAATGCGATACCGTCGAAGATCTGTCTCGGATCTGGCTGCATCGCCGGGTTCAGCAACCCGCGAGCGCCTGTTCCTGCTTCACGCGCTCACGCAGCGCCGTGGAAACATCAGGGTATTTCTGACCAATTTCATTATAGGTGACGCAGGCCACGTCGCGCTGGTTCATTGCCGCCAGCGATATGCCAAGCTTGAGAAGCATGTCGGGTGCCTTGTCGGCCGAAGGGTATTCGCGGCTGGCGCGCAGAAAAATCTCGGCGGCGTCGCGGTAGCGGTCCTGCCCCAGAAGGGATTCCCCAAGCCAGAAATGCGCATCAGGCGTGCGGGTGTCGCCCGGGAAACGCTCGATGTGCTGACGGAACCCGGCTTCCGCCGTTTTGTAATCGCCCGACAGGATGAATTCGTAGGAATTCCTGTAAAGTTCTTCCGGATCATCGGCCGAGGGGAGCGATGCCATCTGATCACCCTGCCCGATCGGCCCGATCTCGCCCGACCGGGTGAGATCGATGGGCTCGCCGACTTCGCCGCCGACAATGTTGCCGTTCGCATCGAAGCGGACACTTCCAAGCGTGCGCGGTGGCTCACCCACGGTCGGCGCGTCCCGTGACGCGCTTTGTGTACCGCTTTCCATGCCATTCGCCGTGTCGCCCCCTAGGCCGCCCCCGAGGCCGCCGTCTGACGGCATGCGCTCGGTTCGCTGATCGGGCAGACCACCGGCAGGCGCGGCATCCGACCCGCCGTTCTTTTCCAGTTCCTGGAAGCGGAATTCATTGTCTTCCTGCATCCGCCGGAGCTGATCCTGCATCTGCAGAATCTGGAAATTCAACTCTTCCACCCGCCCGTTGAGCTGGCGCACCTGCTCTTCCAGGCCGCTGACACGCGGGTCTCCCGCCTGGGCGAGAATGACATTTCCGCCATCCTGCTTGGCAAACCCCGTCGATGGAAGTGCCGCAGGGCCAAGCGCCAACGCCTGCCCCGCCATGAGAAACGGCAACGCCAGAACGCCGCCGAGAACCGTTCGCAAAAACATTCCACTCTCGCTTTCGCAATAGACAACGGGGCTGTTCATCGCCCCATTTGCTCTTTATCAGGCGCGAGACTTCGGCCAAATTTTGATTTTTGACGTCTGACGCCGAATGCAGGGGCGCATTTCGTACTCGAAAGCGGCCACATAAACCGCTATATGGCGCCTCAAAGGACTAGGAATGGCACGCATCTATCAGACACGGGCCTGGGAAAGCCAGCTTTCGCCTTCGCTTCAGGAGATGGAGTTATTGGCGCTCGAATCCTATGCGAATTTTCCCGATGACTTCCGCACGCTGACCGGCGAGATCATCATCCAGGTGGCCGAGTTTCCCACGGAGGAGATCATGGACGATCTCGCTCTGGAGACGCCTTTCGACCTGCTCGGCCTGTTTGAAGGGCGCGGTATCGCCGAACGCTGGAACCCGGCGACCGGAGAAGGCCCCAACCGCATCACGCTTTACCGCAGGGCGATCCTCGACTATTGGGCCGAGAACGAAGAAACGCTCGGAGATATCGTGAACCACGTGCTCATTCACGAGGTCGGCCATCATTTCGGCTTATCCGACGACGATATGGCCCGGATCGAAGAGGCCGTTGCCTGATCCTGTAGCATCGGACCGAAAAAAGGACGATCTAAAGGCGAACCATCCGCGTCTTGTTCATGCACAGGCGCAGTGTTCGGAACATGTAGAACAGCAACCCGATACCGAAAGTGATTACGGTCAGGATGATCCAGAGGATCACGTGCCCGATAATTTCGGCAAGGTTGAGTTCGCACTCGAGCCTGGCGATGGCATGCCCTTCGCGGTTTATCAGGTAGGTCTTGTTGATGATCGACTTGTAGAAATAGTAGATCGCGAAGAATGCGCCGATCCCGAGCGTGACAATAGAGACAACCGCCCAGATGATTATATAGCCGGTCGCCTCCATGATTGAGTAGTTGCAACGCAACCGAACGGAGCCACTCTCTTCCGGTGAGTGATTTCCTGCATTGACGATATTGATCGTGTTCATTTCGTCCCCCTCCCTTGCCCGGAGTGAGGAAAGCAAGAAACGAACCGCGGCGCAACTTTAATTACACTAGTATTCGCCGAGCTTCATCTCCGGCGTGTATTCCAGCCCGTCGATTTCCTTGTAGACGGCCTGGCCGCATCGCATCGATTTGGCCTCGGCATCATAGGCATAGCTGGGGGAACCGTGGAGCAGCCAGCCCCTGTTCAAAGCCAACGTCACCTTGTGACAGAAGCTTGCATCGTCCGGGCCGGTCAAAAAACGATAGAGCCTCATCGGACCGTCTCCCCACTCTCTTTCAGTCTGATTGCGCTGGCGCGCTCGAGCAGTGTCTGCGCCATCTCCAGGTGCAGGCGCTCCACCATGCGCCCGTTGAGCGAAATCACGCCGCGCCCGGCGTTTTCGGGATCTGCGAAAGCGGCAACGATGGCCTCGGCCTCGGCAATGGCTTCGGAGGACGGTGCAAAAACCGCATTGGCCGGCGCGATCTGCGCCGGGTGGATGAGCGTTTTGCCGTCGAAACCCATCGACCGCGCCTCCCGACAGCCTTTCCCGAATGCGTCGAGGTCGCGGAAATCATTGGAGACGCCATCAAGCACCGAAATGCCGCCGGCCCGCGCCGCCATGACAAGCTGGAACAGGAACGGCGCCAGGTAGCGGCGATCTTCCGTCAGTTCGACGCCGGTTTCCTTGGCAAGGTCGTTCGTGCCGGCAACGAGACAGGCGAGGCGGGCAGCCGGGTCGCGCCCGAGCTCCGCGATTGGCCCCAGATTGAGCACGGCGCGCGGTGTCTCGATCATCGCCCAGAGCTTCAGACTGCGCGGCGCATCGGTTTCATCAAGCGCCGCATCCGCGTCGAGAATGTCACGGGGGCCATTCACCTTGGGCAGGAGAATGGCATCGGGCTTCACCGCGCGCGCAGCCAGAAAATCTTCCGTTCCCCAGATGCTGGAGAGCGCATTGATGCGCACGACGACCTCGCAGCGCGGACGATCCCCGCCATTCAGAAAGTCGCGCAGCCTCTCGCGCGCATCCAGTTTTTCTTCCGGTCCGACGGCATCTTCCAGATCGTAGATCACCGCGTCACAGGCAAGCGTTGCGCTTTTGACCAGCGCCTTTTCATTGCTGGCGGGCACGTAAAGAACCGAACGGCGAAGCTGTGCTGGATGATGCTGCATGTCCGTTTCATGGCCCAGCCGCGCTTTCGGCGCAAGACAGTACGATCAGTCGAAGGAAAAAGCTCCTCGCACGATCCGGATTGGACGGCGATTTCCATTCTGCGCAGCAAGATGGCAAGGCCGACCGGCCGCCGGCGCCTGTGCGCCGAAAGCCAAGGGCGCGGATGCGCCCGCCCGGCGCTTGAGGGACAAAAACAAGAGAGCTTTGCTTTGCGGGGTTGGCTTGTGTATGGAGATGCGGCAGATAAAATGGCCGCGCAGACAACGGACCAGGATTCATGGACAAGTTTACCAAGCTGACGGGCGTCGCCGCGCCCATGCCGATCGTCAATGTCGACACCGACATGATCATCCCGAAGGATTATCTCAAGACGATCAAGCGCACCGGCCTCGGCGCCGGGCTTTTCGCCGAAATGCGGTTCAACGAAGACGGTTCCGAGAACCCGGACTTCGTGCTCAACAAGCCGGCCTACCGCAATGCCAGCATTCTCGTTGCCGGCGACAATTTCGGCTGCGGCTCGAGCCGTGAGCACGCGCCCTGGGCACTGCTCGACTTCGGCATTCGCTGCGTCATCTCCACCAGCTTTGCCGACATTTTCTACAACAACTGCTTCAAGAACGGCATCCTGCCCATCAAGGTCAGCCAGGAAGAACTGGACATGCTGATGGACGACGCGCAGCGCGGCGCCAACGCGACGCTGACCGTCGATCTGGAAGAGCAGGAAATCCGCGGTCCGGACGGCGGCGTGGTTAAGTTCGAGATCGACGCCTTCAAGCGGCACTGCCTGCTGAATGGCCTCGACGACATCGGCCTGACCATGGAGAAAGCTCCGGCCATCGAAACCTTCGAGAACAAGTACACGGAAAGCCATCCGTGGGCGTAAGCCGGGATGACAGAGGCGGCCAGCGCCGCCTCATCTCCACCGGGTCTCCCTTCGAGAAGACCGCGGGCTACAGCCGCGCGGTGGTTGATGGAGACTGGTGCTTCGTTTCCGGCACCACGGGCTATGACTATGCAACCATGGCCATGCCCGACAGCGTGGAAGAGCAGACACGCAACTGCCTTTCCACCATTCGCGCAGCGTTGAACGAGGGCGGCTTCGAGCTCGCCGACGTAGTGCGCGCGCATTACTACGTAACCAGCCGCTCTTATGTGTCCCGGGTCTTCCCGATCCTGGGCGAAGCTTCGGCGATATCCGGCCAGCAGCGACGATGATCGTCTGCGAGCTCAATGAGCCGGAGATGAAGATCGAGATCGAGGTGACCGCGCTCAGGCGCAAGCGTACCGCTTCCTGACCTGCCAGCCTTGCGCAATCCGGCGCGGCGGATTAGCAAGTCCCTCGAATTACCAGTTCGAGAGGCATTCCATGGCAACGCGCAAACTCCTTCTTCTCCCCGGCGACGGCATCGGCCCCGAGGCAATGGCCGAGGTCAAGAAACTCATCGACATGATGAACGCCGACTTCAATGCCGGGTTCGAGACAGAGGAAGGCCTCGTCGGCGGATGCGCCTATGACGCGCACGGCCAGTCGATCTCCGATGCGACATGGACAAGGCCATGGCGGCGGATGCCGTGCTGTTCGGCGCAGTCGGCGGCCCCAAATGGGACGGCGTTCCCTACGAGGTTCGCCCGGAAGCCGGTCTTCTGCGCCTGCGCAAGGAGATGGAGCTGTTCGCCAATCTGCGTCCGGCCATCTGCTACCCGGCGCTGGCCGCCACGTCCTCCCTCAAGCCGGAAGTCGTCGAAGGCCTCGACATTCTCATCCTGCGCGAGCTGACCGGCGGCGTGTATTTCGGCGAGCCCAAGGAGATCATCGACCTTGGCAATGGCCAGAAGCGCGGCATCGACACCCAGGTTTACGACACCTACGAGATCGAGCGCATTTCCGGCGTCGCCTTCGAGCTGGCGCGCACGCGGAGCAACAGGGTCTGCTCCATGGAAAAGCACAACGTCATGAAGTCGGGTGTGCTCTGGAAAGAGGTTGTCGCCAACACGCACAAGGCAAAGTATTCCGACGTCGAGCTGACCCACATGCTGGCCGACGCCGGCGGCATGCAGCTCGTGCGCTGGCCCAAGCAGTTCGACGTCATCGTCACCGACAATCTGTTCGGCGACATGCTGTCTGACGTTGCCGCCATGCTCACCGGCTCGCTCGGCATGCTGCCTTCGGCTTCGCTCGGCGCACCGGACGAGAAAACCGGCTCGCGCAAGGCGCTCTACGAGCCGGTGCACGGTTCCGCACCGGACATCGCCGGCCAGGGCATCGCAAACCCGATCGCCATGATCGCTTCCTTTGCCATGTGCCTGCGCTATTCCTTCAACATGGTTGAAGAGGCAGACCGCCTCGAGAAGGCCATCGCTTCGGTTCTGGACGACGGCCTTCGCACGAAAGACCTGATGTCCGAGGGCATGACCGAGGTCGGCACCACCGCCATGGGCGATGCCATCGTGGCCAAATACAAGGCGCTCGCCTGACCCCTGTTTGCGGCCGGCATGGCCGGCCGCGCACGCTATTTCGTTGACTTGCGCCTGATTCAGCGTAAAACAACGCGCGGAAACGGAGACCCCTTTGCCATGCGCGCGCATCACGAAGCGCCATTTGCACAAAGTTTTTTGAACGCAGCCGGGAACGGCAGCGTCGGTCTCTGCTTTACCAAAACGACAGCCAAAACGACGACCAAAACGGTCTGACACCTCGGCTGCTCGTTCTCTCCCCGGGCCCAGCCGGGGAGAAGATGCCTGCTGGCTGCAGGCCTTCAAATCTAAGCCAAGCGGAGAGAGACAGGAGTTAAAAACCACATGGGTTTCAAGATAGCTGTCGCCGGCGCCACGGGGAATGTCGGCCGCGAAATGCTCAATATCCTCGAAGAGCGCGGCTTCCCGGCAGACGAGATCGTCCCGCTTGCTTCACGCCGTTCTGTCGGCACCGAGGTTTCCTACGGCGACAAGACGCTGAAGGTTAAGGCACTCGAGTCCTACGACTTTTCCGACACCGACATCTGCCTGATGTCGGCCGGCGGTTCGATCTCCAAGGAGTATTCTCCGAAGATCGGAAAGCAGGGCTGCGTCGTGATCGACAATTCGTCAGCCTGGCGCTACGACCAGGACGTGCCGCTGATCGTTCCTGAAGTGAACCCTGACGCGATCGACGGCTTCACCAAGAAGAACATCATCGCCAATCCGAACTGCTCCACGGCGCAGCTCGTGGTCGCGCTGAAGCCGCTGCATGAGGCAGCGACCATCAAGCGCGTGGTCGTGTCCACCTACCAGTCGGTTTCCGGCGCGGGCAAGGAAGGCATGGACGAGCTGTTCGAGCAGACGCGCGCCGTTTTCGTCGCCGATCCGATCTCGGCCAACAAGTTCACCAAGCGCATCGCCTTCAACTGCATTCCCCATATCGACGTCTTCATGGAAGACGGCTTTACGAAGGAAGAGTGGAAGATGGTCGCCGAGACCAAGAAGATGCTCGACCCGAAGATCAAGCTCACGGCCACCTGTGTGCGCGTGCCGGTGTTCATCGGCCATGCGGAAGCGGTGAACCTTGAATTCGAGAAGCCGATCACGGCTGACGAGGCACGCGAGATCCTGCGCGAGGCACCGGGTTGCCAGGTCATCGACAAGCGCGAGGACGGCGGTTACGTGACGCCTTACGAGAGCGCCGGCGAAGACGCCACCTATATCAGCCGCCTGCGTGAAGACCCGACGGTCGACAACGGGCTGGCTCTGTGGGTCGTGGCCGACAATCTGCGCAAGGGCGCTGCACTCAACACGGTGCAGATCGCCGAGCTTCTCGTGGCGCGCGGCCTGATCCAGCCTAAGAAGGAAGCTGCCTGATCTCAGGCGGGTTCTTCGATTGAGAATGAGAGAGGCGGGCTTTCGGGTCCGCTTTTCTTTTGCCCAGTATGGGTGTTCCCGGTTTGGATCTGACGCAGCGCCTTGGGGGCAAGTGGTCTCATTCAGAGAGTGGTTTCGACCTTGCATATAAGAACGAGGGCGAGCCAGTGCTTTCCGGGTGAAGGCCCCTAGAAACACAAAACTCCGCCGAAGCGGAGTTTTGGAAAATCGACACTGATCAGGAGCTTGCCTTCGCTCGCTTCGACCAGTGGCCCTTGGAAGGGTCTTAGACGCGGATGGCATGTGCAGAGCCGCTATCTACCAGAAGATGGGTTTCTAAAGGTATTTTGTCAAGTGTGAGAGCCCCATTCCATGCAGTGCGCAGGCGCGAACAGTTTTGAACATATCATCCGGAAGACATTTCATCTGGTAGATGCGCTTTCCGGCACCATCCTTGCCTAAACGGAGTAAATCCACTCGGTGAAAGCCAACGGCATTGACCATATCGCCCTTAACCCAACGCTCAGCAGCTCCCCATCTTTTCGGCAGTTCGAAGGGTATGTCGATCTGCTGATGATAAGGCATAATCTTTTCCGGCTCCGTCAAGCTCAGCGGAACGACTGTGCAAAGGTGAGGGCGAGCCTTGATCTTGGGAGTAAGGATCACTGCAAGTCGCCGCTTCGTCATTTCTGGTTCCTTGAAGCCACCTGCAGAGTAGTCAACCATGACGATGCAGCCCGGTGGCGGGTGTTCTCGAATCCCCATTTCTGAAAACCCCTGCTGATGATGATTCGCAACTGCTTGCACACGTATGAAGGAGTTTTTTATTTTATTACAATTATTCCGGGTAGGGCCAACCCAAACAAAAATGGCGGGCCTTTCGGCCCGCCATTCTCAATAGACATGCCTGCAGAGCTTATTCGCTTGCAGCAGCCTCTTCGGCCGGTGCCTCGGCGGCAGCGGCTTCAGCTTCGGCGGCAGCAGCCTTTGCATCTTCCTCGGCCTGCTTGGCAGCGTCGAGGCGCTCCTGAGCCTTCTTGCCGGGCTTCGCCTTGTTCGGGTTGCTCCGCGCATCGCGCTTGGCAATGCCGGCCTCATCGAGGAAGCGCAGAACGCGGTCGGTCGGCAGAGCGCCGTTGGAAAGCCAATGCTTGATGCGCTCCTCGTTCAGAACGATGCGCTCGCCATCCTTGGGCAGCATCGGGTTCCAGGAGCCGACCTTCTCGATGAAACGGCCGTCACGCGGGCTGCGCACGTCGGCGATGACGACGTGGTAGTAAGGACGCTTCTTGGAGCCCGCACGGGCCAGACGAATTTTCAGTGCCATGGTTTCTTCCTTTCGATAATGGCTTTCAAGCCGGCAACACGTGCCGGAATCTCAGGCGCGGCTCGCCGCGCAGTTCAGTGGGAGACATGGGCTCGGCACCCAGCCTCTTTGCAACGGCCTGTGAGGCCAGATTGTCCGGGTGGACGAAGCTCATAAGCGGCGGCAGTTTCAGGTCTTCGGCTGCCCAGACCTGCACGCGGCGTGCTGCCTCCACCGCGTAGCCCCTACCCTCAAACCCCTCATAGAGGCTCCAGGCAAGCTCCGGCTCATCAATCGCCGGCGGATGCCAGAGACCAACGAAACCGGCCACTGCATCAGCGTCTTTCGGCTCGACGGCGAACATGCCGTAGCCATTGAGCGCCCATGCGCCAACCATGGACGAGAAAGCGGTCCATGCCTGGAAGGCGTCCTTCTGTCCGCCGGTATGAAGCGTGCGTTTCGCATCCGCGCAAAAGGCTGCATAGGCGGGAAAGTCTTCCCGCTGCCAGCCGCGCAGAATGAGGCGCTCGCTTTCGAGGACCGGTGTCATGCTCAGGCCTTCTCGCCGGTCTTGGAGCCGTTGCCGTGCTCCTCGGCAATCGCCTCGTGATGACGGATCACTTCGCGGATAATGAAATTGAGAAACTTCTCGGCGAAATCCGGGTCGAGATTTGCATCGTCGGCGAGACGGCGCAGGCGCGCAATCTGGCGCTCCTCGCGCGCAGGATCGGCCGGAGGCAGATCATGAACGGCCTTGAGATGACCGACCGCCTTGGTGCAGCGGAAACGCTCCGCCAGCATGTGCACGAGTGCAGCATCGATATTGTCGATGGAGGCGCGCAGCTCGAGAAGCTTTGCCCTGGCCTGATCCGTGTTGTCGCTCATCGGCTTCCCTTACTTCTTCTTCGGCAGGCCGGGCAGACCGCCAGGAAGCCCCGGCAAGCCGCCACCAGGCATTCCCGGAAGGCTCTTCGGCAAACCGCCCTTGGGCAGACCGCCGCCCAGGCCAGCGGCTTCTGCCTGCTTCTGCAGAGCCTCGAGCTGCTTCGGGTCCATCTTGGACAGATCAGGCATGCCGCCCCCAAGGCCACCCGGCATGCCACCGAGGCCCATCTTCTGCGCCATGCCGCCCATGAGGCCGCGCATCATGCCGCCCTTGCGGCCCTTACCGCCCATGGCCTTCATCATGTCGGCCATCTGGCGGTGCATCTTCAGGAGCTTGTTGATCTGCGCCGAGTCCGTGCCGGAGCCAGCGGCAATGCGCTTCTTGCGGCTGTGCTTGAGCAGCTCCGGGTTGGCGCGCTCCTTCGGCGTCATCGACTGGATGATGGCGATCTGGCGACCGAACATCTTGTCGTCGAGACCGGCGGCAGCCATCTGGTCCTTCATCTTGCCCATGCCCGGCATCATGCCCATGATACCGCCCATGCCACCCATGTTCTGCATCTGGCGCAGCTGCTCGGCGAGATCGTTCAGGTCGAACTTGCCGGCCTGCATCTTCTTGGCCATCGCCGCGGCCTTTTCCGCGTCGATGGTCTCGGAGGCCTTCTCGACCAGCGAAACGATATCGCCCATGCCCAGAATACGGTCGGCAATGCGCTTGGGATAAAACTCCTCGAGCGCGTCCATCTTTTCGCCAACACCGATCAGCTTGATCGGCTTGCCGGTAACGGCACGCATGGAAAGCGCCGCACCGCCGCGCCCGTCACCATCCATACGGGTCAGAACGAGGCCGGTAATACCGACGCGGTCGTTGAAGTTGTTGGCGAGATTGACGGCGTCCTGACCGGTGAGCGAGTCGGCCACGAGCAGAATCTCGTGCGGGTTCGACGCGCTCTTGATGTCCGACATCTCGACCATCAGCGGCTCGTCGATATGCGTACGGCCTGCCGTATCGAGGATCACCACATCATGGCCGCCGAGGCGGGCCGCCTGCGTGGCGCGCTTGGCGATCTCAACCGGCGTCTGGCCGGCAATGATCGGCAGCGTGGCGACACCGGTCTGCTCACCGATCTGCTTGAGCTGTTCCTGGGCGGCGGGGCGGCGCGTATCGAGCGACGCCATCAGAACCTTCTTGCCCTGCTTCTCGGTCAGGCGCTTGGCGATCTTGCCGGTCGTGGTGGTCTTACCAGAGCCCTGCAGACCCACCATCATGATGACGACGGGGGCCGGCGCGTTGAGGTCGATGGTCTCGCCCTCGGTGCCCAGCATCTCGACAAGCTCGTCGTGGACGATCTTGACGACCATCTGGCCGGGCTTAATGGATTTCAGAACCTCGGCACCGACGGCCTTTTCGCGCACACGGTCCGTGAAGGAACGCACCACATCGAGCGCCACATCCGCCTCGATCAGCGCACGGCGCACCTCGCGCAGGGCCGCAGAGACATCCGCCTCCGACAGCGCACCGCGGCCCGTCAGGCCATTCAGGATGGAACCAAGGCGTTCCTGAAGCGATTCAAACATCCGCGTTCCTCATGTCTCGCATCATTCGTGTTCATGCGAGAGGTAATGCATCCGCGCCTGAGCTTCAAACATCGCGCAAAGCCGAAAAGCACCCGGGGGCGCATCGCGCTGCCGGGTGTTGACCTCCAGGATCGTCACTTTCCGCTGAAAGGCGCCCTGGTCGGCTGCTCGGAGTTGTCACTCGTCGCGGAAATTCTGCGCCTGTAGACAGGAAATCGTCTCTAGAGTCAAGGAGAGCATGGCTTCGGCTACGCAAAGCGCGTCAGATCGTGAGATTGAGCCCAGTCAAAAGAACGCGCCTGCGCGGCACAAAGTGGCTCAGTTTCCGTCTGTCGGCTGCCGGCGTTTCTCCAGCTCCGCCTTTCGCTTTTCCTCGCCGCACATCTCCAGAAGATGCGTTGGCAGATCCTCGCAAAAACCGGGATAGTATCGCGCCGCGAGCCAGATTATCACCCAACTGGATGCGACCTGCTGCCCGGCTGCCATGCCAGGTTCAGACTGTCGGTAAGCATGATGGCGCGGCACAATGTCTTCCGGCGGAAGCGGCATCCGGGCCGACGGCGATTGCTGCATCGCAGCCGTTTCAGGGCCGACAGGCTGATCATTGAAATGCCGCGCATCCGCGGTATAGGGAAATGATGAAATGACGAAGGCAGTCGCGACCGCCGCGAATGGATGAGCGCGCGCTCGTCCGGACTGTGGTGTTATCACGGTAGAGTCCTGTTGTTGCGATATTGCGCATGGGCCTGCAAGCGCTCTCGCGCAGGCGAGTATCTTTGTCTGAAAAATTTCCGGTAGTCCGTTTCCAACTTCATAATTAGCCAGCTAATAATATGAGGAAAAGTGCCTTCGTTGTTCGCTGCTGTCAAGCCGTTGCGAAGAGATCATCAAAAAACGCTGCGGCGAGACCATCGCCACAGCGTTCGATCATCGGTGCTGAACATTGTACCGTCAGCTCAAGCCCGGCGTTAAAGTGTCATCGCAGAACATAAACGATGCGCCGTGTCTCGGGTTCGATCAGAACCGGCTGTTGGTTCACATAGACATAGCGGTAGTCGTAGTCGGGAATCTCGCGGACCTCGACAGTTTCGGGAACAACGGCGCCAACGACGGCTTCACCCTCCAGATAAACGGGTTCCACCCGGTTGGTCTGGATATAGGTTGTGACCTCCGCGGGCGGAGGAGCGATGGGTTCCACCGTGCCGAGAGCGGTCTTGCGGCCGATCAGCTCACCATGAACCGGCTCGATTTCGACACTCGACGTGGCTTCATAGGAAACCGGAGGCAGCGCCTCAGCCGGGCGGTCGGTCACCACCACATACTCCCCGGCGCCATCGAAAGGTGCCGTCAGATAGTCCGAATAAGCCCAGCCATTCACGCCGGCATGATTGACGGCACACCATTTGCTGCCTTCCCGGCAACCTTCAATGGCGGCCTCTTCATCGACCCTGATCACCCCGACAACCGGATATTGCGGCCCCGGGCCCGAGCGAATGTTCAGATCTGCGGTCGCCCGTGCAAGCACTTCTGCACCTGCCACACCAGCGAAAGCCAGCAACGCCACACCGGCGGCAGCGCCCTTGAGAAACACCTTGTTCATGACTCATCTCCAGTCGGTTTCAACTGGGGCATCAAACGGAGCGGACCGCGATCGGTTCCGCGACAAATAAGCGGAAATGGAGCAATCCGGCCCGCGAAACGGTTCGGTAATGACCGCTATGCTAGGAAACTCAACGCTTGCGGCCACCGAAATGTTGTGTAATCGCTGCCAGCATCACATTATCTAGCCATCATTTATCTTAAGGAGAGCAACATGGCTTTCGGGGGAAGAGCGGTGGTCCTGACCGCTTCGGTTTGTGCCTCACTTCTCATGGCGGGGCAGGCCTCCGCCGCGCAGTGTGGAAACAACGCCGGGGGATTTGAAGCCTGGAAGGCACAGTTCAGCCAGGAAGCGGCATCACGCGGCATTGGTAAGCGCGGATTGAACGCGCTGGCCAGAACCAGCTATGCCAGCAAGACGATTGCCGCCGACCGTGGCCAGAAGAGCTTCAAGCTGTCGCTGAATTCGTTCATGCAGAAGCGGGGCTCGAACGCGATCATTTCGCGCGGCAAGGGAATGAAGAAGAAGTATGCGCGTCTCTTCGCAAACATCGAGAAGCGCTACGGTGTACCTGCCGGTCCGCTGATCGCCATCTGGGGCATGGAGACGGGCTTTGGCGGCTTCCTCGGCAATCAGAACATCGTCTCGGCTGTTGCCACACTCGCCTATGACTGTCGTCGCTCGGAGTTCTTCACCGGCCACCTCTACGGCGCGCTGACAATGGTGGATCGCGGCATGCTTGATCCCAATGCCAGGGGCGCAGCCCATGGCGAGATCGGCCAGACCCAGTTCCTGCCGGGCAACGCTCTGAAATATGGCGTCGATGGCGACGGCAACGGCCGGGTCGACATGATCCGTTCGCAGGCCGATGCGCTTGCCTCAACCGCAAACTTCCTGCGCGCCCATGGCTGGCAGCGCGGTGCCGGCTATCAGCCGGGGCAGCCGAACTTCCGCGCCATTCAGGGCTGGAACGCGGCGAGCGTCTACCAGCAGGCCATCGCTATCATGGCCAGGGAAATCGATGGGTGAGGAGCGTCCCGCGTAGCGGGCAAAAAGCCAACGATTTGGCTTTTTGAGCGACGAACGCCCGGAGCCATAGCGAAGGGCCGGCAGACGCCAAACCCTGCGCCTGCAGCTCAACACACAAAAAAGCCGGCATCACAGCCGGCTTTCTCACTATCAGAATGCTGTATCGATCAGCGGCCCCGCCGGCGCGCCGCCAGCGTACGCAGGCGCAAGGCATTCAGTTTGATGAAGCCGGCTGCATCCTTCTGATCATAGGCACCCTGATCGTCCTCGAAGGTAACCAGTGCATCAGAATAAAGCGACTTGTCGGACTTGCGGCCGGTCACGATCACATTGCCCTTGTAGAGTTTCAGGCGCACTTCGCCTTCCACGTCTTCCTGCTCTTGTCGATGGCGGCCTGCAGCATCTCGCGTTCCGGCGAGAACCAGAAGCCATTGTATATCAGCTCCGCATAGCGCGGCATCAGCTCATCCTTGAGATGAGCAGCACCGCGATCGAGCGTGACGGACTCCATCGCCCGGTGCGCCGCAAGCAGAATGGTACCGCCGGGCGTCTCATAGACACCGCGCGACTTCATGCCCACGAAGCGGTTTTCCACGAGGTCGAGGCGGCCAATGCCATTGTCGCGGCCAAGATCGTTCAGCGCCTTGAGCAGCGTTGCCGGCGAAAGCGCCTCACCATTGATGGCAACGGCGTCGCCCGCCTTGAAGGAGATGGTGATCTCGGTCGGCTCGTCGGGCGCATCCATTGGCGAAACGCTGCGTTGATGCACATATTCCGGCGGCTCCACCCACGGGTCCTCCAGCACCTTGCCTTCGGAAGAGGAGTGCAACAGGTTCGCATCGACGGAGAAAGGCGCCTCGCCCTGCTTGTCCTTGGGCACCGGGATCTGGTGTGCCTCGGCAAAATTGATCAGGTCGGTGCGGGATTTGAACTCCCAGTCACGCCAGGGTGCGATCACCTTGATGTCGGGATTAAGCGCATAGGCCGAAAGCTCGAAACGCACCTGGTCGTTGCCCTTGCCGGTCGCGCCGTGGGCGATGGCGTCAGCCCCGGTCTCGGCAGCGATTTCCACCAGACGCTTGGAGATCAGCGGTCGGGCAATCGACGTGCCCAGCAGATAGACGCCCTCATAAACGGCGTTCGCGCGGAACATCGGGAAGACGAAATCGCGCACGAATTCCTCGCGCACATCCTCGATGTAGATTTCCTTGATGCCCATCATCTCGGCTTTTTTGCGCGCCGGCTCCAGCTCGTCGCCCTGGCCGAGATCGGCAGTGAAGGTCACCACCTCGGCATTGAGCTCCGTCTGCAGCCATTTGAGGATGATCGAGGTATCGAGGCCGCCCGAATAGGCAAGCACGACCTTTTTCACGTCTTTGAGTTTCGTCATGGTCTTTCCCGGTATGAGAGGTACGGCATGGCCGGCCGGCTCCGCACGCCGGAGCCTTGGAAGTCGAGGCGACTAATATCAGGAATGGCGGCGCGGGCAAGACCAGTCCCCGCAAATGCCCGTGCCTGCAAATTCCAGTGCCTGCAAACGAAAGAGGCCACGCCGTTTCCGGCATGGCCCCGCCCCCCACGCAAATGTGCTCAGCTGCTTCCAGCGTCGCCACCGTCTTGAGCGCCCCATCGAGCATTTCGCCCTTCTCGTCCTTGAGCGCGGCGTCACGCAGCCGTCGAAGCCAGTCTGCTGCATCATCGCGGCCCTCCAGCAGGGTCAGGCCGGATAGCACCCGGTCGAACTTGGAGTGCGCGCGCACATGCGTGTCGCTGTAACCCTTGATGAGCCGTCGGCAATTGAGAATTTCCACTGCCAGCGCATAGTCGCGCTGCGCCGTGTCGAGCGCCAGCGCATACCAGCGCTCCAGATGCGCCTCTTCCACCTGATGACGCAGCAGCGATCGGCGCCATGGCCGCAGCGTGCCGATCAACCACAACGCGCCAAAGCCGAGCAGGCTGTCGGTGCGGATACGCCGGCCGCGATTGATGCGCCGGTCGACCCAGCGCGCAAGCCCCGGCCTGTTCTCGATGAAACGGCCAAGCCCCACCGGCAGCGTGCCACAGAATTCTTCCACGCGCGGGTGAAAGAACTCCGTCACCTGCAGGACATTGGCCCCGCCGACCTTCATCTCCTTGCGGATGCGCTCAGCGCGTGCAGTTCGCGTTTTCAGATCGGCAACGCGCAGAATGTCGTCATAGCACATGGCGTTGGCCACATGCTTGGCCGCTGCCTCTCCCAGGGCATGGCCCTTTTCTGCGCTGTCCAGCGCCAGCGCACTCTCGAGCCGGTCGAGATATTCCGCGCCATAGGCGAGGTCCTGATAGTCGACCACCTTGCGCAGCCCCGCGAGCGCCATGGCTCTCACCGGTTCGGGATAGGCCTCCGCGCGGGCGGCCAATGCGTTCCACCGCGCCACAAGTCGTTCCGGCCCCTCCACCGCGATCTGCCTTGAAGCCGGCGCTGCATTGGCACGCACCTCTTCCACGCGCTCACCGGAAACCGTGAGCTCGAACGCCCTGCCGAATGCCGCGAGGCTCGCCTTCACCCCGCGCCCGGAAGCCTCGATGGTTTCCTCGTAGCTTTCACGCGGAAATGGCAGCGCGCCCGAGCCCGCGAGTGCGCCAAACAGGCTCGATGAGATCACAGAGCCGGCTTCGACAGCCACCTTTTCCATGTCGAAACAGATATAGCGGTTCGCCGCTTCGCGCGCATTCCGGTGAACGGTGGGCGAATCCGCGCGCCCGTCACCGGGCTCGATCTTCTCCGAAACGGCCGCGATGCGGTGCGCCGAGGCAATCAGCGTCGTGCGGTCGGGTGTCACGAAGCCGCGCATCACCGCACGCCCCGCCTCCATGAGCTCGGCGGCAATCAGAATGTCGATGTCGCCCTGCGCCGGCGCCAGCGAGAAAACCGGCCGGCGACCGGTATCCTGACACATCTCCACATAGTAGATCGTCGCCCCGGTACGCTGTGCCACGCCCGCAACGGATGTTGCCTGTGCAAGGTAGCCGTTGCGCTCGGCCACATCGGTGATCCAGTTGGTGAGAACACCGCCGCCCTGCCCGCCCACGGCAAGAATGGCGAGCTTGATGATCTTCTGCTCTTCTTTTTCGTTCATGCGCTTGGCCATGGTCGTTCCCTCAAGCGTCTGCGAATGTCAGGCGCCGTTTTTCACGACGTGTCTGCAGAAAGCCGGTCACCGTGTTGCGCACCCTGTTTGCGAAACGGTCCCACCGGCCAGGATTGTGCACCACATCCGCGCGGTAGAAGGACGGGCACAGAACCGCCGCATCGGCCACCTCGCCGCAATTCCCACAGCCCACGCAGGTGTGGTCGATCGAGGCCACCGGGTCGTCCCGCAACGGATCATCCAGTTTCTTGACCGAAAGCGACGGACAGCCTGAAAGCCGCATACAGGCGTGATCACCGGTGCAGACATCCTCGTCTACGCCGAAACGCGGCTTCACCACCCGCTCGCCACCCGAGATCGCTTTTGCCATAAGGGGCTTTTCCCGGCGCTGGCGGTTGAGCATGCATTCGGAGGAGGCCACGATCACCTTCGGCCCTTTCTCCTTTGTCGTCAGCGCCTCGCGCAGTGCGGCGCGTACCTTGGTCACGTCATAGGTGCGGTCGATATGCCGAACCCATTTCACGCCCATCCCCTTCACCGCATCGGTGATCGGATGTTTCGTCGACTTTGTGGGATTGTCGGCACGGGAAGAAAGAATGTCCTGCCCGCCGGTCGCCGCCGAATAGAAGTTGTCGACCACGACAATGACGCCGTCATTCTCGTTGAACACCGCATTGCCGATCGAGGAGGTCAGGCCGTTGTGCCAGAAGCCGCCATCGCCGACGAAGGAGATCGAGCGCCGCTTCGCATCCGGTGAATTGAATGCAGATGCAGATGCCGGCCCAAGCCCATAGCCCATCGTTGTCGCCCCAAGCTCGAAGGGCGGCATGATCGAGAACAGATGACAGCCGATATCCGACGAGATGTGGTGCGGTCCCATTTCCTGTTCGATCAGCTTGGTGGCAGCGAAGATCGGCCGCTCGGGACAGCCCGTGCAAAACCCCGGCGGCCGGCCCGGAACCACCTTGGCGAGATCCGCTGCCAGCGTGTTTTCGCCCGGCGCATTGGGGGCCAGCACCTGCGCCGCCAGAAGCTCCGGCGCATTGGCACGCAGATAGGCGCTGATGCCATCGAGCATGACCTGGCCGGTATATTCACCCGCCATGGGTAGGACATCCTTGCCAAGAATGCGTGTGTCGATGCCCTTCTTGTGCATCATCGAGCGATGGCCTGCTCAAGATAGTTGGGCTGCCCCTCCTCCACGATCAGAACGGAATCCTTGTCCGCGCAGAAGTCGATCACCTCGTCATCGATGAGCGGATAGACGGCGTTGAGCACATAGAGCGGCACGTCCGTCTCGCCATAGACATCGGCAAGGCCGATGCGCTGCAGCGCCCGGATGACACTGTTGTACATGCCACCCTGCAGAATGATGCCGGCCTTGCCCCGCTCGGGCCCGAAGAACTCGTTGATCCTGCGCGAGCGGATAAAATCCACCGCGGCCGGCATGCGCTTCTCCACCTTCTCCTTCTCATGCAGGAAGGAGGCGGGCGGCAGAACGATGCGGTTGGTGTCGCGCCGCGGATTTTCCAGCGCGTCCGCAACGGTCATTTCCGGGCGCTTGTTGTCCTTTGTCTCGAAACTGCCGGTCACATGGCAGCTGCGAATGCGCACCATCAGCATGACCGGGGTGTTGGAAACTTCCGAAAGCTCGAACCCATCTTCCACGGCCTTGACGATGGAGGGCAGATTGGGACGCGGATCGAGCAGCCAGACCTGGCTCTTCATGGCAAAGGGGTGGCTGCGCTCCTGCATGATGGAAGAGCCTTCGCCATAATCCTCGCCAACGATGATGAGCGCACCCCCGGTCACACCGCCAGAGGCGAGATTGGCAAGGGCGTCGGATGCTACGTTGAGACCAACAGCCGATTTGAACGTGCAGGCGCCACGAATGGGATAGTGCACGGAGGCCGCGAGCATGGCCGTCGCCGTCGCTTCGGAAGCGCTGGCTTCAAAATGCACGCCGAGCTCGCCCAGAATGTCCTGTGCGTCAGCCAGAACGTCCATAAGATGGCTGATAGGGGCGCCCTGATAGCCGCCCACATACCCCACGCCGCATTGCAGAAGCGCCTTGGTGATGGCGAGAATCCCTTCGCCGTGGAAGGTCTCGCCGGTCCCGAGCCGAAGCTTCTGGACCTCCTTCACAAACGAACGTTCAGCCATGATGCAGTCTCCCGTCGCTGGCACCGCAGTTCCACACTGCGGGCGGGCTCGCTAAAAATCGTGCTTTCTGATGTTGCCGAGAATCTTCTGAAGCGTGGCGACGAAGGCCGAGTATTCCGCTTCGTCAATATCCCTGAACATTTCGGCAAAGGCTTCGTGCATGGCTGGCCATGCACGGTTGAACTCTTCCCGTCCCTTGTCGGTCAGGAAGATGTTTCGGGTGCGGCTGTCGTCCTGGCAGGCTTCGCGCCGAACAAGGCCTTGAGCTTCCAGTGCATCAAGCGTGCGGCTCATGGTCGACTGCTCAATCACCGTGTAGACGGATAACTCATTGATCGACATGCCATCCCCGACCGCCAGGACGGCAAGCGCACGCACCTGCGGCACCGTCAGCCCCTGCCGGCGCAGATCCTGCCGCAGGGTCGCATTGTAACGCCCCATGATGCGGTTCATCAGATAAGGCGCGAATTGCTGAAGCCCCATCTGGCCCAGCGTCTCAATTCTCGAGTTCCTGCTATCCAAGCGTTCGTCCATCAAAGCCTCTCACCAGCAGACTGTCTGAACCGCTACCCTACCTTCCATGACACACGAAATGTCAGGCAATTGCGGATGAAAACCCTCTTCTCAGCGGCGGGCAGCGCGTTTAAGCCGCTGCCCGTGATTCTTCTGTGAGGGTTCGCCATTGTGCTGGCGGCTTAATCCCGGGCCACAAGCGCCAGAACGCGGCAGGGGCTGCCCGTGCCATGCTCGATTTTCAGCGGTGCCGCGATCAGGATTGCTCCCTTCGGCGGCAATTTGTCGAGATTGGCGAGACTGGCGAGACCGTAACGATTGGCCTTGTGCAGAAGGTTGTGCGCAGGGAATGGCGGCTCCATTCCACCGGCCTGGCCGGCATCGGTGCCGATCGTCTCGCTGCCCCAGCCGATGATCCCCTTGTCCAGCAGATAGGTGATCGCTTCAGGCGTTGGCCCCGGCGAATGCGGGCCGGTTTCGTCGGCGTTCAGAAAGCTCTCTTCAGAACCGTTTCGCTTGTACCAGTCGCTGCGCAGAACGACCCATTCGCCTGTTTGTATCTCGCCATGCTCGGCCTCCCAGGCCTTGATATGGTCGACCGTCAGCAGAAAATCGGGATTCTCTGCCGTTTCCCTGGAACAGTCGATCACATTGACTGGAGCAACAAAATTCGCAGGGTCGATTGTGTCGGTAGAACCATCGGGATGGTCGCGTCCGGTGATCCAGTGGATCGGCGCATCGAAATGGGTGCCGGAATGTTCGCCAAGCTTGAGCCAGTTCCAGGCCCACCAGGGCCCGTTGTCATCATAAGCGGAGATCTTGTGAATCTCGATTTTCGGGGTATCCACGGCAAGCTCAGGCGGCAGCTTGAGAAGCGGGGTGTCGGGACCCAGCACCGCAGACAGATCGACGACCTCGACCCTGCCTGACAGCAACTGGTTGGCAAATTCACCGATAATGGACTGGCTCATAAGTCTCCTCCCAGAAACATTTGAGGCCGTGGTGAAACACCACAGGCAGCTTGAAACGGTCTAACGGAAAAAGGATGCATATGCAAATATCATCGCACATGAGTAGCGCGGCCACGCGATCTTGGATAACGCTCCCGTTTCGCATTCCTGTCTTGATTGCCCGGCTAAGCCGCGCCCACAGCACATCTGGAACCCTACGATCACATCACATGTAAACAGTTTCATATGCATATGAATTGAACACGGCCGGTTATATCGACGCTGCTCTTCTTCAGCCAGCGGCCCCGCGCAACGCCGCTGCACCCTTGCATGAAAGAACCCCGGCAAATAGTGCAGCGCGCGACCGACTATCTGATCATCACCCGCCCTTTTTCACGCGTGCCCTTGGCCGTTCGCTGTGGTATCCAGCCGACATGGCACAGAAGAAAGCGCACGAAGTCGACCGTTGGCTTGCAAAGCCGGAGCAGGCCTATCGGATCATTCTGATATACGGGCCTGATCGCGGACTTGTCAGCGAGCGCGCCAGGCGCTTTGCTGCCGGCACAGGCCTGCCGCTGGACGACCCCTTCACCGTTGTGCGCATTGAGGCCAATGAAGTGGAGCAGCAGCCGGGGCGTCTTGCCGACGAGGCGCAAACCGTGCCGATGTTTTCCGATCAGCGCCTCATCTGGGTGAAGGGCGCAGGCAACCAGAAGGCGCTGGTCAGCGACGTCACCGCGCTCATCGCAGCGCCCCCTGCGGACTGCGCAATTCTCATCGAAGGCGGCGACCTTCGCAAAGGCTCCTCCCTGCGTTCGGCGGTCGAGCGTGGCGCAGGCGCCATGGCCCTGCCCTGCTACGCGGATGACGGGCGCGGCATTGATGCGGTTATCGACGAAACGCTCGGCGGCGCAGGCCTGAAAATCTCACTGGAGGCACGCCAGCTTCTCAAAGCCAACCTTGGCGGCGACCGGCTGGCGACACGCGGCGAGCTGGAGAAACTGGCCCTCTACTGCGCCGGTGCCAGCGAGGTAACACCGGAGGACATCCGCCTGCTCATTGGAGACGTCGCGGGCCTGAGCAGCGACGAGGCGGTGGACGCGATTATTTCCGGCCGTTTTCAGGCATTCGACAGCGCATTTCAGCGCTTTCTTGCCGCTGGAAACCCGCCTTTTCTCGTGCTCTCCGCAACGCTCCGTCAGATCCATGCGCTGCAGGTCATGCGCACTGCGATGGACAACAAGGGCGTGTCAGCCAGCGCAGCCGTTGCCGGCGCCAGGCCGCCGGTCTTCTTCTCGCGCCGCAAAACCGTTGAAAACGCACTGGGCCGCTGGAGCAGCACGGCACTGCAGAATGCCGCAGAGCGCCTGCAGGCGACGATCCTGCGCACCCGCCAGAAGCCGGCACTGGCCGGCTCGATCGCCCGCCAGGCATTGCTCGCCCTGACGGTCGAGGGTGCGCGCGGACGCCGCTAAGCTGTCGGAAATCACGTAAGATGTTGAATTGCCTACGCATCAGGCCTGCGAGGCATACCTGCCATTCAAAGAATGCCGGGAACAGGGTCGAGGATGATCGGCCAGGCAAAAGCAGCCAGGCCGATCCCGGGAACTACTGCTGCAAAAGCCGGCACAGTTCGTCGAGCTGCTCAAGAGAGCGATAGGCGATCTTCAATTCGCCGCCACGCTCCTTGTGATTGATCACGACGTTGAGGCCAGTGCGATCGCTGAGAAGCTTCTGCAGCGCCAGCGTATCGGCGTCTTTTTCCTTCTTGGGCGGCCGCGGCGCTTTTTCCTCACCGCGTGGCGCAGCGGCCAGAGCTTCTGCCTGGCGCACCGAAAGACCATCCTCGACGATACGCTGCGCGAGACCAACGGGATCTTCCGCCGTAACCAGTGTGCGCGCATGACCCGCCGACAGGGAACCGTCAATGATCAGATCGCCAATCGCGTCCGGCAGCTTCAGAAGCCGCAATGTATTGGCTACATGGCTTCGGCTCTTGCCGATGACCTGCCCCAGATCGGCCTGCGTGTAATTGTGCTCATCGATAAGCTGCTGATAGCCCCGCGCTTCTTCAAGCGGGTTGAGATCGGCACGCTGGACGTTCTCGATGATGGCGAGTTCCAGCGCGGCCTTGTCATCCACTTCCCGCAGGATCACCGGCACTTCCGTCAAACCGGCCCGCTGTGCCGCACGCCACCGCCGTTCACCGGCGATGATTTCAAAGCGGCCCGGCGCGTCGCCCGAGCGCACGACCACGGGCTGCACGATTCCATGCTCGCGAATGGACTGCGCCAGATCGCTCAGATCGCTCTCGACGAACTGCCGACGCGGATTGCGCGGATTGGGAGAAATAAACTCGATTGGAACAGAACGATCGGCACGCACCGCCTCTTTCTGCTCGGTTTCCGGCTTGTCCATCTCACCGATCAACGCGGCGAGACCGCGCCCCAGGCGCTTGCGTGAGGGATCTTCGTTCATGTCACAACACCATCAACCACAAAACTCAGTCTTCCTGCGAACATCTTCGCATCCATCTCATGCCGCCCGCAGTCGGCGCTCGCGGCGAATCACCTCCGACGCAAGCTGCAAATAGGCCTGGCTGCCGGAGCATTTCAGATCGTAGAGAATCGCCGGCTTTCCGTAGGATGGCGCTTCCGAAACGCGCACATTGCGCGGGATAATCGTCTCATAGACCGTGTCGCCCATATGCGCGCGGACATCCTCAACCACCTGATTGGCCAGATTGTTGCGCCGGTCGAACATGGTCAGCACGATGCCCTGAATACCCAGATGCGGATTGATCGAGCCGCGCACCTGCTCCACCGTTTCCAGAAGCTGGCTGAGACCTTCAAGGGCGAAGAATTCGCATTGCAGCGGCACAAGGATCGAATCCGCCGCTGCCATTGCGTTCAAGGTCAGAAGGTTCAGTGAAGGTGGGCAGTCCACCAGCACGTATGAATACGGAATACCGTCTTCATTCAAGGCGTTACGCAACTTTAGAACGCGATCCGGTGCACTCGAAATTTCCATTTCGATGCCGAGAAGATCGAGCGTAGATGCCACGATGGAAAGCCCGGGAACCGCCGTTGCCATGGCCGCTTCCAGAACACCCGCATTGCCCGTCAGAACATCATAGGACGAAACAAGTCGTTGCTGACGGTCGATGCCAAGCCCGGTACTGGCATTACCCTGCGGATCCAGATCGACCACGAGAACATTCTCGCCAATGGCAGCGAGCGCCGTAGCGAGATTGATGGCCGTTGTCGTTTTGCCGACCCCGCCCTTCTGGTTTGCGACTGTGATGATTCGCGTGCCGCTGTTCATCGCTGCTGCTACCCCGATCTGACCCTACTGGAAGGCTCTGCGGCAAGCCGGCTATCGCCGGAGCGGATTGCTCACTTCAAGAATGATGGCTGCCGCATCAACCTTATCTTCATGTTCTACCAGATCGAATCGCCACGTGTTACCGCTTTCTTCCACTTCCCTGCGGTAATCCCGTCCTTTGTGAAAGAGCGCCCGTGCGCCCTGCGTCAGCCAGGGCTCCGTAAGTTCGATAAGAAGCGGCAAAGGCGCGAGCGCACGCGCTGTAACGATGTCTGGCGTACCAATCGCATCATATGTGTCTTCGATCCGCCTTGCATGGATCCGGGGCGCAACACCCACTTCATTCAGAGCAGACACCAGAAACGCCGCCTTTTTCCGATTGCTCTCAACGAGATGCACCTCGGCGCCCGACTTCTCAGCCAGAAGAATGGCCATAACGGCACCGGGAAATCCCCCACCAGATCCCACGTCGAGCCACTTTAGCGCATCGGGTGCGAGACGCAGCAATTGGGCGCTGTCAAGAATATGACGCTCCCAGAGATCGTTCAGCGTCGATGGGGCGGCCAAATTGATTCGTCGTGACCAGCGCCGAAAAATCCCCTCAAATGCAGCCAGACGATCAAATGTTTCACGTGAAACCGGCCCTGAAATCTCCAAAAGCCGAGAAAACCGCGCTGAATCCATCAGGCAGCGCCCTTCTGTGTCTCGAACTGGCGCAGACTTGCGATAATCAAAGCCAAAGCGGCGGGCGTCATTCCATCAATCCTTTGGGCATCGGCGATGCTTCGCGGTCGCCGGTCCTTCAGCTTCTGCTTCAATTCGTTTGAGAGTCCTGCAATCCCGTCAAACGCCAGCTCAGCAGGAATAAGGCGCGCTTCCTCGCGCCGCAGCATGGCAGCGTCATTGCCCTGACGCTCCAGATAAACGGCATAGCGTGCTTCCGTTTCAATCTTTTCAACCAGACCGGACGGAATCTCGGACAGCTCCGGCCAGATGTTAATAAGCCGGCTTATGTCCATATCAGGATAGGATAAGAGCTCATAAGCAGAACGGCGAACCCCATCCCTGTTGAGATTGATATTATGCCGGGCCGCTTCATTCGGGCTCAGAGCCCTGTCTTTGAGCAGCGAGCGCGCAGCCTCAAGCGAACGCTCCATCGCGCTAAACCGCTTCTCCCGTTCCGCCGATGCGATGCCCAGCCGAACGGCAAGCGGTGTCAGCCTCATATCGGCATTATCGGCACGCAGCGAAAGCCGATATTCCGCCCGCGATGTGAACATGCGGTACGGCTCGCTCACACCCCGCGTAACCAGATCGTCAATCAGAACGCCGATATAGGCGTCAGCACGGCCCAGTATCACCATCTCGCTACCCGAAGCCGCGCGAGCCGCGTTGATTCCAGCCAGAATGCCCTGCGCCGCTGCTTCTTCATATCCAGTCGTTCCGTTAATCTGCCCAGCGAGAAAAAGACCGCGAACCTTGCGCGTCTCGAGCGTCGGCTCAAGATCACGCGGATCGACATGGTCATATTCGATCGCATAGCCTGGCTGCAGCATCACTGCCCGCTCAAGCCCGGGGATGGTCTTCAGAAGCCCGAGTTGCGCATCTTCAGGAAGCGAAGTGGAGATACCGTTCGGATAGACCGTATGATCGTCGAGACCTTCCGGCTCGAGAAAAATCTGATGGCCCTCGCGATCTCCGAACTTGACGATTTTGTCTTCAATCGAAGGGCAATAGCGTGGCCCGATTCCATCTATCGCGCCGGAATACATGGCGGAGCGATGCAGATGCTGGCGGATCACAGCATGCGTTTCGCTGGTGGTGCGTGTGATGCCGCATTCGATCTGGCGGTTGGTAATCTGATCCGTCAGTAGGGAAAAGGGTGTCGGGTCGTCGTCCGCTGGCTGCATGTCCAGCGAAGCCCAGTCAATCGTACGGCCGTCGAGACGTGGCGGCGTCCCCGTCTTCAGTCGCCCCAGGCGAAAGCCCGCCGCTTCCATTGAAATCGAAAGCCGCTCGGCCGCCTGTTCGTTCATACGGCCCGCCGGGATCGTCTTCTCCCCAATATGAATGAGGCCGCGCAAAAAGGTCCCGGTTGTCAGCACAACGGAGCCGCAGGACAGATGGCGCTCCCCGGAGACCACAACTCCAGCGATGCGGCCCTCACTGATGCGCAGCTCCAGCGCCTCCCCTTCAATCACTTCGAGGTTAGGCACGGCCCTGATCGCACTTTGCACCGCATTCCGGTAGAGCTTGCGGTCGGCCTGCGTGCGCGGTCCCCGCACTGCTGGACCCTTGCGCCGATTGAGGAGCCGAAACTGGATACCCGCCGCATCCGCAGCACGACCCATAACACCATCCAGCGCATCCACCTCCCGTACCAGATGTCCCTTGCCCAGGCCCCCGATTGCTGGATTGCAGGACATCACACCAACGGTATCGAAACGAAGCGTGACCAGCGCCGTTCTGGCACCGGATCGCGCGGAAGCGGAAGCGGCTTCAACGCCGGCGTGGCCACCGCCGATAACAATTACATCGTAGCTACTGTTCTTCATGATCCGATTCCATCGATGCCTTCACAGCGTGGAGAGATGCTATGGAAGCCCGATACTTCGCGGGGATTGGAGAGCGTCAGACATGTCTTTTTCTGAAGAAGCAGTCAAGGGATTTGCGAGGCTCTGTCGGTTTCACGTGAAACATTGTTGCGTACGCATCCGGATCCGAAGTCTGTGTTTCACGTGAGTCACGCATCAATCAAGTAGACAGTGTTTCACGTGAGTCATTTTCCAATGCAGAACTGCGAAAAAATGGTGTCCAGAAGATCTTCGACGTCGATCGTTCCGCTTATTCGCCCAAGCGCTTCGCCTGCAAGCCGCAACTCCTCCGCCCGGACTTCTAGCGGGAGGCTGGTTTGTGCCGCCGCGGTATCCACGTGTCTCGCCGCATCCAGGATGAGCTGCACATGCCGCTCACGGAAAGGAAGTGCTTCACCGGCATTGGACGTTGCCTGCACGGCGAGTTCGCGCACCTCGCTTAGAAGATCGTCGATGCCCTCACCCGTATGGGCTGAGATTAGAAAGTCGTATTGCCCCTGATGGAGTGACCTTTCTGCAAGGTCGAGCTTGTTGCCTATCCGTCGATGCGGAATGCCTTCCGGTAGCCGAACCCTGACAGGCGCATTGCAGTCTTCAAGGAGAAGAATGATGTCAGCCTCCCGGGCGCGATCAATCGCACGGTCAATCCCCAGCGCCTCGACCCTCCCGGGGTTCTCACGAATGCCCGCTGTGTCCGTCACGATTACCTTGACCCCGCCTACATCCAGCACAGCCTCGAGAACATCGCGTGTCGTCCCGGGCTCTTCAGTCACGATGGCGATGTCCCGGCGGGCCAGCATGTTCAAAAGGCTCGACTTCCCGGCATTCGGCGCCCCAAGGATCACCACGCGAAACCCTTCGCGGATGATCTCGGCAGTGCGGTACCCGGCCGCGTGACATTCAAGCGAGCTCCGTAGCTCGGCAATCTCCTCCCAGACGCGTTCGGCAACAGAGCCTGGAACGTCTTCTTCATCCGAGAAATCGAGTTCCGCCTCGATCATTGCCCGCGCGTGGATGAGTGTCTTTCGCCATCCATCATAAAGGGCCCTGTGCCGGCTTTCCGCATTTGCGAGAGCAAAACGGCGTTGCGCCTCGGTTTCCGCAGAAATGAGGTCGGAGAGCGCTTCGGCCTCCGTGAGATCCAACTTTCCATTCAGAAAGGCACGTCGCGTGAACTCGCCCGCCTCGGCAAGGCGAAAATCGGGATAGCCTGAAAGCGTCTCTAGAACGGCCTGCACAACAGCCCGCCCGCCATGGAGATGGAGTTCGCCACAGTCTTCCCCCGTAAAGCTCTGTGGGCCTGGAAAGAAGAGGACAAGAGATCGATCGAGAATAGCGCCCCGGCTGTCCCGCAATGTTCGCAGCGTCGCATGGCGCGGTTCCGGCAGTTTTCCTGCCAGAGCTTCGAGCGCGGAGCAGGTACCGGGACCCGACAATCGCACAACAGCGACGCCCGACGGCAAAGCGCCGCTGGAAAGTGCGAATATGGTTTCTCTCATCTCATTTGCTCTCACGTCCAAAGCGCCCTACCGTGGGCCAGAGTCAGTCCCTGACCCCAGATATTTTCCATAACTGTTCGATGTGCAAGGAGCCCCAATGCCGCTGCCTGCAAAAAATCTTCTGGCTTCCGAGACAAGCCCCTATCTGCTTCAGCACCGGAACAACCCGGTTCACTGGAGGCCGTGGTCGGCAGAGGCCCTGAGCGAGGCGAGAGAGAGCGAAAGGCCCATCCTCCTCTCGGTCGGCTACGCCGCCTGCCACTGGTGTCACGTGATGGCGCACGAGTCTTTCGAGAACCCGGAAATCGCCGCAGCGATGAACCGCTATTTCGTCAACATAAAGGTCGATCGGGAGGAGCGGCCGGAGATCGATCAGATCTACATGGCCGCGCTCTCCGCCATGGGCGAACAGGGCGGCTGGCCTCTAACCATGTTTCTGGACTTCGACGGGCAGCCCTTCTGGGGTGGGACCTACTTTCCGCCAGAGCAGCGATACGGGCGTCCAGGATTTCTTCAGGTGCTCGAGGCCGTGAATGCGGCCTGGCAGGGCAAACGCGCCGAACTTGTCAGGAGCGCAGGTGCACTTGGCGCCCACGTGGAAACCCGTCTCGCTCCGGCACCGGGTGATGCTGGGTCGCCGCAGGAGGTTCTCCAGACTCTGGCCGGCAACATCCATGGTATGATCGATCACAAGGCTGGCGGTCTTCGCGGAGCGCCAAAATTTCCAAATGTCCCCTTCATGCGTGTCCTCTGGTTAAGCGATGACCCGGCGCACAGGACCGCCGTAGTGCAAAGTATGACTTCAATGCTGGCCGGCGGCATCTACGATCATGTGGGTGGCGGCCTTGCACGCTACTCCACTGACGACAACTGGCTCGTCCCGCATTTTGAAAAGATGCTGTATGACAACGCCCAGCTTCTGCGCATGTTGTGTTGGATCTACAGTGACACACGCGATGCATTGTTTCGGGTACGAATCGAAGAGACGGTGAGTTGGCTTCTCCGCGAAATGAGGGTTGCAGGTGGTGCCTTTGCATCCAGCCTCGATGCCGACACCGCCGGGGTTGAAGGACAGACCTATCTCTGGACGGAAGCGCAGATACGCAGCGCGCTCGATAGCGGAGCGGATGGCTTTCTCGAAATCTTCTCGCTGGCACAGCCTGAGAACTGGGAAGGAAAACCGATACTTCACCGCCGCGGCCACGCGCGCTATCTCGGCGATCTGAAGGAAGCAGAGCTGCGCGCCCTGCTGGACACGCTTCTCTCGATAAGAAACGAGCGGGATCAGCCCGGACGCGACGACAAGGTTTTGACGGACTGGAATGGGCTCACGATTGCAGCTCTCGCCGATGCAGCGCGATTGCTCAATCGGCCCGACTGGCTGGAGGCAGCGCGCGGGGCTTTTCGTTTCGTATGCGAATCGATGAAGGAGGGCCGCCTTCCACACAGTTCTCGCAACGGCAAAGCGGTGTTCCCCGGTCTTTCGAGCGACTATGCGTGCATGATTTCCGCCGCCGGCGCGCTTTATCAGGCAACTGCCGAGCCTTCCCTAATCGATCAGGCACATGCCTGGGCGCGCGAACTCCATACCTGGTACTCGGACAAAAGCGAAACCGGACATTACCTGACCGCGAGCGACGCGTCCGATGTCCCCATGCGCATACGCGGCGACGTGGACGAGGCCATACCGTCTGCCACGAGCCAGGTCATCGAAGCTCTGTTGACGCTTTCAGTGCTCTCCGGGGACGATCCGGACAATCGGGTAGCGGAAGTCGCGCAGGCAGCGCTCGGCCGCGCAACCACACAGACTTATGGCCAAGCCGGCATTGTCTATGCGGCGGCACTGGCTCAGAACGCTGCCAAACTGCTCATGGTCGAGCCGACGAAGGAGCCTGTTTTTGTTCCGGTAGCGAATCGAAACCTGGATCCCAGTCGGTTTGATGTTGTCATGGTCAATGGCAGCACACAGAACCTACCGGACGGTGTAACGATCGATCCTCAGCGGCAGGCTGCGTATCTCTGTATTGGGCAGACATGCCTGCCACCGTTCCTGAAGCCGGAAGAGCTCGAAGCCGCCCTGCGCGACGGCACCACACGGAAATCATGGTAAACAAAAGATAAAGGCGGCACCGGGATGCCGCCTTGAAAACTTAGATGTCGCCGACAGATTGTCGAAGCCACAATCAGGTGTTCATCGAATCGAAGAATTCCGAATTGGTTTTGGTCTGCTTCAGCTTGTCGTTCAGGAACTCGATGGCATCTGTGGTGCCCATCGGCGCCAGAATGCGGCGCAGAACGAAAATCTTCTGCAGATCCTGCCGCGGAATGAGCAGGTCTTCCTTTCGGGTACCGGACTTGAGAATGTCGATCGCCGGGAAGATGCGCTTGTCGGCGACCTTGCGGTCGAGCACGATCTCGGAATTGCCCGTTCCCTTAAACTCTTCGAAGATCACTTCGTCCATGCGGCTGCCCGTATCGATGAGCGCCGTCGCGATGATCGTCAGAGAACCGCCCTCTTCGATGTTGCGCGCTGCACCGAAGAAGCGCTTCGGGCGTTGTAGCGCGTTGGCATCGACACCACCCGTCAGCACCTTGCCTGAGGATGGCACCACCGTGTTGTAGGCGCGGCCCAGACGCGTGATCGAATCGAGCAGGATAACCACGTCGCGGCCATGCTCGACCAGACGCTTCGCCTTCTCGATCACCATCTCGGCAACCTGAACGTGGCGCGAGGCCGGCTCGTCGAAGGTGGAGGAAATCACCTCGCCATTCACCGAGCGCTGCATGTCGGTCACTTCTTCCGGACGCTCGTCGATCAGAAGCACGATCAGGAAGCATTCCGGGTGATTCGACGTGATCGAGTGGGCGATGTTCTGCAGAAGAACCGTCTTACCCGTGCGCGGCGGCGCGACGATCAGGCCACGCTGGCCCTTGCCGAGCGGCGCGACCAGATCGATCACGCGCGCCGACAGGTCTTTCTTCGTCGGATCTTCGATTTCCATGTTCAGCCGCTCATCGGGATAGAGCGGGGTCAGGTTATCGAAATGGATCTTGTGACGGATCTTCTCCGGATCCTCGAAATTGATCGTGTTGACCTTGAGAAGGGCGAAGTAGCGCTCGCCTTCCTTGGGGCTGCGGATCGGCCCCTCCACCGTATCGCCGGTTTTCAGCGAGAAACGGCGGATCTGCGAGGGGGAGATGTAGATATCGTCGGGGCCCGGCAGATAATTGGCTGTTGCCGAGCGGAGAAAGCCGAAGCCATCCTGCAGCACTTCGACGACACCCTCACCGATAATCTCGATATCCTGGGTGGAGAGCTTCTTTAAGATCGCGAACATCAGCTCCTGCTTGCGCATGATGCTGGCGTTCTCGACCTCAAGCGATTCTGCGAACGCAATGAGATCGGTTGGCGATTTGCTTTTCAGCTCTTGGAGTTTCATTTCCTGCATGTGCGGACTCTGGAAAGGCAACAGAAAAGGTGGAGGTAGGCGTATTTGAAGCCGGCCGGTTTCACTCGAAACGGAAGATATTCGTGGAACCGGACTAAAAGGAAGGAACCATCTCTTACCGCCGTCTCTGCCAAAGGGCAAGACGGCTTTCCCGGTTCCATGTCGTGGGCGGTCTTCGAAACCCGTATCAGAAGGGTTTGACGATAACAAGGATGACGATGACGATCATCAGAAGCGTCGGCACTTCGTTCATTATACGCCAATGACGCGCCGGCTTCGTGTTCTGGTCGGCGGCAAACCGGCGCACGGCGGCGGAGAAATAGCCGTGCACGCCCGACATGGCCACCACCAGCGCAATCTTGGCATGCAGCCATCCGCCGGAGAAGCCGAAGCCGCTCCAGGCAAGCCACAGGCCAAGCACCCAGGTGACCATCATTGCCGGGTTGATGATCAGCCGTAAGAGGCGCCCCTCCATGATCTTGAAGGTCTCGGATTTCTCCGATCCCGGCGCGGCATCCGCGTGATAGACGAAGAGACGCGGCAGGTAGAGCATGCCCGCCATCCAGGCGATCACCGCGATCACATGAATGGCCTTGGCCCAGAGATAAAAACCGGACGGATTGTAAAAAAACAGAAGCGCTGTCAGGGCGATAAAGATCGCCAGCGCCGCGAAAGCCCTGCCTGCAGCTTTCTTGCCGCCCGTATCGCTCGCAGCCATCAGCCGGCCTCCCGAATCCGTTTCAGCATCGCTTCCACATGCTCAACCGGCGTCTTCGGCGTAATGCCGTGGCCAAGGTTGAAGATGAACGGCCCATGCCGCAGTGCCTCCACAATCGCGTCCACGCCCTCGTGGAGCGCCTCTCCGCCGGCAATCAGCCTCAGAGGGTCCAGATTGCCCTGAACCGCTCCCTCGGCCTGCAGGCGGCGCGCTGTGCCCAGAGGAACCGTCCAGTCGAGCCCGAGTGCCGTCACGCCCGTCTCCCGACGATAGCCCGCGTAAAGCGCGCCTGCACCCTTCGGAAAGCCGATTATCGGTGTGTCGGGGTGCTTTTCCCGCACCTTCGCCACCATCCGCGCCACCGGCTTCACGCACCACCGCTCGAAAGACAGCTCGTCGAGAACGCCCGCCCAGGAATCGAAAATCTGCACCGCATCAGCGCCGGCGTCGATCTGGCGGATCAGATAATCGGCGGAACAGTCTGCAAGGCAGTCGATCAGCGCGGAAAAGGCCTCCGGCTGCTCAAGCGCAAACATGCGGGCCGGTACCTGGTCCGGCGTGCCATGCCCTGCAATCATGTAGGTCGCTACCGTCCAGGGCGCTCCGCAGAACCCGAGCAGTGTCGTTTCATCGGGAAGCTCCCTGCGAAGCCGCCGCACCGTTTCGTAGACCGGCGCCAGATGATCGTGAAAACCGGATGTCTCAAGTTTTGCGATACCGCTCGCATCGATTGGCGTCAGAAGCGGACCTCTGCCCTCCTCAAAGCGCAGATCGCGGCCGAGCGCATGCGGCACGACGAGAATGTCGGAAAAGAGGATCGATGCATCAAATCCGAAACGACGGATCGGCTGCAATGTCACTTCCACTGCCAGATCCGGGTTGTAGCAGAGATCTAGAAAACTCCCTGCCTGTTTCCGGACCTCCCGGTATTCCGGCAGATATCGTCCGGCCTGGCGCATCATCCAGACGGGAGGCGGAAACACCGTCTCGCCTCTAAGCACATCAAGGATTTTTCGCTGCCCCATCAGGCTGCTCCACAGTCAGGATTCAAAAGATAATTACAGATCTGAAGATTCTTCTGATTCTTAGACTCTGTTTGTAATGTGGATTCAAATCTGTCCACGGTTTTGCGCATCGCGAGCCCGGTCTTATTGCCGCGCCTCGCAGAAATGCACACCTTCAGAAGAACGGGGATAATGCGGATTCAGCGCGCAGATTCAATAGGCTGTAGTGATTTCGGTTGACCTCGCCCAGTGGACAGTGAAGGAAGGTTCGGGGATTGTCGATTGTTCTCCACATGGGAGGATTGGAATTCACACGAGGCCTGTCTGTGGAAGAACGGGTGGAGTTATCAAAGGGTGCGGCCTCGCCATTTTTTCGGGCCCGCGTTATCAACAGGCATCCACATGGCGGGGCAAAAATCCGTGCAACAGCCGCAGCGCTTCTTCCATCTTCACATGATTTCTGATGCGACCGGCGAGACTCTCCTGGCCGCAGGACGCGCCGCAGCCGCGCAATACAAGGACGCGCGGGCGATCGAGCACATCTACCCGCTGATTCGAAATGAGAAGCAGCTCGCTCGTGTGCTTGATGAGGTGGAGCGCGAACCCGGCATCGTGCTTTATACGGTGGTGGACCAAAAGCTTGCCCGTCAGGTGGATGAAAGCTGCGCCGCGCTCGGCCTGCCCTGCGTGTCGGTGCTCGAACCCGTTCTGATGGTCTTCCAGTCTTATCTGGGCACGCCCGCCGGCCGTCGGGTCGGCGCGCAGCATGTGCTGGATGCGCAGTATTTTCACCGCATCGAGCGCTCAATTTCACCATGGAGCATGACGACGGTCAGCTTCCGCTCGATGTCGAGGAAGCGGATGTCATCCTCGTCGGCATATCCCGCACGTCCAAGACGCCGACTAGCATCTATCTGGCCAATCGTGGTGTGAAGACCGCAAACGTGCCTATCGTGCTGGACATGAAACTGCCGGAAGCGCTCGCCCTGGCGAAAAGGCCCCTGATTGTCGGACTGGTCGCCTCCGCCGAACGCATTTCGCAGATTCGCCAGAACCGGATTCTGGGATCGGTGGATGAAAACGCCTTCAACCCCTATACCGACCGTGTGACGATCTCCCGCGAGATCGCTTATGCGCGCCAGCTCTGCACACGCCATGGCTGGCCGGTAATCGACGTAACCCGCCGCTCCATCGAGGAAACCGCAGCGGCCATTCTCGCATTGTATGCGAAGGCACGAGAAAACAGAGGGTGACGACATGACCAGCAGGCCCGCCATCGTCCTGGCCTCCGGCAGCGCCTTTCGCCAGAAAATGCTGCGCGATGCCGGTGTTGTCTTCCGCGTAGAACGCTCCGAGATTGATGAGCGCGCCGTGGAAAAAACACTTGAGGGCAGCGGCGCCGATCCCGAAACACTCGCCCAGGTTCTGGCGGAAGCCAAGGCCGTTGACGTTTCTGAACGAGAGCAGGGTGCGCTCGTCATCGGTGCCGACCAGACGCTTTCGCTGGATGACGAGGTGTTCCACAAGCCGGCCGATATGGAAGGTGCGCGCCGCCACCTCCTGAAACTTTCCGGTCGCACGCATCAGCTCAACAGCGCTGTGGTCATCGCCCGTGATGGTGAGGTGGTCTGGCGCCATGTGGGCGTTGCCCGCCTCTCTATGCGCGATCTCGATCCCGCCTTCATCGGGCGGCACCTCTCCAATGTGGGCGAAAAGGCACTTGCGAGCGTCGGCGCTTACCAGATCGAGGGCGAAGGCATTCAGCTCTTTGAGAAGATCGAAGGTGATACATTCACCATTGTCGGCCTGCCTCTTCTGCCGCTCCTTGCCGAGCTCCGCAGGCTGGGGGCCATCGATGGCTGAGATTCGCGCTTTCGTCTGCGGGCACCCGATCGCCCATTCCCGTTCGCCGCTCATTCACGGGTTCTGGCTTGCCGAGCATGGCATCGACGGCAGCTATGAAAAGCTGGACGTCGCCCCACTCGATTTCGACGCCTTTCTTGGTGATTTGCCAGCTACCGGATACGCTGGCGGCAATGTCACGCTGCCCCACAAGGAAGCGGCCTTTGCCGCGGTTCACCGGCGTGATGAAGCGGCGGAGATGATCGGCGCAGTCAACACGCTGTGGTTTGAATCCGGCAAACTGATTGGCGGAAACACGGATGCCTACGGTTTTGCCGCACATTTGAGCGCCGGTGCTCCAGACTGGACCAGTGGTGAAACGGCGGTTGTCCTCGGCGCCGGCGGCGCGGCGCGGGCCATCATCCATGCCATTCAAAAAGCCGGCTATAAAAATATACGCGTGGTCAACCGCACGCTTGCGCGCGCGCAGGAATTGGCGGTGCGTTTCGGCACTGGCGTCAGCGCTCATGGCTGGGAGGATCTGCCGCGCTCCTCGGCAATGCCGATCTTCTGGTCAACACGAGCGCGCTCGGCATGACCGGCCAGCCGCCGCTGGAAATCTCGCTCGATCCCCTGCCCGGGCACGCAATTGTCAGCGACATTGTCTATGCCCCGCTCAAGACGGATCTTCTCGCCGCCGCCGAGGCCCGGGGGCTCACACCGGTTGATGGCCTCGGCATGTTGCTGCATCAGGCCGTGCCCGGCTTCGAGCGCTGGTTCGGTGTCCGGCCGGTGGTAACGGGCGCACTGCGGGATCATGTGCTCGCGGGTGGGGACGCGTCATGACCATTGTTCTTGGCCTGACCGGCTCCATCGGCATGGGAAAGTCCACCACCGGCAGAATGTTCATGGATGCAGGTGTGCCGGTTCACGATTCCGATGCTGCGGTCCATCGCCTCTATTCGGGTGCAGCCGCCCCCTTGATTGCGGCGCGCTTTCCCGGAACGGTGACGGACGGCACGGTGGACAGGGCGCGCCTCGCCGAGGCGGTGCTGGGGAAACGCGAAGCTTTCAGTGCGCTGGAGGAAATCGTCCATCCGCTGGTGCGGCAGGATGCCGACGCGTTCGTCGCCGAACACCGGGAAAAAGGCACGCCGATTGTCGTGCTCGACATCCCGCTTCTTTTTGAGACCGGCGGGGAAGATCGCGTCGATCGCATTGTCGTCGTGACCGCGCCGGCGGAAGAGCAGCGCAAACGGGTCCTGTCGCGTCCCGGCATGACGGAGGAGAAGTTTGCCGGGATTCTCGCGCGTCAGGTGCCCGATGCCGAAAAACGCCGGCGCGCGGACTTCATCATCGACACCGGCAAAGGCATGGAGGCTGCGCGAAAGGCGGTGAGAGCCGTGATCGACGAACTTTCCCCAGCCGAAACGGACACCCCCTGACGGTATCCTTGCGTCGCCGATCCCGGGCGCGCATGTTGGATTTGACCCGACCTTCGGAGCGGAAGAATGCGCGAAATCGTTTTTGATACGGAAACCACAGGCCTCGATTCCAACGAAGACCGGGTGATCGAGCTTGGCTGTGTCGAGCTGGACAACCGCTTTCCCACCGGCCGCACGCTGCACCATTTCATCAATGCGCAGGGGCGCTCCGTTCACCCTGAAGCCCAGGCGGTTCACGGCATTTCCGATGCCGATCTGGCAGACAAACCGGTGTTTGGAGCAATTCTCGAAGAATTCCTCGAATTCATCGATGGCGCAAAGCTCGTTGCGCACAACGCCAATTTCGACATTGGCTTCATCAACGCAGAATTCGACCGGCTCGGCGTGCCGCCGGTGGACCCGGGTCTGGTCGTCGACACACTGGCGATCGCCCGGCGCAAACACCCGATGGGCCCGAATTCGCTCGATGCGCTCTGCCGCCGCTACGGGATCGACAACAGCCACCGCACCAAGCACGGCGCCCTGCTCGATGCCGAACTTCTTGCCGAAGTCTATATTGAGCTGATCGGCGGAAAACAGGCGGCTCTCGGTCTTGAAATTTCCACCGGCGGTGACGATGCGGGGGGCAACACGGACCGGGCTTCGATGACCGTTTCAGCAAGGCCGGCCCCCCTGCCACCACGGATCAGCGAAGCCGAGCGCGTAGCGCATGAAGCGCTGGTGGAGAAGCTTGGCGAAAAGGCACTCTGGCATACTTTTCGCGCCTGAAAGTATGGGCGCGGCAGGGGAGATTCGGCTCAAATGAAAGAGGGCGGCGCCCGAAAGCACCGCCCTGCCTGAAAAATTCCGGGAACCGGTTGGTTCAGGAAACCTGAACCTGACCTTTTGCCTGTTCCTCGGCAACGCGCTGCTGGAACATGCGGGCAAAATCGATCGGGTCGATCATCAGCGGAGGGAAGCCGCCGGCACGCGTCGTATCGGCAATGACCTGGCGGGCAAACGGGAAGAGCAGACGCGGGCACTCGATGAAGAGAACCGGCAGCATGTGCTCCTGCGGGAAACCGGCAACGCGGAAAACGCCGCCATAGACCAGCTCGACGTTGAAAAGAACCTTGCCCTCGGCCTCAGCCTTGGCATTGAGCGTCAAAACGACGTCGTAGTCCGTATCGCCGAGCGGATTGGCGTTGACGTTGACATTGATGTTGATCGCCGGTGCTTCAGAACGGCCGCGCAGCGACTGCGGTGCACCCGGGCTTTCAAAGGAAAGATCCTTCACATACTGGGTCAGCACGTTCAGAGAGGGCTGGGCGCCGTTGCCGGCCTTTGCAGCTTCGGTCTTTTCTTCTGGTTTCTTGGCCATGCGTTTTTCCTCGAGCGTGGTTTGGCAGCCGCGCGGCTCCCCTTTAAGATTTGCCTGCTCGCTAGCATGGGCTTCGGCGCATGACAAGGCGCGGCGGGGTAGCCCCTGGATCGCCGTGCGTCCATCCGGACGCACAAAGGACGATCTAAATTATAAGTGGAGCATCGGAATAAACCGAAAACCGGATTCCACTTTTCGGTCCGATGCTCTATTCGCGGTCCGGTTTGCGCCAGGGCGAATTCTCGTCGCCGGATTCGCTGTAATCGTCTGCAGAAAGATCGATGGTCTGCGGCCCGGTATCGCGCCCATGAGGGTTTGCGTGCCGGCCTCCGGCTGGTGCCGGGCCGCCGAGGATGACGATCCGGCTGCGAAGAAATTTCCAGCCTGCATCGCGGATGGCTGGCACGAAGAGGAGAAAACCGAGTGTATCGGTGATGAAACCGGGCGTGAGAAGCAGCACGCCGGCCACCATGATCATCATGCCATGCACCAGGTCACGGCCGGGCACACCGCCTCATTCATGGTTTCCTGAATGCGGCGTACAACCCCGAACCCCTGGACTCTCAGGAGTATGGAGCCGGCGATGGCTGTTACCAGCACGAGGCCCAGTGTGGGAAACACGCCGATCTGGCTGCCGACCACCACAAACATGGCGATCTCGGCAAGCGGAATGGCGAGGAGCAGGAAGGGAACAATGGAAAAGCGCACGAACCTGTTAGCCTTGTTGCGTGTTTAAGCTGTTTCTGGCCGTTCCATGCTGGCCAGTTGGGAAAACATAGGTATTCTGACCGATAATTTGAATGATGGCTCCCTGCGTTCTATATGATTTCCGGTAGGGACGGGATGCCGTCGCCTCTGCGCCTGCCCTGAGCCGGCAGGCGCTGTGGAACACAGTGGCTCGTTTGGCTGGACGTTATGGAATTCTTCGATTTCGGCACAATTTTCTTTCTGATTGCCGCTGTGGTGATCTTTTTCCAGTTGCGCAACGTGCTGGGCCGGCGCACGGGCAATGAGCGTCCGCCGTTCGACCCCTATACGGCCGGGCGCAATGCGTCCCGTAAGGAACAGTCCTCAAATGGCGAAAACGTGGTGTCCCTCCCGCGCCGCAAGGGCGCAGCGGAACCGGATCAGACCTATGCCGACATCGACAAGGCGGCGAAGCCTGGCACCGATCTGAACAAGGGCATGCGCGCCATCCGGGATGCCGACGCATCCTTCGCTCCCAAGAGTTTTGTCGAGGGCGCGAAGATGGCCTACGAGATGATCGTGATGGCCTATGCCGATGGCGACCGCCGCACGCTGAAGAACCTGCTCTCCCGCGAGGTCTATGAGGGTTTCGTCGCTGCCATCGACGAGCGTGAGAAACGCAGCGAAAAGATTGAATCCTCCTTTGTCGGCATTGACGACATGACGATCATTGCAGCCGAGATGAAGGGCTCTGAGGCACATGTCACACTGCGCATCGTCAGTGAGCTCATTTCCGCCACGCGCGACAGCGCCGGCGAGGTGATCGATGGCGATCCGGAAACCGTCGCTGAAGTCAAGGATGTCTGGACTTTCGCGCGCGATACGCGCTCCCGCGATCCCAACTGGAAGCTCGTCGCCACGGAAGCCGAGGATTGATCCTTGTCTGGCGGAGCGTCGTGCACGGCCGCGCCGCCTGCGGCGCTTTCGCCAACCCTCGAGCGGGTTTCGTTCGATAAAATTCCGGGCTGGCGGCAGGATTCGGTCCTGTCCGCCTTTCATGCCTTTGCCCGCTCGGCCGAACGAGTTGAGATAAAGCCCTATCGCTCGGGCGCTCTTGGCATCGCCCTTTCCGCATTTGCCCCGGCGCACAGGGCAGCCCGCGCCATGCCGGATGCCGATGAGCGGGCGGCCCGCGCCTTCTTCGAAAATCATTTCATCCCCTGCCGCATACGGGCGGAGGATGGCGGGCCCGGCTTCGTGACCGGGTATTATGAACCGGAAGTGGAAGCCTCGCGCATCAGGACGGAGCGATTCTGCGTTCCGCTTTATAAGCGCCCCGACGATCTGGTTGATGTCGATGAAGACAATCGACCTCCCGGTCTTGACCCTTATTTCGCCTTCGCCAGAAAGACGGATGCCGGCCTCGTGGCGTATCACGACCGCGGCGCTATCGACCGCGGAGCACTGGCGGGCCAGGGGCTGGAGCTTGTCTGGCTCGACAACAGGGTGGATGCCTATTTCATCCACGTCCAGGGCGCGGCGCGGCTGCGGCTTGAAGACGGCTCGACCATGCGTGTGACCTATGCCGCCAAATCGGGCCACCCTTTCACCGGCGCTGGCAGGGTTCTCATCGACCGTGGCGAGCTTGCGCCTGAAACGGTCACAATGCAGAGCATTCGCGCCTGGTTTTCGGAAAATCCGGACCGGATTGACGAGATTCTGTGGCAAAATCGCTCATTTATCTTTTTTCGTGAGAGCGATGCCGGGGCCCCCGAACTCGGACCCGTAGCCGCCGCCAAGGTGCAGCTTGCACCGGGACGCTCCATAGCGGTCGACCGGCTTTTGCACACATTCGGGACTCCGTTCTTCATCGACGCGCCCGAACTCGATGCGGTCGATGGTCAGCCCTTCCGGCGCCTGATGATCGCACAGGATACGGGCTCGGCGATCACCGGGCCTGCGCGGGCCGATCTCTTCATTGGCAGTGGCGCAGCAGCAGGCGAGATCGCCGGCGTGATCCGCCACAAAGCGGATTTCTATGCGCTGGTTCCGCGCGGGCTTCTGGGAGGCTGATCGATGACCAGCCACACACCGAAACGCCTGAGCATGGAAGACCGCATCCTGTGGAACCGAGTGGCGTGCACAACCGAGCCGCTGAAGGGCAAGGTGCTCGAAGACCCGCCGGAACCGACCGATGACACCATGGCCGAGTTGACCCGCCTCGTTGCGCAGGACACCGGCAGCAAGGCTCCGGCAGGCGCTTCGCAGCAGAACAACGCGCCCCCGGCGAAAGCGCATCCGACGCGGCGGATAGATAAACCCACGCACACCAAGCTCGCGCGCGGCCGGCTCGCTCTGGAGGGGCGCGTGGACCTGCACGGGCTAACCCAGTCCGAGGCGCACAGTCTCCTCCTCTCATTCCTGAGCCGCGCCCATGCCGATGGCGTGCGTCATGTGCTCGTGATCACCGGCAAGGGAGCTTCCTTCGGCAGCGATGGCGTGTTGCGGCGCGCCCTTCCGCAATGGCTTGCGACGCCGCCGTTTTCGCCGCTTGTCAGCGGGATCGATCAGGCCAGCCGCCGGCATGGCGGCGGCGGTGCATTCTATATTCGCCTGAAGCGCAGGCACGGGAGCGGGATGTGACGCCGCTCGGTGAGAAAATCCGCCAGCTCCGCAGGGAGCGCGGTGTCAGCCAGAAGGAGATGGCGGCGTCCATCGGTGTGAGCGCAGCCTATCTTTCTTCGCTGGAACATGGTCGTGCGAGCCCGCCCAACTGGGCGATGATCCAGAAGATCATCGGTTACTTCAATGTGATCTGGGACGAGGCGGATGAGATGCAGCGCATTGCCGAGCTTTCCCATCCGCGCGTTGTCGTGGACACGGCCAGGCTCGCACCCGAGGCAACCGAACTCGCCAATCTTCTGGCGGCGCATATCGCTTCTATGAAGAACGCCGAGGTCACCCTGCTTCTGAAGCAGCTCCGCGCCATTACCGGCGACCGTGCGACCGGAAAAAAGTAGAAAATCCTGCCGGTGTGAGCTCAGGAGTCCTGGAACAGCGCCTTCAGCTCATCCAGTTTGTCGTTCACCAGCCAGCCGTAATAGTTCTCTTCGGGAAGCTTTACCCGCTGCCCCTTTGCCCGAAGAATGCGGTTTTCGGCTGCAAGCCGTGCAGCACGCGCTTCGGGATTACCGAGATTGTATAGCGTTGCGGTGATGCCGGGGTTTCCGGAAATGTCGAAATCCGCAATGCGCTTATAGGCGCTGATCGATTTTTTCACCGTCGCCGCGACATAGGCGAGCGACTTATCCGGGTCCATGATCGTCTGGTAGACTTCCTGCGGATTGTCATGGCTGATCCGCCTGAAACCGGACACCTTGTGCACCATGTCGGTCATCTTGAGCGCGGTCAGCGGGTTGAGCTGACCGATGCCGAAGGTCTGGCCGGCGTAAAAGGGCTGGAAGAACACGGCACCGAAGCGGTCGTTCGGCCATTTCGTCCCGTCCACGCTCTTGCCGCGAAACGCCTTGTCCCACACCGCTTCACGGCAGGACCACAGATCGTAGCTGCCCTTCTCCTTTTCGCACTCGGCGAATTCCGGCCGTTCGATGAACTGACCGACGGTCTCACCGGCATGTGAGAAGGAAAAATCGCTCTTCAGGTAGGAGACCGCTTTCACATAGTAGGTTTGCAGCCGGTCATAGGCGTCCACATTGTAAGTATGTTCGCCAACGATGGCCCCCACCATATGCACGGGATCGATCTGATAGCTGGCGGAAATGGAACGGATCTTGGAAACCAGCCCGCTGTCGTTTTTCAGAAGCTGATAGACCTTGCCATATTTGGCGTCATAGGTGGTCTGCGCGGATCTGGTGCGCTTGGCCGAAACACCGGGTATGGGCGGCTGCTCGGCATTGCGGTTGCCCTCGGGCACGAGCTTTGCCGCCGCCACGGGCAGGGAACCCGCGCCGACCAAGCCGACACAAATGCCGATAACCAATCGAGCCCGTGATGCCATGTCGCGCTGCTTGCGCCCCCGAGTCGTTCTTTTTTTCTGGATTGCGGGCAAATTAGGCAAAGCCTGGCACCAAGTCGAGAGACATTCGCGGCCAGAGCGCGATGACGCCGTGACCGCGGCAGAGATGTCACACTTGAAAAGCCGGCTTCATTGCCCTGCCGGTGCGGGGATGGCAGGGCAATGAATTCAGTCCGCGACTAAAGAATGAAGCGCGAAAGGTCCGTGTTCCTGGCCAGGTCGCCGACATTTTCATCGACATAGCCTGCATCGATTTTTAAGGCGCTGCCGGAGCGGTCCGGCGCATCGAACGAAATGTCGTCGAGAACTCGCTCCATCACCGTCTGCAGTCTGCGTGCGCCGATGTTCTCGACCGTCGCATTGAGATCGACGGCAATGGCCGCCAGCCGGTCGATGGCGTCATCGGTGAATTCGAGCATCACGCCCTCCGTTTCCATCAGGGCCACATACTGTTTGATGAGGCTCGCCTCGGTTTCCGTCAGGATGCGGCGGAAATCGTCTTTCTCCAGTGCCCGCAGTTCAACGCGGATCGGCAGACGGCCCTGAAGCTCGGGCAGAAGGTCCGACGGCTTGGAAACGTGGAACGCACCTGAGGCGATAAAGAGAATATGGTCGGTTTTCACCGGCCCGTATTTCGTGGCGACGGTGGTACCCTCCACCAATGGAAGCAGGTCGCGCTGCACGCCTTCGCGCGAGACGCCGGCCCCCACGCCGCCCTCGCGGGTGGCGATCTTGTCGATCTCGTCGAGGAAGACGATGCCGTCATTCTGCGCCGATTCCAGCGCCCGGTGGGTCACTTCGTCCTGGTCGAGCAGCTTGTCGGATTCGTCGGCAATCAACAACTCGTAGGATTCCTTGACGGTCGTCTTGCGTTTTTTGGTCTGCTGGCCGCCCATGGCCTTCTGCAGCATGTCATTGATGTTCAGAACGCCGATATTGGCGCCTGGCATGCCGGGAAGCTCGAAACCGGGCATGCCGCCTCCTGAATCGGAGACCTCCACCTCGATTTCCTTGTCGTCCAGCTCCCCGTTGCGCAGCTTCTGGCGAAAGCTGTCTTTGGTGGCAGGGCTGGCAGTTTTGCCCACCAGCGCCTCAAGCACGCGCTCTTCGGCGTTCATGTGGGCGCGGGCCCTGACATTCTCGCGCATCTTCTCGCGGGTCAGACCGATCGACACCTCGACCAGATCACGGATGATCTGCTCCACATCGCGGCCCACATAGCCGACCTCGGTGAATTTCGTAGCCTCGACTTTGACGAAGGGCGCGCCGGCGAGCTTGGCCAGACGCCTGGAAATCTCGGTCTTGCCGACGCCGGTGGGGCCGATCATGAGGATGTTTTTCGGCATCACCTCTTCGCGCAGCTCCGGCTCGAGCTGCTGGCGTCGCCAGCGGTTACGCAGCGCAATGGCCACGGCGCGCTTGGCGTCTTTCTGGCCGATGATGTAGCGATCGAGTTCGGAGACGATCTCGCGCGGGGAAAATGTGGTCATGTGTTCGTCTCGTTGTTCTTGTCGTATTGCATGATGAGCACGCTCCCGGTGCGGCCTTCAAGATGAGGGATCGGGCGAAAGCCCGCCTTCTCATAGGCGCGCACGGCGCGGCGGTTTTCACGATCCGGATCGATGATGATGCTGGCGTGGCCTGCATCGAGCAGCCGTCGGACCATCAGCCTGACGGCGCGGCTGCCAACGCCCCTGGAAAGAAGTTCCGCCTCGCCGATGGTCAGATCCACGCCCACGGCATCTTCCGGCAGTTCGCTCACCCATGGGTCCTTTTCAAGGATATCCGGGCTCCTGTTGTCGGCAACGAACCAGTACTGGATGTAACCGATGGGCTTTCCGTCGAGACGGATCACGAAAGGCCGTGTCGTGTCCCGGCCTTCCACCATGTCGCGGATATGGGCCAGCTCCGTGTCGGGATCGCCCCACCATTCGCGCACATGCGGCTGGTGGAGCCAGTCGAGAAGGAGCGGATAGTGCCCGGCCGTGACCGGGATAATATCTATCTGGTCCGGTTCACTCGGCATCGAGCGTTTCCACCACGACATTGTCATTGGTGTAGATGCAGATGGATGCGGCGATCTCCATCGCCCTGCGGGCGATCTCTTCGGCGTCCTTGTCGGTGTCGGCGAGCGCACGCGCCGCAGCGAGTGCAAAATTGCCGCCGGAACCGATGGCCATGATGCCCCCTTCTGGCTCCAGTACGTCGCCATTGCCCGTCAGCGCCAGGGTGATGTTCTTGTCGGCGACCAGCATCATCGCCTCGAGCCGGCGCAGATAGCGGTCGGTGCGCCAGTCCTTGGCCAGCTCGACACAGGCGCGCATCAGCTGCTCGGGATACTGTTCCAGCTTGGCCTCCAGCCGCTCCAGAAGGGTGAAGGCATCGGCCGTCGCCCCGGCAAAGCCGGCAATCACATTGCCCTTGCCGATGCGCCGCACCTTGCGTGCATTGCCCTTCATCACGGTATTGCCCAGGCTGACCTGCCCGTCTCCGGCAATCACCACCCTGCCGCCTTTGCGCACAGTGACGATTGTCGTGGCGTGCATGGATTTTTCGTCGCTCATCGCACACTCCTTTTCGCGCCGCCCGATAAGGCACGGCACCGTCAGAGCGAATATGTAAGTTGAACAACGTGGAATGCAAACGCGAGAGACGAGATTGGTGAGAGTGCTTGGCGCTGCCCGAACATGCTGCTAGAAGGCTGGCCTTCACGCAGCGCAAAGGGAAAGACCATGGCTTCCAGCAAGACGCGCACCGCCGAAATCAGCCGCAAGACCAACGAGACGGCCATTGTCGTCAAAGTGGATATCGACGGCGAAGGCCGCTTTGAGGTGGCCACCGGCGTGGGCTTTTTCGACCATATGCTGGAGCAGCTTTCCCGCCATTCGCTGATCGACATGACGGTAAAGGCCGATGGCGATCTGCACATCGACGATCACCACACGGTCGAGGATTGCGGTATTGCTCTGGGCAAGGCCATTTCGGAGGCGCTGGGCGAGCGGCGCGGCATCACGCGCTATGCCTCACTCGATCTTGCCATGGACGAATGCCTGACGCGCGCCGCAATTGATGTTTCAGGCCGCCCCTTTCTCGTCTGGGACGTGGATTTTCCGACCCAGAAGATCGGCACGTTCGACACCGAGCTGGTGCGCGAATTCTTTCAGGCGCTGGCGCAGAATGCCGGCATCACCCTGCACGTGACCAACCATTACGGCGCCAACAGCCACCACATCGCCGAGACCTGCTTCAAGGCGGTGGCGCGTGTGTTGCGCACGGCCTGCGAGGCCGACCCGCGCCAGGGCAACGCGGTGCCCTCCACCAAGGGCAGCCTGAAGGGATAGGCCGATGGCAAGCTATGTGGTGATGGAGCCGCCCGAGGGTGATCTGGAACAGGCAGTCCTCATACGCGACGGCTTTGCCTTTCTGGCTTTCATCATGCCGTTTCTGTGGTTTCTCTGGCATCGCATGTGGCTGGAGGCGCTGGCTGCCCTTGCTGCTGCGCTCGTCATCGGCGCGCTTGGGACACTGGAAGGCTGGTCCGTAACGGCAACGGTGGCATCGCTCTGTCTGTCGTTCTTCCTCGCACTGGAGGCACGCAATCTGCGTGTTGCCATGCTTGAGAGGCGCGGCTGGCGCGAATGGGGTGTTGTCGATGCAGCAGGCAGCAACGAGGCAGAAACCCGGTTCATGGCCGGCCTTCTCTCCGACAAGGCGGAAGCCCGGAACGAGCCGTCGCCCCCTGCCCTGAGCGAAAGGCTGGCACCGGCGAGAGGTCCCGGCCGTGCCAGCGAGCCGGCGCTTGGTCTCTTCACATATCCTGGAGCGCGCTGACCATGAAGGTTGCGATCATCGATTACGGTTCGGGCAATCTGCGCTCGGCCGCAAAGGCCTTCGAGCGTGCTGCACGTGAAAACGGCATCACGGCCGAGATCGCCGTGACGGCGGATGCCGATGCCGTCCGCACTGCGGACCGCGTCGTTCTACCGGGCGTGGGTGCCTATGCCGACTGCCGGCGGGGGCTCGATGCGGTGCCGGGCATGGTCGAGGCGATCACGGATGTCGCCATCCATCAGGCACGGCCCTTTCTCGGCATCTGCGTCGGTATGCAGCTCATGAGCGAACGCGGGCTGGAGAAGACGGTCACGGAAGGGCTCGGCTGGATTGCCGGAGATGTGGTCGAGATGACCCCGTCCGACCCGAAACTGAAGATCCCGCAGATCGGCTGGAACACGATTCACGTGAAACATTCGCACCCGATCTTTGACGGCATCCCCACCGGAGCCGACGGCCTGCACGCCTATTTCGTGCATTCCTATCACCTCGCCGCGCGCAACGAGGCCGAGATTCTCGCCGCCGCTGACTATGGCGGCCCGATCACCGCAACGGTCGCGCGGGACAATCTGGTGGGCACGCAGTTCCACCCGGAAAAGAGCCAGGCGCTTGGCCTGGCCCTGATCGCCAATTTCCTTCGCTGGAGGCCGTGATGAGTGGAGCGGACAAAAAAGGCTACTGGATCGCGCAGGTCGAGATCACCGATTTCGATGGCTACCGAAAATATATTGAAGCCAATGCTGTCGCCTTCGAGAAGTACGGCGCAAAATTTCTGGTGCGGGGCGGGCAGTCGGTCGCGCCGGAGGAACCGACGGGCGACCGTCAGGTGGTCATCGAGTTCGCGTCCTATGAGCAGGCGCTCGCCTGCTACCACTCGCCGGAATACCAGCATGCGATCACATTCCGGCAACCCGTTTCAAAAGCCAGGCTCAGCATCATCGAAGGCGTCTGACACATGATCCTTTTTCCCGCCATCGACCTGAAAGACGGCCAGTGCGTTCGGCTCAAACTGGGCGACATGGACGAGGCGACGGTCTACAACACCGACCCCGCCGCGCAGGCCCGCAGCTTTGAAGAGCAGGGCTTCGAATGGCTGCATGTGGTTGACCTGAATGGCGCTTTTGCCGGCGCGAGCGTCAATGGCGATGCGGTTGAGGCGATCCTGAAAGCGACGAAAAACCCGGTACAGCTCGGTGGCGGCATCCGCACGCTCGCCCATATCGAGGCCTGGCTCGATAAGGGCCTGTCGCGCGTGATCCTCGGCACTGTCGCGGTGCGCGATCCCGATCTGGTGAAGGAAGCCTGCAGGGCGTTTCCGGGCAGGATCGCCGTCGGCATCGATGCGCGCGGTGGCAAGGTGGCCGTGGAAGGCTGGGCGGAAACCTCCGACCTTTCAGCCATCGAACTGGCCCGCCGGTTCGAGGGCGTGGGCGTGGCCGCCATCATCTATACGGATATCGACCGGGACGGTGTTCTGACCGGCATCAACTGGGAATCGACCATCGAGCTTGCCGATGCGGTCTCCATCCCCGTGATCGCCTCGGGCGGCCTCGCCTCCATAGCCGATATCGTGCGCATGACCATGCCCGACGCGGCAAAGCTCGAAGGCGCAATCTCCGGCCGCGCGCTTTATGACGGGCGGATTGACCCGGCGGAGGCGTTGAGAGTGCTTAAGGGAGAAGCCGCGTGAGCGGTGATGGGAAGCTGAGCCGGAAGACAAAAATGATCTTCACTGTTCTTCTCGTTGTCATCCTCGTTCTGACCGCCCTGCCCGTCATTTCGGTCGCGGTTTCCAGCATTCTGGCGAGCTGGCATGGCTGCATGCTTCACGAGGGATACAGCAATCCCTGCATGATCGCCGGTGCGGATCGGGGCGACATGCTTTATACGATGTTCGTGATGGGCTGGCTGATGCTGATCAGCCTGCCCTTCGGCATGGCAGCATTGATGGTCTGGACCGTGGCGACAATGATCGCCGTAATCCGGGCCCGCAGGAAGGCAGATTTCGCATGACCCTCAAAGCCCGCGTCATTCCCTGTCTCGATGTGAAGGACGGCCGCGTCGTCAAAGGTGTTAATTTCGTCGATCTGATCGATGCCGGCGATCCGGTGGAAGCGGCCAAGGCCTATGATGCCGCCGGCGCGGACGAACTCTGCTTCCTTGACATCACCGCCTCCAGCGACAACCGCGAAACGATCTTCGACGTGGTGGCGCGCACCGCCGAGCAGTGCTTCATGCCGCTGACGGTGGGCGGTGGCGTGCGCGAGGTTGCGGACATTCGCAGGCTTCTGCTCGCCGGGGCCGACAAGGTTTCGATCAACACGGCGGCCGTGAAGGACCCGGAACTCGTGGCCCGCGCTGCCGACAAGTTCGGCGATCAGTGCATTGTCGTGGCGATAGACGCCAAGCAGGTCTCTGGCGAAGGCGAACCGCTGCGCTGGGAGATATTCACCCATGGCGGGCGCACACCGACCGGCATCGATGCGGTGGAGTTCGCGCGAAAGGTGGTGGATCTCGGTGCCGGCGAGATCCTGCTGACCTCGATGGACCGCGATGGCACCAAGGCCGGATACAACATTCCGCTGACCCGCGCTGTAGCCGATGCGGTGCGTGCGCCGGTGATCGCTTCCGGCGGTGTCGGTACGCTCGATCACCTTGTCGAAGGCGTGCGCGAGGGCCATGCCAGTGCCGTGCTGGCCGCTTCGATCTTTCATTTCGGCACCTACACGATCGGCGAGGCCAAGGCATATATGGCCTCGGCGGGCATTCCTATGCGGCTCGATCCCGCACAGACCCCGGAGCAGGCATGAGCCAGTTCGACCTCACCCGTCTGGAAGCCATCATCGCCGAGCGCGCGCGCTCGGGCGACGAAAACTCCTGGACCGCCAGACTGTTTGCAAAGGGCACGCCCAAGGCAGCGCAGAAGCTGGGCGAAGAAGCCGTTGAAACGGTGATCGCCGCCGTCTCGCGTGACAGGCAGGAGCTGATTTTCGAAAGTGCCGATCTTCTTTATCATTGGCTCGTGGTCCTGGCGCTGGAAGGCGTTTCGCTCAATGAGGTAATGGAAGAGCTTGAGCGCCGCACCGCACGTTCGGGCGTTGAGGAGAAGGCATCCCGAAAGGGATAGATCGTTTCTGCGCGGGATGGCATCATTCGACGCATGACCGAGAGCACAAAGACAGCCATGGCGGCAAGGAAGGGGGCCGCGAACTTCATGGACCAGCTTGTCTCAGGGGAGAAGTACTCCCCCTATCGCATTTTCAGCGCCGAGAAATGGGCGAAGTTTCGCGCCGATACGCCGCTCACGCTGACCGAGGACGAGGTTCGGCGCCTGCGTTCGCTGAACGACCCGGTCGATCTGGAGGAGGTGCGCCGGATCTATCTTTCCATGTCGCGCCTGCTCTCGGCCCATGTGGAAGCCACACAGCTCCTGTTCCGGCAGAGGCAGGTGTTTTTCGATTCGGAAGACGTGGTCAAATCCCCCTTCATCATCGGCATCGCCGGTTCGGTGGCCGTCGGAAAATCGACCACGGCGCGCGTTTTGCAGGAACTTCTCACCCGCTGGCCATCCAGCCCCAAGGTCGATCTGGTGACGACCGATGGTTTCCTCTATCCGAACGAGATCCTGCGGCGCGAAAATCTGATGGAACGGAAGGGCTTTCCCGAAAGCTACGATGTCGGGGCGGTCCTGCGGTTTCTTTCGGCCATCAAGGCCGGCCTGCCAAATGTCCAGGCGCCGCTTTACTCGCACTTGACCTACGATGTTCTGCCGGGCGAGTTCCGCACAATCGACCGGCCCGATATTCTGATCTTCGAGGGCATCAATGTCCTGCAGACACGCGATCTTCCGCAGGATGGGGCAGCCGTCCCCGTGGTGTCGGATTTCTTCGATTTCTCCATCTATATCGACGCACCGGAAGATCTGATCCATCAATGGTATGTCGACCGTTTCATGCGGCTGCGCGAAACGGCGTTCCAGAATCCGGAATCCTTTTTCCACCGCTATGCCGCGCTTAAGCCAACGCCGCGCTCGCCATTGCCGAGCAGCTCTGGGAGAACATCAATCTGAAGAACCTGCGCGAAAACATCCTGCCGACCAGGCCGCGCGCCGATCTGATCCTGCGCAAGGGCGCCAACCATCTGACAGAAGAGGTCGCGCTCAGGAAGCTGTAACCCGGCGCAGCGTGAGATTGATGCGTCCGGGCGCTGAAAGCAGTGTCGAGGTGCCCGGATAAATGCGGTCAACACCGTGAAAGGCCAGCCGCCCTGCCCCGCCGAGCACCACCACATCGCCGGACTGAAGTTTGACGGAAACGGTTCTGTCGCCGCGTGTTGTGCCGCCGACGCGAAAGAGGCATGTGTCGCCAAGCGATACGGAAACCACCGGTGCTGCGAAGGCTTCTTCGTCGCGGTCCTGGTGAAGGCCCATTTTGGCCGCTTCGGTGTAGTGATTGACAAGGCAGGCTTCGGGCGGAGCGGGAAAATCCGCCACCTCGTCCCAAAGCGCGAGCAGCCGTGCCGGAATGGGCGGCCAGGGTTTTCCGGTCACGGGATGCATCGCCTGATAGCGGTAGCCGCGCTCCTTGTCCGTAACCCAGCCGAGCGCGCCGCAATTGGTCATGCGCACGCTCATCTCCCTGCCGGTGCGGGGCATTGCAGGCACAAACAGCGGTGCCTCGCGCACCACGGCGCGAATGTCCGCCACCAGCGCTTCCTGGGCTGCGCGGTCGAGATAACCCGGTAGATGGCGCACGCCTTCGGTCAGGGTTGGCAACAGGGTCTCCTTGCGTCGAACACGGCGCATGATGCGCCGTTGCATTGATGGAGTGCGTGGTTCGACAAGCTCACCATGAGGGGCGGGATTAGCTGCAAACCCCTGCATCATGTTCATGAACAGGCTTGCCCGATACCACCTTCCTCATGGTGAGCTTGTCGAACCACGCACCACGCCGACAGCCTCGCGCAGAAAGCTTACACCCGCAAAAAAGAAAACGGCGACCCGAAAGCCGCCGTCTCCTGTCAGATCATGACAATTGCGATCACGCCTCGGCGAGATCGGGAATGCGCAGCACCTGGCCGGGGTAAATCTTGTCCGGATCGTCGAGCATCGGCTTGTTGGCTTCGAAGATCACGGTGTATTTCGCACCCTTGCCCTTGCCGTAATTGGCCTCGGCGATCTTCCAGAGATTGTCACCCTTTTTCACGGTATAGAAAACTGGCGCCTTCGCTGCCGCCGCAGCGACCTTCAGCTCGCCGGCCTCCACCTTGGAGATGCCGAGCGTGTTGCCGACGGCAACAACGGCCTTTTCGAAAGCCGACTGGTCAGCGACTTCGCCCCTGAGAACGACCTTGTCACCTTCCACGACCACATCAACCTTGTCGGTTCCGAGCTTGTGGGAATCGAGCTCCTTCTTCAGTTCGCCCGCTGCCGGGGGTTCCTCGTCCACCACGCCGAGCTTCTTGCCGACGGATTTGACGAAATCGAAAATGCCCATGGGTAAGGTCTCCAGTTAGAATTGGGATATTTGACGTGTAACGCCTCAGGATTTCAACCGCAAAACAGTTGCTGGGCATAAGTTACCGTAGCGGGCGCTTCTCCGACGATGCCCGCCTCAGTCGAAGCTGACCTTGCCGCGCATCTTCTTGACGGATGAGCGACCGGCCTTCGCCTTCAGCCGCCGCTCAATGGCGGAGCGGGACGGCTTTGTCTTCCTGCGTGGCTTGGGTGGCGGTTCGGCAGCGCGCGAAAGCAGTTCGGCAAGCCGGTCTCGGGCGTCGGCGCGGTTCATCTCCTGAGTGCGGAAACGCCCGGCCTCGATCACGATATCGCCGTCCTTGGTGGCGCGGCTGCCTGCCAGGGCAAGCGCTCTTTCGCGCACACGTTCGGGCAGTCCGCGTGCCCCCCGCGCATTGAAACGCAGTTGCACGGCGGTCGCCACCTTGTTGACGTTCTGCCCGCCGGGACCGGAGGAACGGATGAACTGTTCCTGCAACTCGTCCTCGAAGACGGTAACGCCATTCCTGATGTTGAGGTCGCCCTCGGCCATTGCTCCTGTCCGTTCACATGAAAAGGCCCGGTCGTGAACCGGGCCTGAAAATGCGCATTCAGCGGCAGGGATGCAAGCCTGATGTCACTCGGCCGCTTCCGCCATATGCGGTGCTGCTGCTCGGACGCTGGCATCCACATGCGTTTCGAATTTTTCGAAATTGTCGACGAACATGCCGACGAGACGGCGGGCCTGAGCGTCATAGGCGGCCTTGTCGGCCCAGGTGGAGCGCGGGTCAAGCACGCCTGCATCAATGCCCGGCACCGCAACGGGAACGGCAAAGCCGAAATGCGGATCCGTGCGGAACTCCACATCGTTGAGCCCGCCGCTCAGCGCCGCGTTCAGAAGGCCGCGCGTCACCTTGATGGGCATGCGATTGCCGACACCATAGGCCCCGCCGGTCCAGCCGGTGTTCACCAGCCAGCAGTCGACACCGTGACGGGCGATAAGGTCGCGCAGCAGGTTTCCGTATTCCGAGGGATGGCGCGGCATGAAGGGTGCGCCGAAGCAGGTGGAGAAGGTCGCTTCCGGTTCTGTCACGCCCTTTTCCGTGCCGGCCACCTTGGCGGTGTAGCCGGACAGGAAGTGATACATGGCCTGCGCCGGCGTAAGCCTGGCGATCGGCGGCAGAACGCCGAAGGCATCGGCCGTCAGCATGATGATGTTGCTGGGATGGCCGCTGCGGCCGGTCTCGCTTGCATTCGGGATGAAGTGCAGGGGATAGGCGCAGCGCGTGTTCTCGGTCAGGCTGCCATCGTCGAAATCGGGGCGGCGCTGGTCATCGAGCACAACATTCTCCAGCACCCGTGCCGAAACGGCGCGTGGTGGCAAAGATCTCCGGCTCGGCCTCTTCAGAAAGCCGGATCGTCTTGGCGTAGCAACCGCCCTCGAAATTGAAGAGACCGGTCTCGCCCCAGCCATGCTCGTCGTCGCCGATGAGCGTGCGCGACGGATCGGCAGAAAGCGTGGTCTTGCCGGTGCCCGACAGGCCGAAGAAGACGGCGGCATCGCCATCCGGTCCGACATTGGCCGAGCAGTGCATCGGCATCACGCCCTTTGCTGGCAGAATGTAGTTTAGCGCGGTGAAAACCGACTTTTTCATCTCGCCCGCATAGGAGGTGCCCCCGATCAGAACGATCTTGCGGGTCAGGTCCACGGCGATGACGGTCTCGGTGCGGCAGCCATGGCGCTCAGGGTCGGCGCGGAAGGACGGCAGGTCGATGATCGTCATCTCCGGCACGAAGGAGGCGAGCGCCTCCACCTCGGGCCGCAGGAGCAGGTTGCGGATGAACAGCGAATGCCATGCATATTCCGTGACGACGCGCACGGGCAGGCTGTTTTCGGGATCCGCCCCGCCCACAAGGTCCTGCACGAAAAGATCGCGGTCAGCGGCCTGCTTGACGAAATCTGCATAGAGTGCGTCGAAATGTTCAGCCGACATGGGCTTGTTGTTGTCCCACCACACGGCATCCTCGGTGTCGGTGGTGCGCACGACGAACTTGTCCCTGGCGGAGCGGCCCGTGTGCTGGCCGGTCTCGGCCACCAGCGCGCCGTCGGCGGTGAGTTTTGCCTCTCCGCGGCGGACCGCTTCCTCATAGAGCGCAGCCGGCTGAAAATTATAAAAGACGGCGCCTGTCGTTTTCAGACCATTGCTGTCGATCCCGCAAGCCGGGTTGCGCATGCCGGTTTCGTTCATCGTAACCACCAGATTTCCCTTGAGATGCCTGTCTCCGCAGGCGATCTCAGCTGAAAACACAGATAAGCGAGGGATTTCAAACCATTAATCGATTTAAATTTTTTAAAATCGTTTAAATCGTTTAAATCGACCTGGATTAATCGCAGATTTGCACACCTTCGCTGCGTCCGGAGGTGTCACGAGACTGCGCCTGTGTGACACAGGCTGCTTTATATGCCACATTTTGTACCCAATTTGTCCTGCAACTGCGCAGCCGATCGATGCAGATAGGGACGACATGCCCATGAGGGAGCCGCTGGATATGGCAACAATCGCGCTTGTCGATGACGACCGCAACATTCTCACCTCCGTTTCCATCGCACTGGAGTCGGAGGGCTATCGGGTCGAGACCTACACCGACGGCGTTTCGGCGCTCGAAGGGTTGGGTGCGCGGCCGCCGAACCTGGCGATCCTGGACATCAAGATGCCGCGCATGGATGGCATGGAACTCTTGCGCCGCTGCGCCAGAAGAGCGATGTGCCGGTGATCTTCCTGACCTCCAAGGACGATGAGATCGACGAACTCTTCGGCCTCAAGATGGGGGCTGACGATTTTGTGCGCAAACCCTTCTCGCAGCGCCTTCTGGTCGAGCGTGTCCGCGCGGTTCTGCGCCGCGCGAGCAATCGCGAGATCGCTGCCAAGACGCCGGGCAAGCAGTCGCAGTCGCTGGAGCGCGGGCAGCTTGTGATGGATCAGGAGCGCCACACCTGCACCTGGAAGGGACAGCCGGTGACGCTCACCGTCACGGAATTCCTGATCCTGCATTCGCTGGCGCAGCGTCCGGGCGTGGTCAAAAGCCGCGATGCGCTGATGGATTCGGCCTATGACGAGCAGGTCTATGTGGACGACCGTACGATCGACAGTCACATCAAGCGCCTGCGCAAGAAGTTCAAGGCGGTTGACGGCGAATTCGACATGATCGAAACGCTGTATGGCGTCGGCTATCGCTTCCGAGAGATCTAGCATTTTGCAGTCAGGTGGAGTCACCTGACGTCCGCATAAATGCGGAAAGACAGATAGAGTGGAGCGGCGTTTCCATGAAACGGTGAACCGCTCTTGGGTCAGGACCCTGGGGTCGTCCCGGAATTGCAGTAGCCCGGCGCGTGTGCCGGCAAGACAGTAGCGATGAGTGCAGAAACGGAAAAGACGGAGCGGCGGTCCGCGAGGGCCGCGCGTTCAGCGGGCCAGCCCTTTCTGGGTCGGCTTGCCGTGCCCCTGCGCCGTCTTTTCGGCCATTATGTCTTTTCCAGCCTGACGCGGCGTATCCTTTTTCTCAACCTCGCCGGTCTCGGCGTTCTGGTTGTCGGCGTTCTTTATCTGAATGAGTTCCGCGAAGAGCTGATCAGCGCCCGCGTGGAAAGCCTGATGACACAGGGCGAGATCATTGCCGGCGCCATTGCCAGCTCCGCCGAGGTGGAGACCGACTCCATCCTTGTGGATCCCGACAAGCTGCTAGAGCTGCAGGCGGGGCAGAGCCTGCCGCCGCGGGGCGACCAGCTGGAAAGCTCGACTTTCCGATCAACCCCGAGCGCGTGGCTCCCCTCCTGCGAAGGCTCATACCGCAGACCCGGACACGCGCCCGCATCTATGATCCAGACGCCAACCTTCTGCTTGATTCCCAGTATCTGGGGCAGGTGCTCCGCTATGAACTGCCCTCCATCGAGGATGAAGATGCGAGCCTTTTCGATCAGGTCTGGCGGCGGTTGAGGGAAATTTTTCGTCGCCGGGACCTGCCTGTCTACCGGGAGCAGCCGGGAGGCAGCGGTGTGGCCTATCCGGAAGTGATGAAGGCGCTCACCGGCACGACCAATTATGTGGTGCGCATCAGTGAGCAGGGCGAGCAGATCGTTTCCGTCGCCGTGCCCGTCCAGCGCTTCCGCGCGGTGCTCGGCGTGCTTCTCCTTTCGACTCAGGGCGGTGACATCGACAAGATCGTTGCAGCCGAGCGCAAGGCGATTCTGCGCGTGTTTGCCGTTGCAGCGCTGGTGACGGCCATTCTTTCGCTGCTGCTTGCCTCGACGATCGCCAATCCGTTGCGGCGCCTCTCGGCAGCGGCGGTGCGTGTGCGCCGTGGCGCGCGTTCGCGTGAGGAGATTCCCGACTTCTCCCACCGACAGGACGAGATCGGCAATCTGTCGGCTGCCCTGCGCGACATGACGAAGGCGCTTTATGCACGCATCGACGCCATCGAGAGCTTTGCTGCCGATGTGGCGCATGAGCTGAAGAATCCTCTGACCTCCCTCGGCAGCGCCGTGGAAACCCTGCCACTCGCCAAAGATGAGCGCTCGCGCGAGCGGCTTCTGGAAATCATCCAGCACGATGTCAGGCGCCTGGACCGCCTGATCACCGACATTTCCGATGCATCGCGCCTCGACGCGGAGCTTTCGCGCGAGGATGCGGGCCGCGTGGAGCTGAAGCAGTTCGTTGGCGATCTGGTGGGTGCGATCCGCGAGGCCGGTTCGTCCAAGAAACCGGTTGAGATCACGTTCACAGCTGGCGGAAAAGACGAAGCGGACATGGCCTACTTCATTCAGGGCCATGACCTGCGGCTGGGGCAGGTGATCACCAATCTGATCGAGAACGCCCGCTCCTTCGTGCCGGAGAAGACCGGACGGATCGATGTGCGCCTCGCGCGCGCCGGCAAGCGCGTCATCCTCACGGTTGAGGACAATGGGCCCGGAATCCGCGTGGAAAACATCGATCGCATCTTCGAACGCTTCTACACTGATCGTCCGGCCGGCGAGGCGTTTGGCCAGAATTCCGGTCTTGGCCTCTCCATTAGCCGTCAGATCATCGAGGCCCATGGTGGCACGTTGACAGCGGAGAACATTGCCGGAGCGAAGCCCGGTGACCTCAAGGGTGCCCGCTTCATCGTCTCGTTGCCGGCCGAGGCCTGACCGCCATGCATAACCGCCATGCCACTGCTATTGTTGTTGCGGGCACCGGCATTCTGATCGAGGGCGAATCGGGCACCGGCAAGACGATGCTCGCGTTTGAGGCGCTCGCCTTCTTCCGGGCGGCAGGCGTCTTCACCGCTTTCGTGTCAGACGATCAGGTATACCTCTCCGCACGCAGCGGGCGTCTCATCGTGCGCACACCCGATCCCATCGCGGGATTGGCAGAAGCGCGCGGTCTCGGGCCAGCGAAGCTCGAACACGTGCCCGCCGCCGTCATCGACCTCACCATACGTCTGGTCGACGAAGAAGAGGCGCCGCGCTTCTCCGAAGGGACGGAGATCGAACACGAGGGCATTGCGATTCCGTGCGTGGTATTGCCGCAACGACAGGCACGAAGGGCGGTCCATGCCATCGCTGCAACCCTTCAATTGCCGCCTTTTGGACCCGCCCGCACCCCCGTTTGAACTTTATTTAGGCGAATCGCCGCAGTTTTGGGCTTGTCAACGGCCTGTGCCTTGACAAGATAGCGCTCTTGCCGCGGGGCGGGACGGGACTGGGGCGTCTTCGGAACCGTCAAAGCAAGGGTGGACCAGAAGGGTTCGAACGCTAATTGAAGAAAAACCGGATAAGCGGACAGACCCGTGAAGCCAGTGGATGGAGTGAAAGCGTGACAGGCTCGAGCGAAAAACCAAGCCTTCGGATGATGTGCCGATGATCGGGCTCGTCTTGGTGACGCATGGCCAGCTGGCCGAAGAGTTCCGCCATGCCGTGGAACATGTGGTGGGCCATCAGGAAAACCTGGAAACGGTTTCCATCGGCGCCGAAGACGATATGGAGCAGCGCCGCCGCGATATCGTCGATGCAGTGGCCCGGGCCGACACCGGCGCTGGCGTGATCATTCTCACCGACATGTTCGGTGGCACGCCGTCGAACCTCGCCATATCGGTGATGGATGCGGGCCGTGTCGAGGTCATCGCAGGAGTCAACCTGCCCATGCTGATCAAGCTGTCTTCCGCACGCGCCAATGACGACATGGCGCAGGCGCTGGAGGAGGCACAGGCGGCCGGCCGCAAATACATCAATGTCGCAAGTCAGGTTCTGAGCGGAAAATGAGTGAGGCCCAGGCAAACGAAGTCTCAGCCAGCACACCCGCTCCCGAGGAGCTGAAGCGCGAGTTCAGCATCGTCAACCAGCGCGGCCTGCATGCGCGCGCCTCTGCCAAGTTTGTGCAGACGGTGGAAAATCACGACGCCGATGTCGAGGTCGAGAAGGACGGTATCACCGTCGGCGGAACCTCCATCATGGGTCTGATGATGCTTGCCGCCAGCCCCGGCTGCAAGATCCGCGTGAGCGCCAGCGGGCCGGAAGCAGAAGCGCTTCTCGATGCGTTGCAGACCCTGATTGCCGATCGCTTCGGTGAAGAGTGCTGAGGCCACCCCCGCCGCTTCACATGCACGAATAAAGATTTCTTTATATCCATTGTGAGCTGCGCCATGATCTGGTAGTCAGATGCCAGCCTTCGCGCCCGGCCTGCTGCCTGTGGCGCCCGAATTCATGAAAATCGGAGAGTACGCCAATGAGCGCTGACAAGGATTTTGTGGTCGCCGACATTTCCCTGGCCGACTGGGGACGCAAGGAAATCGAGATCGCCGAAACGGAAATGCCGGGCCTGATGGCCTGCCGCGAGGAGTTTGGCAGCGAGCAGCCGCTCAAGGGCGCGCGCATCTCCGGCTCGCTGCATATGACGATCCAGACCGCCGTTCTTATCGAGACGCTGAAGGCACTCGGCGCGGATGTGCGCTGGGCCTCCTGCAACATCTTCTCCACGCAGGATCACGCTGCAGCGGCCATCGCCGAGAGCGGCACGCCGGTCTTCGCCGTCAAGGGTGAGACGCTTGAAGAGTACTGGACCTACACGGACCAGATCTTCCAGTGGACGGATGGCGAACCCTCCAACATGATCCTCGACGATGGCGGCGACGCCACCATGTATATCCTCATCGGTGCCCGCGCCGAGGCCGGCGAGGATGTCCTGTCAAATCCGGGCAGCGAGGAAGAGGAAGTCCTGTTTGCACAGATCAAGAAGCGCATGGCGGCAACGCCGGGCTTCTTCGCGCGCCAGAAGGCAGCCATCAAGGGCGTGACGGAAGAGACCACCACCGGTGTGAACCGTCTTTACCAGCTTCAGAAGAAGGGTCTTCTTCCCTTCCCGGCAATCAACGTCAACGATTCCGTCACCAAGTCGAAATTCGACAACAAATATGGCTGCAAGGAATCGCTGGTCGACGGCATCCGCCGCGCCACCGACGTGATGATGGCCGGCAAGGTGGCCGTGGTATGCGGCTATGGCGATGTAGGCAAGGGCTCGGCCCAGTCGCTCGCCGGTGCCGGTGCCCGCGTTAAGGTGACCGAAGTCGATCCGATCTGCGCCCTGCAGGCTGCCATGGACGGGTTCGAGGTCGTTACGCTGGACGATGCCGCCCCGGCTGCCGACATCGTGATCACCACGACCGGCAACAAGGACGTCATCACTCTCGATCACATGCGCAAGATGAAAGACATGGCGATCGTCGGCAATATCGGCCATTTCGACAATGAGATTCAGGTCGCCGCGCTGCGCAATCTCAAATGGACGAACATCAAGCCGCAGGTGGACATGATCACCTTCCCGGACAACAAGCGGATGATCCTGCTGTCCGAAGGCCGTCTCCTCAATCTCGGCAACGCTACGGGCCACCCGAGCTTCGTGATGTCTGCTTCCTTCACCAACCAGGTTCTGGCGCAGATCGAGCTTTTCGTGCGTGGTGAGGAGTACAAGAACGAGGTCTATGTCCTGCCGAAGCATCTCGACGAGAAGGTCGCGCGCCTGCATCTCGACAAGCTGGGCGCTCAACTGACCACCCTGTCGGAAGAACAGGCATCTTATATCGGCGTCACGCCGCAGGGACCGTTCAAGCCGGAACACTACCGCTATTAAGCAGAATTAACCAAGACACAAGATATTGATACCGGGCCATTGACTTTTGGCCCGGTATTATTTTTGTCACGCGTCCTTCTTCACGGCGATTCGCTCACGCGGTACAGTGCTGTGATTCGCGAGGCGGCTGACCTTCCGGGCTGTGAGCCTGGCGAAAGGAAGGGGCGGTCTTGCCAGATCATGCGGCGGAGAAGGAACAGGACATGCCGGGGCTGGACCCGCTGAGCGGCGGATCTTCGGGCCCTTGGGGCCGACAGCGCAAAGCGGGCATCATGCGGGGACTGGTGCGGTTTCTGACGCTGACGACGAGCGTGGCAGTGCCATCCGTGGCGGCCGCGCAGACCACTGCACAGCTTGCACCAGGCATTTCCGTCACGGCTGTCGATGTCATCCAGCTCGCGGTCTTTGCAGGTGTCATGGGCGCCGCCTTTCTTTCCGCCATCTGGCTGATCCGGCAGCGCGCCCGGATCGCTTCTGAAAATCTCGAACTGCGCGCGCGCATCGCCGAGCTGAGCGGCGCTCTTGGCCGCTCCGAGGCCCTTCTCAACCTCAGGGATCAGCGGGCCGTTGTCTGGGATGGCGGATCGGACAGGCCGGCGATTGTCGGCGACCTTCCACCCGGCTGCGGCGCCCCGGACGAACGCTCGGCATTTCTCGCCTTCGGTCGCTGGATGATGCCGCGCTCGGCTTCGGCGCTTGACCGCGCACTCGCCACGCTGCGCGAAACCGGCGAGAATTTCGATCTGACCATCGAAACCCGTTCCGGCACGATGCTTGAGGCACAGGGACGAAAATCCGCCCAGCATACGGTTCTGCGCTTCGTTTCGCTCGCCGGCGTGCGTGAAGAGCATGCGCGGCTTCAGCTCGAGCAGGGCAATCTTCTGTCGGAACGTGCGACGCTCCTCGGGTTGATCGACGCGCTCGACATGCCGTTCTGGCTACGCGACAGGGCCGGCCAGCTCGCATGGGTGAACCGTGCGTTCACGGGCGCAGTGGATGCGCCCACCGGCGATGCGGTTCTGCGCGAACAGCTCGAATTCCTGCCCATGTCGGCGCGCGAGGAAATCACAAACCGGCATCGGGAAGCCAATGAGGTTTTCCGGCAATCGCTTTCGGCGGTCGTTCAGGGCGAGCGGCGGGTTTTTGCGGTCACGGACTATGCAGGCCTGCATGGGTCTGCGGGCCTCGCGGCGGATGTCAGCGAAGTGGAAACGATCCGCCGGGAGTTTGAGAGCACGGTTCAGAGCCACTCCGACACGCTCGACCAGCTCACCACGGCGGTGGCGATCTTCGACGAGAACCAGAAGCTGCGCTTCTTCAACCAGTCGTTCCAGAAGCTGTGGGATCTCGACACCCCGTTCCTGGAAAGCAGACCCGACAATGCCCTGCTGCTCGACCGGCTGCGCAGCGAAGGCACGTTGGCCGAACAGCCCGAGTGGCGTCGCTGGAAGGAAGGGCTCCTGTCCGCCTATCGCAGCATGAAGCCGCAGGAACACTGGTGCACCTGCCCGACGGACGCACCATCCGCGTGATCGCCAATCCGCAGCCCAAGGGCGGCGTGACCTGGGTCTTCGAGAACCTGACGGAGAAATTCGATCTCGAAAGTCGCTACAATGCGGCGATGCGGGTGCAGGGCGAAACGCTCGACAACCTCACCGAAGGTGTTGCGGTGTTCGGCCCGGATGGACGTCTGCGCCTGTCCAATCCGGCGTTCCAGCGCATCTGGAACCTGCCGGATCAGCTCGTCACGCCCGAAGCGCATATTGCCGATATCCGCGCGGTGTGCGATCCGCTCGCCAAGGACAGCCCCAAGGACAGCCCCAAGGACAGCCCATGGCGCAGCTTCGTTGCCTCCGTCACGGGTTTCGATGACGAGCGGCGCAGCAGCATGGCCAGGTGGAGCTTTCGAATGGCTCGGTATTGAGCCACGCCACAATCCCGCTGCCCAACGGCCAGGTGATGATCACCTTTGTCGACATGACCGACAGCGTGAACGTGGAACGCGCCCTGAAGGAAAAGAACGACGCGCTGCAGAAGGCCGACAAGCTGAAGAACGATTTTGTCCAGCACGTCTCCTACGAGCTGCGTTCGCCTCTGACCAACATCATCGGCTTTACCGAACTCCTGAACCTGCCGGAGACGGGACCGCTGAATCAGAAGCAGCGCGAATATGTGGACCACATCGGGTCGTCTTCTTCCGTGCTTCTCACCGTGGTGAACGACATTCTCGATCTGGCGACGGTCGATGCCGGCATCATGGAACTGGAGATCGGTGAGGTGCGGGTCGGCGACATGGTCGAGACCGCGGCCGGGTTGATCTCGGAACGTCTGCGCGAGCACCAGATTCGCCTCGATGTGCAGATGGATGATGCCACGCTCGTCTTCCATGCGGACGAAAACCGTGTGCGGCAGGTTCTGTTCAACCTGCTCTCCAACGCAGCCAATTACGCACCCGAGAACGGCACGATCCGCCTCTCCGCGCGCCAATATGACGATGCGGTCGAATTCTGCGTCCACGATGACGGACCCGGCATGGCGCCTGATGTGCTCGAAACGATCTTCAAACGCTTCGAGCCGCATGTTAATGGCGGGCGCAGGCGTGGTGCGGGGCTTGGCCTCTCCATCGTCAAGAGTTTCGTCGAGCTGCATGGAGGCTCGGTTCACATCGACACGGGCGAAGGGCGCGGAACCACGGTAACCTGCCGTTTCCCCTCCGCGCCGACACAGGCGCGGGTCGCCGCAGAGTAGCCAAACCGTATGACAGCACGCGTTCTGGAACGCTTCCTGCCGGATGAAGACGCAACCACGCTTTTCGGCGAGGATATCGCCGTGGCGTTGCGGCCCGGCGATGTTCTGGCCCTGAAGGGCGATCTCGGTGCCGGCAAGACGACCCTTGCCCGCTCCATCATCCGCGCCCTCGCCGGCGACGCGGAACTCGATGTTCCAAGCCCCACCTTCACGCTGGTGCAGAGCTACGAAGCGCGTATTCCCGTTCATCATTTCGATCTCTACCGGCTGGGTGAGCCCGACGAGCTGGAAGAGCTTGGCCTTTTCGAGGCGACCGAAGAGGGTGTTGCGCTCGTGGAGTGGCCGGAACGCGCAGGCGACCGGCTCGCCGGTGCGATCCGCCTTGAGCTTCACGACAGCGGTGAAGGCCGGCTTGCGGTGATCTCCGGGCCGGAGGAAGCCATGCTTCGGCTGGAGCGCAGCTTCGCCATCCGTGATTTTCTCAACAACGCTGGAGAACTGCGCGCCCATCGCGCCTTCCTTCTGGGCGATGCCTCGCTGCGGGCCTATGAGACGGTAACCACGCGGCTTGGCGCCCGCCGCATCCTGATGAACGCGCCCGAGCGGCGCGACGAGCCGCTGCTTGCCTGCGGGCGGCCCTATAGCCAGGTCGCGCACCTGGCGCAGTCGGTCGCCGCTTCTGTGGCCACGGCAAATGCCATTCGTGCGCGCGGTTTCTCGGCCTATCAGGTCTATGCGCAGGATCTGGAAACCGGGCTTCTCCTGACCGAACATCTCGGCGAGACACCGTTTCTTTCGCCCGAAGGCGAGCCGGTCACTGAGCGCTATGTGGAGGCTGCGCGTCTCCTCGCCGCCCTTCACCGCGACGCATGGCCAAAAGAGATGCCCGTCAACGATCAGCTCATTCACGAACTGCCGCCTTATGATAGCGAGGCGCTCGGCATCGAGGTGAGCCTCCTGACCGACTGGTACATGCCCTTCATGGCCGGGCGCCCCGCAAACGATGCGGAGCGCGCGGGCTATATGGAGCACTGGAACCGGCTCTTCGCGCGCCTTGAGCATTTCGAAAAAAATCTCGTCCTGCGCGATTTTCATTCGCCAAACCTGATCTGGCGGGCGGAGCGCGAAGGGTTCGACCGGCTGGGGCTGATCGATTTGCAGGATGCGGTGTGCGGGCCAGCGGCCTATGACGTCGCCTCGCTTGCGCTCGATGCCCGCGTGACCATGCCCGAAGCGCTGGAACGCGCCGTCGTGGAAGCCTATTGCGCTGCCCGCGCCGAGCAGGGGCCGTTCGACCGCGAAGCGTTCGACGAGGCCTATGCGATCTGCGCCACGCAACGCAATTCAAAGCTGCTTGGCACCTTCGTGCGGCTGGAGCAGCGCGACCATAAGCCTTTCTACATCAAGCACCTGCCGCGCATCCGCGCCTATCTCCGCCGCGCAATGAGCCATCCCGTGCTGGATGAGCTGCGCGTGTTCTACGAAGAAGCCGGTTTCCTGAGCGGAGACGAGGCATGAGCGGAACGGTCCCGACAAAGGCGATGGTTCTGGCCGCCGGGCTCGGCAAGCGCATGCGCCCCATCACCGATACCATGCCCAAACCGCTGGTGAAGATCGCCGGACGCACGCTGATCGACCGGGCGCTCGACATGCTGGAGCGTGTCGGGGTCGAGACGGCCGTGGTGAATGTGCATTACCTCGCTGACCAGATGGAAGCGCATCTGGCGGGTCGCACCGCGCCGAAGATCGTCATTTCCGATGAGCGCGCACAGCTTCTGGATTCGGCCGGTGGCATCATTCGCGCCCTGCCGCATCTGGGAAACGCGCCCTTCTTCATTCTCAATGCCGATACGTTCTGGCTCGAGGCTGGCACGTCCAATCTCGAGCGCATGGCCCTTGCCTGGGATGCCGACACCATGGATATTCTCCTCATGGTTGCAGACACCGAACAGGCCACGGGCCATTCCGGCTCGACCGATTACAGCATGGATGCACAAGGCCGCCTCACCCGTGATCGCGGTGTGGAGGGCGGCGTCATCTATGCCGGCGCGATCGTCCTCCACCCGCGCATCTTTGCCGGTGCCGGCAACGAGCCGCAGTCTCTCAACGCCTATTTCGATGCTGCCGAAGCCAAAGGCCGGCTTTTCGGCATGAGAATGGATGGCGCGTGGATCACCGTCGGCACGCCGGATGCCATCACGCCCGCCGAAGCGGTGGTGGCAAAGCACGCCGAGAAAAGCGATGCCGGCTAAAGAGAAGCGGTGCGTCTTTTCCATTCCCCCCGGCGTCGGCTTTCTGGAGACGCTTGTCGAAGCCCTGTTTGAAGGCAGGCTCGTGTCGGGTTTTCGGCACACGGGCGATCCGCTGACGCTGGCCGATGTCACCATCTATCTGCCGACTCGCCGTGCCGCTCGCGCCCTGCGCGATGTCCTGCTTCGAAAGCTCGATGGTCAATCCGCCATCCTCCCCGTCATTCGCCCGCTGGGCGAGTTCGATGAGGAGGCCGCGCTGTTCGATACAGAGGGTGCCACCGCGCTCGATCTCGCCCCGCCGATAGAGGCGCTGGATCGCATCCTGTTGCTGGCACCGCTCGTGCAGGCGTGGAAGGCGCGGCTGCCCGGCCATGTGGCGGCATTGTTTGAGGAAGGTGTCGTGGTGCCGGCTTCGGCGTCGGATTCCATCTGGCTCGCGCGCGATCTCGCCGGTTTGATGGACGAGATCGAAACCGAGGAAGCCGACTGGACAAAGCTCGCCAGCCTCGCGCCCGATGCGCTGGCGCACTGGTGGCAGGTGACGCTCGAATTTCTGCAGATCGTCACTGCCCATTGGCCAAAACTGCTCGAAGAGCTCGACCGCTCCAACCCCGCCGCACACCGCAATGCAATGCTGGCGGCAGAGGCCGCACGCCTCAAGGCCCATGCACACAAGGGCCCGGTCATCGCCGCCGGTTCCACCGGCTCCATTCCGGCGACAGCGCGGCTTCTGGCGACAATCGCCGGGTTGGAAAACGGTGCCGTGGTTTTACCGGGCCTCGACACGCGGCTCGACGCACGTGCCTGGGAGGCGGTCGGCGATGCGGACGAGCCGTCCGCCTTCGGCCATCCGCAGGCAGGGCTGAAGAAACTGCTTTCCGCCATCGGCATCACGCGCGAAGAGGTGGTCGAGCTTGGCGAGCCTGCCCCGCCGCTTGCCCTGCGCCGCGCACTGGTCAGCGAAACCCTGCGTCCTGCCGAAACCACGGATGCCTGGCTCGAAAATCAGGCGCTTGCAGCCGATGCGACAGAAGGGGACGCGCTTTCCGGCGTGACCCTGGTCGAGACCGCAAACGAGCGTGAGGAAGCGCTGTCGATAGCCGTTGCGCTGCGCCTTGCCTTGACCGACGAGAACGCCACGGTGGCACTCGTCACACCCGATCGCGGTCTGGCGCGGCGTGTCGCGGTGGAGCTGCGTCGCTTCGGGATCGAGGCGGATGATTCCGGCGGCACGCCGCTCGCCGA
>NZ_BAMP01000005.1 GCF_000615975.1 Nitratireductor aquibiodomus NL21 = JCM 21793 | reverse complement strand
AAGCGCGCCCTGCGCCCTGACGCCGGCGGCGGTTTCCGCCGTCAGCTCGGTCTTTAGCGGCTGCATGACGTCGTCCGGAAAAAGCTCCTGACTGTTGCTGTCGACCGGCTTCTGGCTCCAGATGAGACCCATGGGGGAAACCTCCGCATAGTCGCCGCCAACGGGCGCATCGCGCGTCAGATCAACGACGCGTCGGCATCGGCCATGAATGTCGCTTGGCTGTACCAGACAACGCCGCCGGCCCGCACCGTCCGCGCGGAAATCGCGACGAGCTCGTCGGGCGCGAGGCCCGAAACGACAATGCGGCGTGGCTCGTCGATCAGCCCGTCAGCGGGGGTGACGGAAACAACGGGCGCGGAAGCAGGATTTGTCGTCATCTAAGGCACCATTTCTGCATAGGAGAACTTCAGCGGTTTGAGGAAGAGCGGTGCGGCATTGTCACTGCGCCCTGCCGGAAATGCGTGCGAGCTGTGCATCGAGACGTTTTGCGAAATCATCGTCCAGCGCGGCTTCGGGCGAGCGCGCGCCGCCGCGCGGCCAGTGGCCGCCACTTCCGGTCCAGTCGCTTTTGAGGGCTGCAAGCCGCGCCTGCCAGTCGATGCTGTCTCCGGCCGCTTCAGGATCGAAGGCAAGCAGGAACACGCCCCGGCCTTTCGGGTCGTCGCGGCCACCGCCGGCGACGCCGGCCAGAAGTTCGACCACAAGGCCGAGCAGGGAGCCGACCTGTCCGCCGCGCGGCAGAAGTGCGGCGACTTCGGAGGCGATGGTGGTTGGCTGTCCTTCGCTATTCAGCGCTATTCCCTCCGGCAGGGTGGCGCCGGTGCTGCGGGCGTTGCGGATGTCGGCCATGGTGGCTGTGCTCGTGGCCACGTCGATCACCACGCGGTCTGCGCCGGTGCCTATGGCGAGGGCAAATGGATTGGTGCCGATGACGGCGCGCGTGCCGCCATGGGCGGCGACGAAAGGCGGGCCTTCGGCCCCGGCGATCCCGACAAGGCCGGAATCGGCAAGATGGCGAACGAAGGGAGCAAGCCGCCCGAAGCCCCTGACGCCACGCAGAAAGACGGCGGCGATGCCCTTCGCCTGAGCGGCACCGGTGAGGTCCAGCGTGGCGCTCGCAACGGCAAGCGGTGCAAAGGAGGCCGAGCAGTCGAGCCAGCTCACGGCCTGCGGGGTTTCGGCAGCGCGAACGGGTGTGGTGTCGGCTGTCCACTCATCCAGCATGGCAATGCCAAAACGCGGGAGGTTGAGCGCGTCGGCTTCGATCAGTGCTGCGGCTGCAAGTTTCGCTGCCGGACTGTCGCCAAGCGCTGCCGACAGCCGCGCAACTGCGTCGGGAAATGCGATCATTCGTCCAGGCCCCGCGCTGCATTGCCGATCTGGACTTCGCCAGCGGATAGGTAACCGAGCGTCATCAGGCGTTCGATCAGGAACTCCCGGCTGTGTTTGATGTGGGCCGCTTCGATGGCGGCCGCCCGCTCGCCATCGCCGGCCTCGATGGCGTCGACAAGCGCTGTGTGCTCGTCCGAGTGCTCGCCGATCTTCACCGAGAAGTCGATTGCGAAGCGCAGAAGGCGCTCCAGTTCGTCGAACAGGGTTTCCGAGAGAGCGACAACGCGCTTGTTGCGGCTGCACCGTGCGATGGCGACATGGAAGCGCCGCGCCACCTGCTGCATGGCCCCGATGTCGAGCGGCGTGGCGTATTCGGCGACGATCTCGCGCAGCTCGGCGATGTCGGCGGGGGTGGCATAGCGCGCTGCCTGCCGTGCCGCGTGCGGGCCGATGGCCGCGCGCAGGTCAAGAATCTCATGCACGGCCTGAAACGTGATGGTGGCCACGCGATAGCCGCTGCGCGGCAGGATCGTCACCAGCCCGTCGGCGGCCAGCTTCTGCATGGCGTCACGCACCGGCGTTTTCGAGACGTCGTAGTCACGCGCAATGGAATTCGCATCGAGCGTGGTACCCGGTGCTATCTCGCAACGCACGATCTTCTGCCGGAGCGCAAGGTAGATGCGCTCCGAAACGGGTGTGTGGGCGTTGGGGGCCGGGCCGGTGTCGACGGTCATGAGCCTCTTGTCCTCAGCCGATCAGTTTTTCGCCCAGGCTACGAAATGCCGCTCCAGCGCCTCAAGGGCGAGGATGGTGAGATAGCCCATGACCGAGATCACGACGATGCCGACGAACATGCGCGAGACCGCAAAGGTCTGCCACGATGCCCAGATGAAGAAGCCGACGCCGCTGCGCGCACCGAGGAACTCGGCGGCCGCGATGATGATGTAGGATGAACCCGCGGCAAGCTTCAGTCCGGTGAAGATGCTTGGCAGCGCAGCCGGGAAGGCGATGCGCGTGAAGGTCTGGAACCGGCTCGCGCCTGCGTTCTTGGCAACATCCATGTAGATCTGCGGGGTCTGCAGGACACCGCCCATGGTGTTGTAGAACATCAGGAAGAAAACGCCGATGGCGATGACGACGAACTTGGAGGCGTCGCCGACGCGAAGATCAGCAGGATCAATGGGAGGATGGCGATCTTCGGCACAGGATAGAGCGCGGAGAAGATCGGACCGAGGAGGCGGCGAACAGGCCGGGAGAGGCCGAGGATGAGGCCGAGCGTGATGCCGGGAACCGCACCCATGACATAGCCCACACCCACGCGGCGCAGGGTTGCGCCGATATGCTCAAAGAGCTCCAGGCTCACAATCATGCGCCAGGCCGTTTCGGCGATGGCGCTGGGAGCCGGGAAGAAGCGGCGGTCGATCAGGTTGAATTGGCTCGACAACTCCCAGATCAAAAGGAGCAGAAGCGGGCTGAAATAGGACGCGAAGCGGAACAGCTTTTCGCGCCGTGCCGGTGCTTTGAGCCGACGCAGTTCGTCTTCAGTCAGTGTCGTGGTGGGAGTGCTCATCTCATGCCTCCGCAGGAGAGGCCAGCAAGCGCCAGACCTCGTAAGTCATGTCCCAGAAGCGCTTGTCGCGGCGCATCTCGACCACGTCGCGCGGGCGCTCGAAGGGAACCCGCATGTCGGCGACCAGCCTGCCGGGGCGTGGCGACATGACGAGAACGCGATCCGCCAGCGTCAGCGCTTCATCGACGCTGTGCGTGATGAAGACCACGGTCTTGCCGGTCGTCTCCCATATCCGCAACAATTCCTGCTGGAGGACCAGACGCGTCTGTTCATCGAGCGCGCCGAACGGCTCGTCCATCAGCAGAATGTCGCGGTCGTCGACAAGGGCGCGCGCCACGGAGACGCGTTGTTTCATGCCGCCGGAAAGCTGGTGGGGGAGGGCGCTGGCGAATTCTGTAAGGCCGGTCAGTGTCAGCATTTCGCGCACGCGTTCGGCCTGTTGTGAACGGGGCGTGCCTTTCAGGCTCAGCGGGAAAGCGATGTTCTGCGAAACGGTGAGCCAGGGCAGAACGGACGCTTCCTGGAAAACCATTGCCGGCGGTGTGGAGCTGTGAAGCTTCACCGTGCCGTTCAGCTCGTCCTCAAGGCCTGCGAGAATGCGCAGTACCGTTGTTTTGCCGCAGCCGCTGGGGCCGACAATGCAAACGAATTCGCCGCGTTCGACTTTAAAGCTGACATCGGAGACGGCCACGGTCACGCGGTCGTCCTGGCTGTCATAGAACGCCTTGGTAAGATGGTTGACCTCAATGGCCGCTCCGGCGGATTTCGCCGGAGCGGGAGGCAGTTTTTCCTGCGCGGCCTGCATCATTTCTTGCTTGCGAGTAGGTCGTTGGCACGCTGCAGCAGATCGCGGCGATAGACGCCGTCGATATCGGAAAGCCCTTCATATTCAAGTGCACCGCGCTGACGGAAGAACTCTTCCTGTTCACGCACGGACTCCATGTCGATGGCACCATCTTCGGAGCGAACCGTATAGGGGATGCCACGCAGGGCGTCTGGCTCGGTGCCGGTGTAGTTCGAGACGATTTCGAGAATCCTGTCGTCCTGCCAGCCGCCATTGTCGAGCTGGCGGGCAGCCTTGAGATAGGCTGCTACGAAGCGCACAACCGCGTCTTCGTTCTCTTCAACGAAATCCTGATTGAAGGCGATCAAACCAAGCTCTGTGCCAAAAGTGTGATCTTCGACCAGGCGGCGGCCCAGCCCCTGTTTTTCGAGCTGGTGAGCGAAAGGCTCGATGCTCCAGCCGGCTTCAAGGCCGCCATTTGCGAAGGCGGCAGCCGTTGCGGGCGGTGGCAGGTAAACCGCCTCGACATCTTCTATTGTCAGGCCGCCCTTCTCGAGTGCCTTTGCCACCGAATACATGCCGAAACCGCCGGGGCCGGGAATGCCGATGCGCTTGCCTTTCAGGTCGGCGACGGTGCGGATGCCTTCGTCCCACGCTTTCTGCGACACCATGAATGGCGAGGGGGAGGGAACCGTGTCGGGCATGCGTGCCATGGTGGCAATGATGGAGACGGTTGCGCCGCGGTCGAGCGCGTTGAAAAGGCTGGAAGCCCAGGTGGCGGCACCTGCTTCGATGTTGCCGGAGGCAAGCATCTGGATGGTTTCGGCCGTGTTGCCCTTGGGCGAAAGTGTCACGTCAACGCCAAACTCCTCGAAATAGCCGAGGTCCTCGGCGACGAAGAAGGGCGCATAGTCGGCGAAGGGCGAATAGAGGAACTCGATCTCCGGCAGGTCCTGGGCCCTGACCGGCAGGGCGGCTGCGGGCGTCAAAGCGGCAGCGAATGCGGCTGCCATAAGAACACGACGACTGACTGAGAGCATGCGTGAGACTCCTCCTTCTCCGCAAAAATTGTTTTCCGCGCCCGGACGATCTGCTTGCCGGTTACGAAGATTGGCGCCGGCTTGCATAAGCCGGGCCTGAGAAGAAAGCCTACAACTGATGTATCAGATGCGCAACTTGATATTTTAATTTTGTCGCGCCGGTTTGGCATTACCGATAGGGATCGGCTGCAGTGTCCCGTTATGCCGCCCGCGCCATCACATATGAAATGCCTGCGGTTTCGGTCTGTCGCAGGCAAAGAAATTGCGGGACCGAAGCCCCGCCTTTCAGAAGCCGGATCACGCCGTTTCAGGTTCCCGGATTTCCTCGACCCTGTATCCGCCATTGTGCACGCAGATCAACGATACCGGCTGCAGTGGCACCATGGTTTCGCGCGTGTAGATGATCTCGCCGCCGAATGGGCAGACCTCATTGCGAGAGGTCCCGTGGCCACCAAGCCGAAGTTGGGTGGCCAGCCAGGTCTGGCTTTTCACGTGAGAGGATGAGGCTGTCGCTCAGGCCGTATGCTTGCGGATGACACCGTAGACGATGTTGCGATTGCTGCCGTAGAACACCTCGGTCTCGGCATGGTTCCTGTCAATCGCGCGGTCGATTATGTCCTGCATGTCCTTGTCCGAGCGCAGGATCAGCGGCCAGTCCATGAAGGTTTCCATGTAGCCATCGGTGGTGATCTCGTCGCTGAAATTGGCGAACAGGAATTCTCCGCCCGGCTTGACCAGTTCCATGGCGCGTTGCGTGAGGCGGATTGCGACTGCACGCGGCAGATAGTCGTAAAGCCCCGACGCATAGACGAGATCGAACGTGCCGAGACTGTAGGAGCGGCGCAGGATGCCTTTCACGGAACCGTCAATGGCCTCCACACCAGTGCCGGCCAGGTCCCGGTTGACCGTTCCCACACTGATCGGGTCCTGATCCAGCCCGATCCAGCGCTTCAGCTTCTTTCCGGCCAGGGCCGTCGAGAGTTCCGCTTCGCGCAGGTGACCGCATGCGATTGCAAGAACTTCCGCATTCTCCACACGCTCTGCGGTGGCATCCACCGTGCGCGCAAGAATGTCGCGCCGCTCGCGTCCGGCGACCGAACTCGCTGCTTCGCTGGTGTAAGCGTAGATTTCACGGCCGAGTTCCGTGGAAGAAGCCACGATCTCGTCGGCGCTTGGATGCTTGTAATAGATGTCGAGCAGGCTGGCATCGCCGGAATAACCGCGCGGCTTGTCGAAGGACCAGCGCGTGAAGGGATCCTGCTTCAGAAACTCTGAAACCGGATGCTCCTGAGCCAGGGGAATGAGCTGTTGCCATACGACAGGCGAAGCCTGGTTGCGGAGATCGTGCAGACGGGCCGCCAGACGGTCGACAATGTCCGCTGCCGGTGTGCCCGATTCGAAGCCCTGGCGCGCCAGATCGAGAACCAGCGCAAGCTGGGCAACCTTCTCCTTTAACTCCGTGGAATCGGCTACATCCGACGTGGTCGTATGCTTCTTGACGAGCTGAGATGTGATCAAACTCTGCTCATCAAGCTTCAGGTGAGAGGCTTGTGCCACTGGTCCGTCCCCATTGATTTGCACACTTTCACTATACCCACACAGACCGGGATGCGAAAGAATTTAATCAATTTCGACTAAAAGTTATCCGGGTTCAGGACCTCGATAAGCCGGGTAAAGAGACGGATGATCGTGTCATCATTTACGCACTATTAATATAAAATACCCTTTCCCGCGGCGCTCCGGCGGGGGAATGGGGAAGTTAAGACATCCTAACCGATTCCCGTGTACTGAGGGTCTGTTGCAAAGGAAGGTCACGATGCAACTATCCGCGGATATCGCACGAAAGGTTGTAGAAGCGCTTTCGAGCCCTCGTACGGGTCTTGCAGATCCGAAACTGCTCCGGCTGCTTTTTCAGCATGACGCTGCCCAGCAACGCCTGGTCGTTCGCTGGGGCATGTGGGCTGCCGTGCTCAGTTATATGGCCTATGGGGTCTTCGACTGGTTCCTGTTTCCCGACATCGCGGATCAGCTGGTGTTTGCCCGGTGCGCGATCGGCATTTCCTTTCTTGCGGTGATCGAGTTTGGTGTGCGCCGCGGCGCATCCCTTGCCGTGATGCATCTGGTGGCTGCCGCAGCCATTGTCGTCGGTGCTGTCGGGTGGTTGCTTCTGGCGCTTGAAACCTCACATCAGCAGGCGCTTTCGCACTTTGTGGCGTTCGGTATCGTCTTTGTGCTTGGCGCAAATCTGTTCTTCAATTTCCGCTTCATGCTGTCCGCGATCTCGTCGACGGTCATCGCCGTCGTCTTCATCGCTGCGACGCTGTACACGCTACAGATCGGCCTGACTGCGCGGATCGTCATTGCCGCGCTCTTCGTCAACTGCCTTGTCTTTTCACTTTACCTGTCGTGGCGACTGGGGGTGGAGCGCTACTGGACGTTTCTTGAAGCGCTGCAGGCAAAATCTCAGGCCCATGCTGCCGTCAAGAAGGGCGACGAGCTCCACAGGATCGCTCACACCGATCCCCTCACGGGATTGCGCAATCGCCGTGCGATCACAAGCGCTTTCGCCGAGCTTCATGAATCGTGTGTTCGGGACGGGAAGGAGCTCGGCGTCGTGCTGATCGACGTGGATCACTTCAAGCGCTTTAACGACCGGCTGGGCCATCAGGCCGGTGACGATTGCCTGATACGGGTTGCCCAGACGCTGGAGGCGGCGGCGGATGCGAACGAAGCAATCGTCGGGCGTTATGGCGGCGAGGAGTTTCTGGTGTTGCGCCGCGTCTCCGGGTCGGACGAACTGCGTGAACTGGCGCAGGAGTTCTGCCGTGTGGTTGAGGAACTGGAAATCTACCATCCAGACCGGGGTGACGGTATCGACATTGTGACGATCAGTGCTGGTGCATCGCAGACGCTGGAAGATGGGGCCTCCGAGTTGCAGGAGGTTCTGCAGGAAGCTGACCGGGCACTTTATATCTCGAAGTTTACCGGCCGCTCCAGAGTGACGGTTTACGATCCGCAGATCGTCGACGCCGACCATTCGAATGAAAGCCTCGCCGGCCTGTTGGCGCACGCCATTGAAAGGCAGTGCATTTCAGTGGTCTACCAGCCGATCGTGCAACTGGGAACCGGCGAGGTTCTTGGCTATGAGGCGCTGATGCGGCTCAAGGGCAGCAATGGGCGGCTGGTGAAACCCGATGTGTTCATTCCGGTGGCAGAGCAGAACGGCGCGATCGTCGAACTGGGCGCATGGGTTTTCGAACAGGCCTGTGCGGACGTGGCGCGCTACAAGCTTACCGGGATTGTTGCCGTCAACATATCCGCCGTTCAGCTCAAGGCTCCAGGATTTGCGCTTCGCGTTGCCGAGATGCTGGCCCGTCACGGACTGGCGCCAAGACAGTTTGCGCTCGAACTCTCCGAACGGGGCGACATCCTGGGACAGTCGCAGGCCGCTCAGGCAGTGGAGCAGCTTCGGAGCCTCGGTGTGCAGATCTGGCTCGATGACTTCGGGACCGGTTACGCCGGGATCGACTGCCTGCGCCGCTTCGACCTCGATATTGTCAAGATCGACCGAAGCTTTCTGCCTGAACGCCAGTGCGCGCAGGATGTCCGCATGCTCGAGGGCATGATCCAGCTTCTGCGCAGTCTTGGCCGTACCGTTCTCGTTGAAGGCGTCGAGACGGAAGAGCAGAAGGCGCTTCTTGAAGAACTCGATGTCGACCTCATTCAGGGCTTTCTTATCGGCCGTCCTCAGCCGGTCGGTGAAATCGTGGGGATCGAAAACTCTGAAGTCGCCTGAGCGGTGGCGCGCCGAACGACAATCCTCATTGACATGGCTTCTCGAAGGAGGCACCGCACGGCATCGAAGCTGCGATGAACAGCGCCAGCGGATGGGGACGGGGAATGTCGAGACGCGATTGGCTGGCTGCTGAAGCAGCCGCGCATGAAAAGCTCAAAAGCTGGACCAGTGACGGGCCAGGGGGTGTGGTTCTCGGCATGGAAAGAGGCATGCCACGCCTGATCGCGGTAGCGGGTCATTGCGGGGCAGGGCGCGGGCCGCTGGGGCCCGACAGCGTCTTTCGCTGGGCGTCCGTGACCAAGCATGTTTTCGCAACCTGTCTACTGGAGTCCGAGGCGTTTAGCTCGACATGCCTCTGGGCGAGGCGCTGTGCGAGCTTGCAGCCGCGCCCGCGGCGGTGACGGTCGGACAGGCGCTGGCCATGCAGGGCGGTTTGCCGGATCCTCGCGAATGTCTGACGCTGCTGGGCGTCGGCGCGCATGAGCGCACCGAGGCGGATGCGCTCTATACGTGGATGGCCGGTTTTGACTGGCTCAACGCCGCGCCGGGGTCGGAGGTCGCTTATTCGAATGGCGCTATCGCCTGCTGGAAATGGCGTTGGCACGACGGGGTTTTGTCTTCTCGGAGATGGTCGCGGCCCATGCGGCGCGGCTCGGGATCGGAATGCGGGCTTCGGAGTTCTGGACCGATCCCGTGCCGGGGCTGGTGCCCGGGCACGTGCCCGAGGCCGGTGGCTGGTCCGAAGGAATTCAGGGCATGCATCTTTCGGCAGCCGGCTCACTTTCCGGGTCTGCCATGGATCTCGCCCGCTGGCTCGCGGACCTGATGCCGCGCGCGATTTTCGACCGGATAGCCCGGCCGCTGCCGCTCGGCTCGGGAGAGGCAACCGGCTACGGGCTTGGAATAAGCCTGACGCGCATCGGCAATATGGCGGTGCCGGGACATGGCGGGGCGCAGGCCGGTTACCGTGCCGGGTTCCTGTGCGATCGCGAGCGGGAGATCGCGCTGATGGTTCTCACCAACCGTGACGATGGCGATGCGACCGGGCTCGCAGCGCATGTGTGGGCAGCGCTTTGCGGTGTGTCGCCCGGCGTTTTGCCGAAGCCTGCAGGGGAATGGGCACCGCCGGGTCTCTATGCGGCTGCAGAGGGGGAGCTCTGGGCGGAGGTGCGGCCAGGATCGATCGTGGTCCGCGATGCAGAGGAGATGTTGTTTGAGGGGGATGACGGCTGGTTCGTCTCCAACGCAGCTCAGTCGCGCATGCGCCTGCGGTATGAGGATGGTGCACTGACCGGAGAGCTCTTTCATCGTCCAGTCAGGCTGTTGCCTGTGGCAGCCGATGACGAAGCGCCGGACCTCGACGGCGACTGGATGTGCGATGGCGCGCATCTGCAGATCAGGGGGCGGACGCTGCATTGGGGACGCGGCCCATTGCGCCAGACGGTGACATTGATGCCACTGGGCAGTGGGCGGTGGCTCTTTTCGGCCGGTGGTCGGCGCATTTGTCTTTGCCGCCTCACGCGTGATCGCATCAAACTGTCACTTGCGCGGGCGCGTGGTGTTGAATATCGGCGGGTATAGTGTTCCGGAACGAAGAGAGGGAGACGAATGCACAACATCATTCTGATGGGCATCATCGTTCTTGTCTCGGCAGCCGCCGTGATTCAGGGCGACACCTACATTCTCGGTATCAACACCCATCTTGTAACGCTGTTCTTCACCTCAATGCTGTTGGCACGAGCCATCATGCTCAGGTGCAGAGACGACGACTGATTTTCCTTGCTGCGGACACGGGGCTGCAGACACGGGTTTTCTCGAATTGATGAGCATGAGCTCCGGAGCAGTTGCTGGCATCAATATTGATCATTTCGTTTCAATATGATGGTATTCCATCAAAACTTATGAACCTTTGAAGTGCGGTGCCTACTGTTGCGACCATCGCTTCCGGCCACACAACAGGCTGGCGCTTCGTGGGCCTGGAGAAGCATTTGGCGAGACCTTCCGGACGAGAAGCGCGGATCATGGCGCTCAAGAAACTCTGTGCTTCGGGAAAGATACTGCACATCGCTGAGGCTGCGCGGGAACTCGGCACTTCGGAGATAACCATTCGCCGCGATCTGGGGAATGGTGAAAACGGGCTCTTGTGCCTGGGCGGCTACATCATGTCGGCCAATGAGAACGGCGAACGCTATTCGCTGTCGCACGCGCAGGGCACGAACACACAGGCCAAAACGCAGGTGGCACGCCGGGCGGCAGCTCTGGTCGAACCGGAAGACACGATCTTCGTGGACTGCGGGTCGACGCTGCAATATCTCGCTGCGAGCCTTCCGCACAACGCGAATGTCACGGTGGTGACGCAGGCGATGAACATCGCCGAAATGGTCTCCCGGCTGGATGGCGTGACCCTAATCCTGCTGGCCGGCATCTATCATCCGAGAGCGGAAGCTTTAGCTCCGACACCGCGCTTGGCATGCTGCAGGAAATCAACATCACCAAAGGCTTCTTCTCCGCCGCCGGAATCCATGAAAGCGAAGGTGTGACCTGCTTTCACTTTCATGAAGTTGCCGTCAAACGCGCGGCGATGGCGCGGTCGCAGCGGAGATTTCTTGTTTCCGATGCCTCCAAATGGGGAAAGCTGCGCCCGGCAACTTTCGCCCAGTTGGATGAGTTCGAGACATGGATCGGGAAGCCCGAAACCGAGTGAAAAGGCTCGACGAAACTAGTCGCGCAGGACTGTCAAACGTTCCGGCTCCCAGCTAATCCAGAGCTGATCATTGGCAATTTCGGCAGCATTGCCAGCGTCCATATAGCGCGGATGATGCTGTCTTCGCGCTCGCCGACACGGATGTCCAGCGAGGTGCGACTGCCTTTGAAGAGCTTGCTGATCACCTTGCCCTCGACGGCATTCTGATTTGCCGGCTTTTTGTTGTGGCAGGTCACGTTTTCCAGCCTTAGCGAGGCAGTGACGTTGTCGCCGGCGGCGGGACGGTGACCATGGCCCGAACCACGGACGGAAAGGCCGTTCCAGTCGAGAACGACCGCGTTCTCCTCCACGCCGCGCACGGTGCCGTTGATCAGGTTCGTTTCGCCGATGAACTCGGCGACGAAACGGCTTTCGGGACGGAAGTAGAGATCTTCAGGCGTGCCGGACTGCTCGACGCGGCCGGCATTCATGACGACGATGCGGTCGGACATGGTCAGCGCTTCTTCCTGGTCGTGGGTGACGAAGAAGAAGGTTTTGCCCGTGCGCTTCTGGATATCCTTGAGCTCGATCTGAACCTGACCGCGCAGCTTGGCATCGAGCGCGCCGAGTGGCTCGTCCAACAGCAGGAGTTTCGGGTCCGGGGCAAGCGCGCGGGCAAGCGCGACGCGCTGGCGCTGGCCACCGGAAAGCTGGTCGGGCGTGCGGTCGCGGAAGCCGGAAAGCTGCAGGAAGTCGAGCAGTTCAGCCATGCGCCGCTCGATCTCGGGCCGTGACTTGCCCTTGAGTTCGAGCCCGAAGGACACGTTCTGGCCCACGGTCATGTGCGGGAAGAGCGCATAGTCCTGAAACACCATGTTGACGTCGCGCCGGTTGGGGGGCTGGCTTGTCACATCGACGCCATCGAGCACGATCCGGCCCTCGGAGGGGTTTTCGAACCCGCCCAGCATGCGCAGGGTCGTCGACTTGCCGCAGCCGGAGGGGCCGAGGAAGGTCACGAATTCGCCGGCCATGATTTTCATGTCCAGTTGATCCACCGCGACGACATTGCCGAAGCGTTTGGTGACGTTGTCGATATGGACGATGGTGTCCTTTTCGCCGGTCATGGTCAGGAACCTTTGTTCAGGCGCCGCATGGAACGCTCGGCCCATAGGCCGAGGATCGCGGTCATGATGAGAACGATAGTGGAAATGGCGTTGATCTCGGGCGACATGCCCGACCGCAGTTTGGCGAAGATCAGCACCGGAAGCGTCGGCTGGTAGCCGCCGAGGAAGAAGGCGCGCACAAAGTCGTCAAAGGACAGGAGCATGCAGAAGATGCCGGCTCCGATCAGCGCGGGCTTCAGATAGGGCAGCGTGACGCGGAAGAAGGCGACGATGCTGTCGGCCCCCAGATCGCGCGCGGCCTCGATATGGCTTTTCGGCTGGGTCGAAAGGCGGGCCATCACCACCAGAGCCACGAAGGGCACATTGTGCACCGTGTGGCCGAGAATGATGGCGAACATGCCCGGCTCGATGTCGATCAGGCGGGCGAAGATGCGCAGCGCGATCGCCGAAATGATGCCGGGGATGACCGCTGGCAGGCAGGCGAGCGCAAAGATGATCGCCTTCCCGCGAAACTGGTTCGGACCGAGAAAGACGGCCACCCATGTGCCGATGATCAGCGACAGGATCGTGGTCGCAATGGCGATGGTCATCGAATAGCCGAAGACCGACAGGACCTGCGTGTCCTGTATGACGGCGGCGTACCAGTCGAGTGTCCAGGAGCGGATCGGGAAACCGATGAACTTCGAATCCTTGAAGCCCATAGTGACCATGAGCGCCAGCGGCACAAAGAGATAGACGATGAAGGCCCAGTAGATGACCGACATCAGAATGCGTGTGTTACGGGTCATCGCATCATCCCCTTTCCGTCACGGCCCATCAGCTTGAGGAAAAGGCCGGTTACGCCGAGCGTCGCGATCAGCATGATCGAGGAGAAGGCCGCGCCCATGGGCCACTAATCGCCGGCGACGTGGAAGAAGCCGGCAATGGTTTCCGCAAAGACGGTCGAGCGTGGCCCGCCCAGAAGGACGGGCGTCGCGTAATAGCCGGTGGAAATCAGGAAGACGAGGGTGCAGCCCGAGGCGATGCCTTCTTTGGAAAGCGGCAGCGTGATGCGGCGGAAGCGCGTCCACGCACCCGCACCGAGATCGGCTGCGGCTTCGAGATAATTGTCTGGCAGCTTTTCCAGCGCCGAGTAGAGCGGCAGAAGCATGTAAAGCGCGGTCAGATAGATAATGCCGACACCGAGCGAGAAGCCCGTATACATGAACGGTATGGGTCGATCGATGAGCCCGAGCGACTTGAGCGCCAGATTGACCGCGCCGTTGTTGCCGAGCAGGATCATGATCGCGTAGGTGCGCACGATCTCGCCCACCCAGAACGGAATGAGCAGGAGCAGCAGGAACAGAAGCTGGTTCTTGCGGCTTACATGCTTGGCCAGAAAATAGGCCACCGGATAGGTGATGAGCAGCGTGATCGCGGTGAAGATGAACGAGAAGGCCAGCGTGCGGAAGAACGGGATGATGAACACCCGGTCCTGAAAGAACGCTGCCCAGTTTGCGAGCGTGAACTGCGGCTCATGACCCACTTTCGGCGGATAGGAGTCCAGAAATCCGATCCAGAACATCTCGACGATGGGGCCGAGGTTGGCAAAGAATATCCAGAAGAGCGGCAGGCTCGCCAGAATCCAGAACTGGCGGCGCTGCGACTTGAACAGCGTGTTGGCGACGGCCTGATAAGCGCCGTTCTGCAGCAGTGCTCCCCAAAAGGTCATCCTGCCATCCGGCGCGGTCGACTTTCGAAGGTCTGCCCTGTCGGTATCTGCGTGGGCCATTGAGACGGTTGCTCGTATTTTTCATTGCGCGCTGTCCGGGGTGTGATGAACCCGGCGGCACGACGAAGGTTTAAGACCTGCCGGGCGAGGGTTGCCCGCCCGGCGTTTTGGCCATCAGGCGGCCTTGATCTGCTCCACTGCCGGGTCGATGAGCTTGTATTTCATGTCGTTGGCCTCGGCGCGGAAGAACTGCAGACCGGCCAGTTCCTCTTCCGTGAAGGACGATGCCTTTTTCTCGATGTCCGAGAGATACTGGTCAGCGCCCTTGTAGGTGGAGATGAAGCCCGACGACTGGGTCATCTTGGCACCCACTTCAGGGTTGGCCAGCAGCGCATCGAGAAGCGCATAGGCATTGTCGGAATTGGGAGCGTTGTTGGCGACGTTCAGCGTGTAGACAAAGCCATAGGTGCCTTCCTTCGGAATGGTCATGTCGACCGGGAAGCCATCGGTGATGAGCTTGGCGATCGGGCCGTTCCAGGCGTGAGCCAGGACGATGTCCTGATTGATGAACATCTGCTGCACTTCTGCGCCTGCGTCGTAATATTTGCGCACGAGCGGCTTCTTCTCGATCAGGAAGTCGCGCGCTTCCGCAACGACCGCCGCAGCCTTCTCCGGATCGTCCATATAGGCGACCATGTTGCCATCATAGCCCTTGTAGAGCATCACGACGGACATCATGTCCTGAATGGTGTAGGCCGTCTGGCCGCTGTACTTGTCCGAGAAGAGAACGTCCCAGCTCTTCACTTCGTCTTCGCTGACGACTTCGGTGTTGTAGGCAAGGATTTCGGCACCCGAAAGGATCGGCGCGCCCCATTTGTTGCCGTTGATCGTGGCCCAGTCGCTTTCTGAATAGATCGGATTGATGTTGCCCCAGTTCTTGAGGCGATCCGTATCGAGCGGAGCCAAAAGATCGGAAGAGATGAACTGAAGGAAACGGTGCCCGGCGACCGTGACAATGTCGGCAGTCGGGTTCGGTGCTTCGGCGGCGAGCAGGTTGAACTGCTTGCCCTGATCGTCCACGAGGCGGATCTGGATCTCGATGCCCGTGTCCTTCTCGAACTCGGCCTTGAAATCATCGGGAATGAAGTTGGCGTAGGTCCACACATTGACGACGCCAGAGGCGCGCGCGGCAGTGGAACGGAGATAGGCGGGAGCAGCGACAAGGGCGGCGCCGGCGGCGCTGCTCTTGATGAATTGCCTGCGGTTGGTGATGAATTTGGTCATCGTTCTAACCCTCTTTCGGTTGTTGTCTGTTCGTCGCGTTCTGCGCAGTTCTGTCGGAGCTCTTTACGGCTCCTGTTGTCGCCCTGTTTTTATGCGGGTACCGTTTGTGCGCGATAGCCCTCACGACACAGGGTCTTCAGGTCATCGAGCGTCATGCTGTCCAGTGCTAAAGCGCCCAGAAGTTCGTTCTCGGCAAAGAAATTGCGCCCGTACATGGCCGAGAAAATCTCCACACCGGACCGGTGCAGACTGGCGTCACATTCGGTCATTTCGCCCAGCTTCACCGTCATCAGCAGGCCGTAGGGCACGTCTTCGGTGACGTAGCGGCTGTCTGCCGTGGCAGGACCGGTGCCGCCGCGGCCTTCCTCATGCATTTTCTGGTTCATGGCCGAGACGGTGTCCTGCGGCACATGGAACGACAGATGGAAATGTTCGAATATGGTGCGTACCGAAAGGCCAAGCGCTTCTGCGATGGCCAGCCGCTCACGGTCGAGCGCTTCGAGAAGCCGCCCCACATTGGGTGTGACGTTGAAACCCTGGCTCCAGGTTTCGCCATGCTCCATGCGGGTCATGTTGCAAAGGGCGATGCCCATATGGTTTTGCGGGTTCAGATTGCTGAGTGCAATGGCAAGCAGTCCGTCGCGCTCCACGAAACGGTCGCCGAAAAGACGCTGGCAAAGCGCCAGTCCTTCGCTGGCCCGGCTTTCAGGAACCGTGCAGAGATCGATCTTGCTGCGCACGGTGTTGACGCTGGCCTCCACCAGGCTCGGCTGGCGGCCTGTGGTGGCGGTGGTGCCCCATGCGACGATGGGGACGGTGATGCCGCGCGCGGCCAGAAGCTTGGACAGGTAGAGCGCGCCGAAGGAGGCGTGCGAGGAAATGATCACCGCCTGATCGGAGCGGATATGGGGGGCGATCGCATCGAAGACGTGCTTGTGGCCGTAGCCGGGCAGGGCAATCAGGATCACGTCTGCATCGGCGACGAGCGCCTCGGCCGACTGCGCAACGCCCGGATGGAACGTGCCTTCGACAGCACCGGTGGCAATCAGGGGTTCGCCCGCTGCCAGTCTCTTTGTGCGTTCGCCCGAGGGCGACCAGAGAACCGGGCTGTGGCCCGACTGCTCAAGAAAGGCCGCGGCGCCGAAGGCGATGGCTCCGGCCCCGGCGATGCCCACACGCAGATTGTTTTCCACTTTACTCAAAACATCAGCCCCAAAAGTTTCTACTCGACCACCGGATCGCCCAGCGTGTGCATCAGCCGGTTTGCCCAGCCGAACAGCGATGCGGACAGAATGAGATCGAGAATCTCGTCGTCCTTGAGCCCCGCATCGCGCAGCGCCTGCATGTCTTCTTCTGTCGCCTCGCTCGGCGCTTTGGACAGCTTTGCCGCAAACAGGAAGATCGCCTTCTGGCGTTCGTCAAGCTCGGCCTTCTCGCCGTCGGCGAAGATGGCTCCATCACCTGCTCGTCCTTGGTGAGCTGGTTGTACCGGCTTGCGTGGACGGCAGCGCAATAGACGCAGCGATTGACCACCGAGGCACCAACGGCGCTCAGCTCGCGCTCTGCCCGGCCCATGCCGCCACGATTATACATGATCGCGTTGAAAAGCGGGGTGCGGACTTTCAGCGTCTCGACATCATTGGCGAGCACCAGCACATAGTCGGAGACCTTCGTGTTGGAAGGCGTGACTTTCAGCGCATCGAGCTGTTCGGGTGTGGCCTCATCCAGCTTGATGGGCTGAACGCGCGGGCGCCAGGTCGGGATGCTGGTGGTGAACTCGTGGATGATGGTGCTCATGCTGTCGCCTTCATCAGCTTGAGGCCGGCGATCACGCGGATCTGATAGGCCAGGAATGCGTTCAGTTCGGAAAGCCGGACAATGTCGGCATCGGAAATGCCGGCGCTCCTTAGGGCTTCGATGTCTTCCGGTGCCGTGTCACGTGGATGCGCGGAAACGAGGTCGGTGTAGGCGAGAAGCGCGGCCCGGCGGGCGTTTCCTTCGCCGTCATGAGCCGGATCGGCCATGGATGAGACGGCTTCGTCAGCGCCTGCTTCTTCGAGCAGTGCCATGTAGTGCGCGGCAAGAGCCTCGTCTTCGTTGAGCCGGGCGACGCGTGCGGCGAGTGCGGCGCGTTCTCCATGGGAGAGGCCACCCGCATCACCGGGTTTCAGGGCGGCATCATGGGTTGCCTGCGTCATGGCCATGATGTCGGCACGACCTTCGAGCGCTTCGCGGACGGAGCCGCTCGCGTCGATCCCGGCCTGTGTGATGACGATGTCGTTGGGCGAAAGGTCGCTCATGAGGGTGTTCAGCCTCCAGTCTGATAGGTCGGTTCGCGCGCGCCCATGGCGGCACAGTCTTCCAGCTCGGTTTCGGTCCATTCGTCGCCGAGCAGTTCGGGTTTGTCGTAGTCGAGCATCGCCTGCCAATGGGTCTCGACGTCTTCGCCATAGAGCGTGGCCGCGATGGAATAAGCGAGCCAGCGGGCGCCGTCGCTGATGCCGGGAATGTCGCCGGAAACCTTGCCGAGGCTCGCGGATGCGCCGTAGTTGAAACAGTAAATGTTCGACAGCCACGGGGCGGCACCGGGCGTGCGCTCGCGGAACGAGAAGTCGGCGTTCAGATAGGGGAAGTTGGCCAGCTCGCGGCTTTCCTCGCCTGCCGGCGGTGTATAGCGGTCGCGCCAAAGCAGGATCTCGCCAGCAGCATCGCCGAGCTCGGCGCGGGCCAGGGGGTCGACGGTGAAACCGGTGCCGAGGATGAGATAGTCGGTGCGAACGGTCTTTCCGGCGGTGGTTTCGATGACAACCTCGTCGCCGTCGTTCCAGACGCGGGCTATGCCCTGTCCGAAATGGAAGAAGGCGTTTTCATGCCGGCTGACGCGCATGGTCGAGCCGCGCGGCGAGGGCGTCTGCGTACTGAAGGAATACTGCATGAAACGCCAGCGCCATTCGTCCGGCAGCGCGGCATAGCCCGAGGTGAAACCGAAGGAGCCGATGCCCATCATCTTGTTGATGGTGGGCATTTCGCGGCGGCGGATGAGGTGGCGCACTTCCTTGGCGCCGGCTTCCAGCGCTTCGGCCGAATTGTCGACCGCCGAGGCGCCGACGCCGATTACGACGACGCGCTTGTCCTTGAGCGAAGGGAAATCGATGTTTTCGGAGGAGTGGGCCCAGAGATGTTTCGGCAGGCCGGAAACGAAATCTGGAATGTTGGGGTGACCGGTGCCGTCGCGGCCCGTGGCCATGACGAATTTGCGGGTGAGGACGGAGCTTTCCTTCGCGCCTGCGCCGCGCAGCTCGAGCCGCAGGAATTCATCCTCCGGCGTGACACTGGTGACCTCCACCTCGTTCTCGACGGGAAGATCGAGAACGTTGCGGTACCAGATGAGATACTCCATCCACATGGGACGGGGGATCTTGTCGAGCCGTTCCCAGGCGTCCGCACCATGCTGCGCCTCGTACCATGCGCGGAAGGTCAGCGCGCCCATCCCAAAGGCCGGGCCGGGCAGGGTCTTCGGCGAACGCAGTGTCTCCATGCGGGCGTAGGTCAGCCACGGGCCTTCGAGCCTTCCGGGTTTCGGTCGAAGATGCGCATGTTGCGGATGCCGCTGGTGCGAAGCGCAAAGCTTGCGACGAGGCCGCACATGCCGCCGCCGATGACCACCACATCATTCACCGTCTCGCCCTTTTCGGTCCGCCGCTCGGGCACCCAGTTGGGAGACGGAAGGTTGAGACAGTCGAGATCGAAGCGGATGCGCTTTGCCAGAGCATCCAGACTGTTCGCGGCGCCGGGCGTGGTGTGGGGCTGACTGGTCATTCTGATCCTCGGTGGGGGACCGGACTGTCTGAAGCATGCCGGTCTATGGTCTGCGCACTGCGTGCGGGGTCGAGTATCTGCAGGTCGGGAATGAGACGGAGCGCTTCGGCTTCGACGGCTTCGATCATCTGGGTGACGAGAGGGCGAAGGGGGCGTGATGACGCGGTGACGGCGCCCCAGTAAAACGGGACGGCAACATCGATCGGCCGTATCACCACACCGGGCAGTTGGACACCGTATGCGCTGACCGGGTCGATGATGGAAACGACGCCGGTTTTCTGCACAAGACGGAGTGCGGAATAGGACACATTGGTGCGGATCAGCGGACCGGGTGTGACGCCGCGCGCTTCCATCGTCTGCGAAACCTGTCGCTGGAAGCGGCCCGGATCGAGCATGGTCACGAACCGTCGCCCGGCGAAGGCCGAAAGCGGCACCACGTCATAGTCGGCAAGCGGATCGCCTTCGGGCAGGGCGGCAACGTCGTTGGCGCAATAAAGGCGCACGACCTCGAGACCGGGCACATCCAGCGGCATGCTGGAAAAGCCGAGTTCGGCACCGCCGGAGCCCACTTCCTGGGCAACCCGGTTGGGCAGATATTGTGCGATCTGGATTTCAGGCGGCAGTTTTTCGACGGCGAATTGGGAAAGCGCGGCGGGGATGACGCCGGTTGCGATGGCCGAAGTTGCGGCGACTTGAAGCGTGCGGCCCCGGCCGGTGGCAATGGCACGCGCGCGGGCTGCCAGTCCCGTCAGCGAGTTCAGGACACGGCGGGCTTCTTCTTCGAAGGCGATGCCTCATCGGACAGCATGACCCGCCTGCCGGCGCGCTGGAGAAGCGAAAAGCCGAGTTTTGCCTCAAGTTCCTGGATGGTGCGGGTGACGGAGGGCTGAGAACGTTCCAGCAGCACCGCCGCTTTGGTGATGCTCCCTGTTTCGGCAACAGCCAGAAAAGTCTGAAGGTCCCGCGTCTCCATCCTTTATATGCTATATGAATGATTTCAAATAATCTATCCAAAATTGACATATATCAATGCGCGCCCGAAAAATGCCGGCGCGTAGAGTGGCGGAGCCCTTCGTCCCCCGGCTTCAGATGAAGCCGAGGCCGTTGATGAGGATCAGCAGAATCGCCACGGGCGCGACATAGCGGATAATGAACCGCCATGCCCCGACCAGAGCCGGGGCCAGAGTGGAGCCGTCGACGAACTCTTCTTCGCCCCTGTGCTTCAGAACCCACCCCAGGAACAGGGCGACCAGCAGCCCGCCGAGCGGCAGCGTGATGTTGTTGGTGAGATAGTCCAGCGCATCGAAGAGCACTTTTCCACCGATGGTGAAGCCGGACATCACGCCGAGGCTGAGAGACGCGGGCACGGCAAGGGCAAAGGTGGCAATGCCGGCTGTGACGGCCACTTTCCTCCGGTTCGCGCTGCCCTCGTCCATGAAATAGGCGATGACCACCTCCAAAAGGGCGACCGCGCTTGTCAGCGCGGCGATGGCCAGCAGAAAGAAGAAAAGGGCGGCGAAAAGAAAGCCGAAGGGCATCTGCGCGAAGATCGATGGCAGGGTAATGAAGGTGAGGCCCGGCCCGGCGGTCGGGGCGGCACCGAAGGCAAAGACCGCCGGCAGGATTACCAGCCCCGACAGCACGGCGACGAGTGCGTCCAGAACCGTAACGGCGAGGGCCGAACCGGCAATGTCGTCATGGCGCTGCATGTAGGAGCCATAGGTGATCATCGCCCCCATGCCGAGCGAGAGGGAGAAGAAGGCCTGCCCAAGGGCAGCCAGCAGGGTCTCCCACGTCACTTTTGAGAAATCGGGCTCCAGAAAGAACGCGATGCCTTCGACGGCACCGTCCAGGGTGACCGAGCGCGCGACCAGGACCAGGAGAATGAAGAACAGCGCCGGCATGAGGATGCGCGCCGCACGCTCGATGCCGCTGGCGACGCCGCCAAGCGCGACAAAGACAGTGAGCCCGATGAAAAGTGCGGTGTATAAGACCGGTTCGAGCGGATCGGTGATGAAAGCATCGAACACGCCGCCGATGTCTTCCGCATTTGCAGTCAGCACCGAGCCGGTGATCGACTTGATCATGTAAGCGACGGTCCATCCGGCGATCACGCAGTAGAACGACAGGATCACGAATGCGGTGAGAATGCTCATATACCCGACAATCGGCCAGGCGCCGCCGGCGAGTTTTCTGAACGCACCTGCGGGATCGAGCTGCGTTGAGCGGCCGATGATCAGTTCCGCGACAAGAACCGAGACGCCAATCGAAAAGACGATGCCGAGATAGATCAGGAGAAACGCCCCGCCGCCGTTCTCCCCCGTGACATAGGGAAAGCGCCAGACATTGCCCAGGCCGACAGCCGAGCCGGCGGCAGCCAGAATGAACCCCATTCTCGAGGTCCAGTGTTCGCGTGTTCGATTCATGATTTCAAAAATCTGCTATCTGGAGGAAAAGTGTTTGCCCGAACGGAAATGACTCCGGTTTTCGTTCAGCCCGACCAGTTCGGGAGCCTCAAGGTTCCCTCTGGGGGGTGCCTCTGGGGGTTGCCTTTTGGGGATGCCTTTTGGGTGCATTCTGTGTCGCCGACCGGAGCCGGCGCGATGCAGTCCGGTGGCGTGTAGGATCATTCGCGCCGAACTGCAAAATCAATTTGGTCATCGCGCGGCAACATTTGATGATCCGAAAATGAACGGTTTTGCTTCATGCGCTTTCTGCCATCGCTGTCGCATTTGCGCTGCACACCGAAAACCTGTCGATGGGGCAGTGTTGCGGAAGCTCTTCCGTTGAAAGAGCCGGCAGGGTTCATCAAGGTGGAGACATGATTCGAGCTGCGCCACAACGAGCCAGAGGGTGGAACGGTCCGCCAGGTGGCAGCGCGATGTGCGCGGGATGTTTCCTTTGTCTGGCATCGGACGCCCGACAAGAAACAGTCGCCGCCGATACGGAATCTGAGAGATGAGCCCGCAAGCCAGCCGGCACAAGAGTGATGTGGATGCAGACAGTCCCCTGTTCGATCGGGAACTGGAGCATCTGCCGCCGGCCCTGCGCTGGCGCGAATGGATGGCGCGTGTGGAAGCGGTGATCTTCGCGGCGCCGGACCCGGTCAGCCGCGAGACACTGCTTCGGGTTGTGGGGCGCGACTGCAATCTCGATCTGATCATCGATGACATCCGCGCAGAACTTGCAGACCGGCCTTATGAACTGGTGCGTGTGGCGGGTGGCTGGCAGCACCGGACCCGTCCGTCCCTTGCCGAGGCGATACGAACGGCATTCGGCATTGTCGAGGCCGGGGAGAGCCTGAGCGATGCCGAGGCGCTGGTGCTGATGACCATTGGCTATTTCCAGCCGATCACGCGCGCCGAGCTGTCGAGGTTTTTTGCCCGCGAGATCTCGCGCGACGTGATCGGCAAGCTGCGCCGTTCCGGGTTCATCGCCTCCGGTCCGCGCAGCCCGCAGCCGGGCGCGCCCTATACCTATGTGACGACATCGGCCTTTCTTGGCCATTTCGGGTTTGAAACGCTTCGAGATCTTCCTGATTTCGAGAAGCTGGAGGATGCCGGCCTTCTGAACAAGGAGCGGCTCCTTGAAGACATCCCAGGCGCCATCGAGCGCTGGTAGAGTATCGATAATTTATTGAAATATAATAATTTTTGCGAATGCACTCCGAGTGCGCCCGCTGTTAGCCGGGTGACGTAACTCCAAACGCCGAGCACCAATCCGACGTGAGAGCGATTGACTGAAATGCGAAACGGTGTAATAAGTTCGGTAACAGAACGAACTAAAAGAAATGGCTGTGAACGAAGCTCCGCGCATCTCCCGTCAATTCTCTCTCTGCATGGTCATGGAGGCGATCGTTCATTGCGGTCCGATCTCCCGCGCAAGCATTGCCAAGCAGACAGGTCTTTCCAAGCAGACGATCTCCGAGATCGCCCGTCAGCTCGAGGAGGACGGGTGGATCCGGGAGACCGGGCGCACCCAGGGGCATGTGGGGCGAAGCGCCGTCACCTATGAGATCGTCCCGGACGCAGCCTGCATCGCCACCGTCGATCTTGGTGGCACCAAGGTGCGCGCGGCGATTGCCGATCTTTCCTGTCAGGTCCTGGCGGAAGTGACCGAACCGACGGATGCACGGGGCGGTGTTCATGTGATCAGCCAGATTGCCCGTCTTTGCCGCGAGGCTGCGGCGCACAACGATATCCCCTATGAGAGACTCCGCATGGCCGTTGTCGGTGTCCCGGGCGTGCCGGATCAGGAGCGCGGGCGCATTGTGATGTCACCCAATGTGACGGGTTTCGAGACGCTCGATGTGCGTGCGGCGCTCGCCGCTGAACTCGGGGTCGAGATCGTTCTGGAGAATGACGTCAACCTTGCCGCCATCGGTGAGCACTGGATTGGCAGTGTCGCCGGTGTGGACGATCTGGCCTACATCGCCATCGGAACGGGTATTGGCGCGGGGCTGATGGTCGGTGGCGACCTGGTGCGCGGCTTCGGCAACGCGGCGGGTGAGCTTGGCTTTCTGCCGTTTGGCACCGATCCGTTTGAAGCGGAATCGCTGAAGGTGGGTGCGCTGGAGCGGGTGACGGGAACCGTGGGCATCCGCCGGCGATATCGGGAGCTGTCCGGCCATGAACTCGACGTTCCGGGAATTTTCGATGCGCTTGGGGCGGGTGACGTCCACGCGCGTCAGGTTCTCGACGAAACGGCGCGTTATGTGGCGCGCGCCGTCGCCGCGATCTGCGCCATCACCAATCCCGGCAAGGTCGTGCTCGGAGGGTCCATAGGCAGCCGCAGAGAGCTGGTCGAGCGTGTGCGCGACCTGCTGCCGCTCTGCTTTCCGTCTCCGGTGGAGCTCGATGTTTCCGAGCTTGGGTCGCGTGTTGCGATTGTCGGTGGCGCGGCCGTGGGGCTCACACATCTTCATTCAACGCTCTTCGCAGGCGGTGTGCCGGGAGCCGAGATCAGCCTGCCTCCGGCGAAGGTGGTCAAGCTGGTGGAGGCGGCGCAATGACGGGCGACAGGAGCGTGCAGGACAGGCTGAAAAGCGCTCTCGATGCCGATTCCGCGCTGGACCTTCTCAAGGGCGCGATAGCGCGGGAGAGCGTGACCGGCAACGAGGCCAACTTCGTTTCCTTCCTTGAAACGCAGATGCGGAAACTCGGGCTCTCGCCGCAGAGTGCCGAATTCCTGCCGGGCCGTCCCAATGTCTGGGGCGAGCGCAAAGGGGCGGGCGGTGGTCCGCGGCTCCTTTTCATCGGGCATACCGATACGGTCCATGTGCGCGGCTGGGCCGAGCACTGGGAGGGCACCGAGCGCGAAAACCCGTTCTCCGGCGCTGTCATCGACGGTGAAATATGGGGCCGGGGTTCCGGCGATCTGAAGGCTGGTATCTCAGCCTCGCTTTGCGCGCTCAATCTGCTGGATCGAGCGGGACTGGCACTCAAGGGCGACGTCTCCTTCGCTTTCGTCGGTGACGAGGAGAGCGGGGAGCCCGGAACGGGTGTAAGTGCCGGCATCAAGGACCTGGCGCAGCGCTTCGAACGCGGCGAGATCGCAAAGCCGGATTTCGCGGTTTATGTCGAGCCGACGAAACTCTCCGTTTTTCCGGCCCAGATGGGTTTTTTCATTGCGGATGTCACGGTGACCGGAAAGTCGGCCTATTTCGGTGTTCCCGAAGAGGGCATCGACGCGCTCAGGGCCATGCACGGTGTTCTTGATGCGATCTGGCGCCACTCGGACGCGATTGCCGCAAGGGCCAGCCACCCGCTTGTCGGACGGGCCTTTGCCCTTGTGACCGGCATTGATGGCGGCGGCTACATAGCCGTGCCTGGCGAATGCCGCATTTCGCTCATTCGCAAGCTTTTGCCCGGTGAGGCGCTGGACGATGCGGTTGCCGAGCTTGAAAGCGTCGTCAACGAGGCGGTCTCCGGCACGGGCACGACCGTATCGATGGACTATCCGGCGGGGCGCGATCATCGCCATGGCGGATCGCCTGCCGAAGTCGATTCCGAACGCCAGGACATTCAGGCCCTGGCGGCAGCGATGAATAAAGCGCTGCCGGGCCGGGGCGCGATCACCGGGGCTCCCTACTGGTCGGAAGCGCCTTTCCTGATCGACCGGGTCGGTTGCCCGACCGTCTATTGCGCGCCGGGCGATATCTCCAACTGCCACACATTCGAAGAGCGCGTGAGCGTTGAGGAATATTTCGCGGGCATTGTCGGCTTCGCGAGCTTTATCGCCGGCTATTGCGGCATCGAAAACGCATAAGCGCCCGCAAGGGGCAAAGAGAAGGGGAAGAGGAGAAAATCATGTCGATAGTCAATCTGTTGCGCGCGGCATCGCTTTCCGCGCTTTTCATCACGGGCGGCGCTTATGCGCAGACCGTTGGTCCGCAGGGCGAGACCGCTACGCCCACAGCCGACATTTCGGTTCCCGACGACAAGGTCGAGGGCCTGAAGGCAGGCGGCCATCGCGCAGCCCTTTTGTGGCACGACCAGTCGGATTTCGTGAATGCGGTGACGGCCGGCGCAAGCGATGAGTTCGCGCGACTTGGCATTGAAGTGGTGGCAACCACCAGTGCCGGTTTCGACGCCGCCAAGCAGCGCAGCGACATTGAAACGGCCATGGCCAAGAAGCCGGACATCATTCTTTCGCTGCCGCTCGACCCGGTGACATCGGCAGCTGCCTTTGAGGAAGCGAAGGCGCAGGGTGTGAAGCTTGTGTTCCTTTCCAATCTGCCGAAAGACTACAAGCACGGGTCCGACTATGCGGCGATTGTCACCGACGATCTGTTCCAGATGGGCAAGCAGGCCGCCGATGCGCTGGCAAAGGCCATGGGCAGCAAGGGCACGGTGGGCTGGGTCTATCACGATGCCGATTATTACGTGACCAACCAGCGTGACAACGCTTTCAAGAGCACCATCGAAAACGACTATCCGGAAATGAAGATCGTTGCCGAACAGGGCATCAGCGATCCCGCACGGGCAGAAGAGATCGCCAATGCGATGCTTTTGAAGAACCCGGATATCGGCGGCATCTTCGTGACCTGGGCAGGGCCTGCCGAAGGTGTTCTGGCCGCCCTGCGCGCCAATGGCAACAAGACCACGAAGGTGGTCACGCTGGACCTGAGCGAGCCGGTCGCGCTCGACATGGTGCGTGGCGGCAATGTGACCGCCATCGTTGCCGACGAAGCCTATGAGCTTGGCCGCGCCATGGCGGCGACCGGCGCACTGGCCCTGATCGGTGAAGAGACGCCGCCCTTCATCGTCGCGCCGGCGGTGACGGCGACGGCCGACAATGTGAGTGAGGCCTGGCACCAGTCGCTGCATGTGGATGCACCGAAAAGCGTGATGCAGGCCGGGAAATAATGCCTGCGCGGCGGCCGCGGGGCGCGGCCGCCAAACGGGGAAACGGGAGGAAACGATATGAAACTCAAAGCTCTTTTTGCAGCGGTCCCGCTTCTGGCAGCGACAACCGCGATGGCCTTTGCCGAACAGCCCGCAACGGTCGGGCCGAACGGTGAGGCACCCACGCCGGCGGCTTCGCTCACCCTCAGCGATGCGGATATCGAGACCATCAAGTCCGGCGGCCACACCGCCGCGCTCGTCTGGCACGAACTCTATGACTGGTCGAACGCCGTCGCGCAGGGTGCGAAGGACGAATTCGCCCGGCTTGGCATCGAGGTGGTCGCGGAAACCGATGCCGGTTTCGACACCGCGCGCCAGAAGGCCGATGTGGAAACGGTGATGGCGCGCAATCCTTCCATCATCGTGTCGCTGCCCATCGATCCGCCGACGGCCAAGTCCGTCTATGGCGTTGCCAGGGATGCGGGCGTCGAACTGGTCTTCATCGACAATGCGGTTCAGGGCTTCACCCATGGTGAGGATTACACAACCGTGGTTTCGGCCGACCTCTTTCAGATCGGCAACAAGGCGGCAGTGGCGCTGGCCGAGGCCATCGGCGGCAAGGGCAAGGTGGGCTATATGTTCCACGATGCCGACTTTCCCGTCACCAACCAGCGCGACGGTGCGTTCAAATGGACCATCGAAAACGAGTATCCCGAAATCGAGATCGTTATCGAATCCGGCATGACCGATCCGGCCAATGCCGAGGACATTGCAAGCGCCATGCTTTCGCGCAATCCTGACCTCGACGGCATCTATACTCCATGGGCCGAGCCGGCTCTGGGCGTGCTCTCCGTTCTCCGCCAGCAGTCCAACGACCGGACCAAGGTGGTGACGATCGATCTGAACGAGCCTGCCGCGCTCGACATGCTGAAGGGTGGCAACATTGCCGCCATCGTCGCCGACGAGGCGTATCAGATCGGTGTCACGGCGGCGCGGGCCGCCGCCGCCGGCCTGCTCGACAAGGCGGTGGAGCCTTTCCTCGTCGTCGATGCGCTGAGTGTCGGCTCCGACAATGTTGTCGACGGCTGGATGCAGTCGATGAACCGGCAGCCGCCGGAAAGCGTCAAGGCCGCGGCCCAATAGCAACTCCGGCAGGCCGTGGTGGGATCCTGAACCCACGGCCTGCCAACCCGTTCAGTTCTTTCAGAGATGTCACATGTTCAAGCGCACATCCGCGATAGCCAGAAAGTTCGATCTGCAGGGCAGCGTCATCTATCTGGGCTTCATCGCGATCTTTCTCTTCTTCGCCATCACGCTCGCGGATGACGGCTTCCTGACCACCAGGAACCTTTCGAACATCGTGCTCCAGACCGCACCGGCGACGATCATGGCCATCGGCCTCGTCTTCGTTCTATCGGCGGGCGAGATCGATCTTTCCTTCGGCTCCATTGTTGCCGTCTCAGCCCTTGCGGCCGCTGTGGTGATGCAGGAGCATTCCATGCTGTTCGGCATTCTTGCCGGGCTTGGCGCGGGTCTCGCCATTGGCTGGATCAACGGGGTGATGGTGGCTTATCTGCGCTTGCCATCCTTTCTTGTGACACTCGCCACGATGGGGCTTTTTGCTGGTGTGGCACGGTCCATGACGGATTTGCGCTCCATTCCGGTTCTGAGCGACACGTTCACCGGCTTCTTCGGTTCGGGCTCGTTCTTCGGCATCCCCTCGCTTGTACTGTGGACGCTTGCCGCCGTGATCGTCGGCCATCTGGTCTACCGGGAAAGCCGGTTCGGTGCGCATGTGATCGCGACCGGTGACAATGCGCGCGCCGCGCAGGTTTCCGGCATCAAGGTTCCACGCCTCCGTCTTGCGGTGCTGATGATAAGCGGCGGCTGTGCCGGGCTTGCCGGGCTGCTCTATGCCGGGCGGCTGCAGGCGGCAAAATACACGCTCGGCGAAAGCGACCTGATGACCGTGATCGCGGCCGTGATCGTCGGCGGCACGGCGCTGAACGGCGGCAAGGGCTCCGTGATCGGCGCGCTGGTGGGCTCGCTTCTCATGGGCATGCTGAACAACGGGCTGATCCTGATGGGGCTCTCGGTCTCCGATCAGATGATCGTGCGCGGGCTCATCATCCTTCTGGCCGTTGCCATTTCCCTGCGCGACACCACACGCGCCTGATCCGAATTCTGGAGAAGTCCGATGTTTCTCGATGTTCTTAGACGCCGCAATCCCGCATTCATCGAAGCGGCAATCCGCCTGCATCAGGAGGGCAGGGTGCCCGCCAATGCCTATCTGCTCGATCTGGACGCGGTCGAGGAAAATGCCCGGCATTTCCGCACCGCTGCCGACAGGCATGGCCTGAAAGTGTTCGCCATGACCAAGCAGGTGGGGCGGAACAGCGGCTTCTGTCAGGCGGTGATGCGCGGCGGCATCGACCGTTCCGTGGCCGTGGACATGGCCTGCGCGGTGGCCTGCGATCGTGCAGGCCTCAAGACCGGGCACCTCGGCCATCTGGTGCAGGTGCCGCGTCGTGAGGCGCCGATGGCCGCATCGCGTCTGGCGCCTGATTTCTGGACCGTTTTCAGCAGGGAGAAGGCGCAGGAGGCCGCCCACGCGGCAAAGCTAGCCGGGCGCACGCAGTCTCTCCTCGCGCGGATCCACACGGAGAAGGACACGTTCTATCGCGGGCATGAGGGCGGTTTTCCCGCGGAGGACATCGCCGATGTGGCGGCGATGATCGACGGGCTGGATGGCGCGCGGTTCGCGGGTCTCACCACATTCCCGGCGCTGCTTTACGATCAGGAAAAAAAGAAGGTTCTGCCCACGCACAACCTCTCGACTCTCGCCCGTGCCGCCGAAGCGCTGGCGAAGGCCGGTCGCACCGATGTGGAGGTGAACGCGCCGGGCACCACTTCGTCAATCGTGCTCGACACGCTGGCCGAGGCGGGCGCAACGCAGTGTGAGCCGGGCAACGGCCTGCACGGAACGACGCCCCTTCACGCCATTGAGGACCTGCCGGAGCGTCCCGCTGTGCTCTACCTCTCGGAGGTTTCGCATCTTCACCAGCAGCGCGCCTACTGTTTCGGCGGCGGCCTTTATATCGATCCGGTCTTCCCGGATTACGATGTTCAGGCAATCGTGTCCGATACGCCGACGGCTTCGGCGCAGGCGATGGCCAGCGTGGAAATTCCGCCACCTTCGGCAATCGACTATTACGGCATGATCGATACGACCGGCGCGGTTAAGCCCAGGGCGGGCGACAGTGTCGTCTTCGGTTTCCGGGGGCAGGCCTTCGTCACCCGTGCCTACACAGTGGGAATTTCCGGCGTTTCCAGCGGCGATCCCAAAGTGGTGACCATCGAGAACCCGTTCGGGGTTGCACAAGACTGGCCGGAGCTGAGGTAAGCTATGTCAGCGAATTCGGAAACCATCACCAGCCCCGTTCTCGAATTGAAGAACATTCACAAGGCGTTTGGCGGGGTTGTCGCCATTCAGGATTTCTCGCTCGACCTGAAGGCCGGTGAAATCGTTGCGCTGGTCGGCGACAACGGTGCCGGCAAGTCGACGTTGATCAAGATCATCTCCGGCGTGCATGCCCCGACCTCGGGCACCATCCGGCTCGATGGCGAGGCGGTCAGCTTCTCCGATGCCAGCATGGCGCGCTCCAGCGGCATCGAGGTGGTCTATCAGGATCTGGCGCTGGCCGATCTTCAGCCCGTTTACATGAACCTCTTTCTCGGGCGCGAGAAGGTGCGAAAGCCTTTCGGCATGCTCGACCGCCGCGCGATGATGCAGGAAACGCAGGCGCTTGTTGACGAACTGGACGTCCGGATTCCATCGGCCAATGCGATGATCCGCGATCTTTCGGGCGGGCAGCGGCAGGGTGTCGCGATTGCGCGGGCGACACACTGGGCCACCAAGCTGATCCTGCTCGACGAGCCGACCGCCGCGCTCGGCGTTGCCGAAACGGCCAAGGTCGAGGAAATCGTCCAGTCGCTCAAGGCCCGCAATCTGGCGATCCTCATCATCAGCCACAGCCTCGACCAGGTTTTCCGCCTCTCGGACAGGATCTGCGTCTTGCGCCGCGGCAATCAGATCGGCGTGCGCGAAACCGCGAAAACAGACAAGAACGAGATCGTATCGATGATTACCGGCCTCGCCTGAGGCAGTTCGCCGCCGGGTGCCCGCACCCGGCGCGGCAGGCGTTTTCATTGCCCTTCACGACCTGAATCCATTCGCACGGCGCGATGCGTAAAGCACCGCGCCGTCATCTGTTTGTCCGGTCGCTTCACGATGCATACGTTATTGAGGAGGTGCCGGATTTTACAAACTTCCTGATGTTCCTTGTTTTGCATGTTGCGCTCCATTCGGATTGAAGCCACTATGCAACAATGAATACATTAAGGAGGGAGGAGCCTTAATGGCCACAGTGAAGTTTCGCGATGTCCGCAAGGCGTTCGGGCAGGTGGAAGTTCTGCATGGCGTTTCGGTGGATATCGAGGAGGGGCAGTTCGTCGTTCTGGTCGGGCCGTCCGGCTGTGGGAAATCGACCCTGCTGCGCATGCTGGCAGGGCTGGAGCACATCAGCTCCGGAGACATCGTGATCGGCGACCGGGTGGTCAACGCGCTTCCGCCCAAGGAGCGCGATATTGCGATGGTGTTCCAGAATTATGCGCTTTATCCGCACATTACCGTGGCCGAGAACATGGGTTTCTCGCTCATGCTCAAGGGGGCGTCCAAGAGCGATATCGAGGCGAAGGTTCGGCCGGCGGCGGAAATTCTTGGCCTGACGCATCTGCTTGACCGCTATCCGCGCCAGCTTTCCGGCGGCCAGCGCCAGCGCGTCGCCATGGGGCGCGCAATCGTGCGCAACCCGCAGGTGTTTCTCTTCGACGAACCGCTCTCGAATCTGGATGCGAAGCTACGCGTTTCCATGCGCTCGGAAATCAAGAACCTGCATCAGCGGCTGAAGACCACGACAGTCTATGTGACCCATGACCAGATCGAGGCCATGACCATGGCCGACAAGATCGTGGTCATGCATGACGGCATTGTCGAGCAGGTCGGCGAACCGCTGGAGCTCTATGATCGCCCGGCCAATCTTTTTGTCGCAGGTTCATCGGATCGCCGGCGATGAACATGACACCGGGCATGCTGGCCGAGGGTGAGCCCGGCATTTTCGTGACAGGGCAGGGGCAACGCATTGCGGTTGCCAATGCCGGAACGGCAAAGCCCGGTCAAAAGCTCATCTGCGGGATCAGGCCCGAGGCAATCCATCTGCGTGGTGATGTCGCCCTGCGGGTGAAGGTGGTGGAGCCGACAGGGTCTGAAACCCATGTCGTCGCCGAGCTCGACGGCAATGAGATGACCTGCGTTTTCCGCGAGCGCATCAAGGCCGGGCCGGGTGACGAACTGAAGGTCTCCATCGATCCGGAGGCAATCCATCTCTTTGATGCGGAGGGAGGACAAAGGCTCTCGGCATGATCGGATTGGCGCTGCCGGGGAGGGCGGCGTCAGGACGGGGCGTTTCAGCGCCCGGCGTTAATGCGGCAGTCAACCGCTTTGCGGCATCGGGAGGATGCCCGCAGATTTGAGGAGGAGACGTGCAATGACGATCAATCGCAGGAGATTTCTTTCAGGCACGGCGGGTCTCGCCGCCGGTGGCCTTCTGGCGGGAACGCTGGGAACGCGGCATGCGCTGGCGCAGGCAACGGCATCGATGTTCACACCGGAGGAGGGTGCCACCCTGCGCCTTCTGCGCTGGGTGCCTTTTGTGACAGGCGAAGAGGAAGCCTGGAACGCCAACACGGCCGCCTTCACCGAGGCCACGGGCGTGGAGGTTCGCATCGACCAGGAAAGCTGGGAGGACGTGCGCCCGAAAGCGGCGGTGGCGGCCAATGTCGGGTCTGGCCCGGACATGGTGATGAGCTGGTTCGACGATCCCTTTCAGTATCCCGACAAGCTGGTGGATGTGACGGATCTGGCCAACGCGCTCGGCGAGGAGCATGGCGGCTGGTATGAAGGGCTTGAGGGCTATGCCCGGCAGGGCGACAAGTTCATCGCCATCCCGCTCTGCGCCATCGGCAACGCCGTCTGCTATCGCGACAGCCACATGAAGGCGGCAGGTTTCAGCGAGTTCCCGCAGGATACGGCCGGCTTCCTCGAACTGTGCAAGGCGATGAAGGCCAATGGCACACCGGCCGGTTTCCCGCATGGCAAGGCGGTTGGTGACGGCAACAATTATGCCCACTGGCTTCTGTGGAGCCATGGCGGCATGACGGTGGACGAAAGCGGTGCAGTGGCGATCAACAGCCCCGAGACGAAAGCGGCCATCGACTATGCGAAGGCGCTCTACGAGACCTTCATTCCCGGAACGGAAAGCTGGCTCGACATCAACAACAACCGCGCCTTCCTCGCCGGTGAGGTGTCGCTGACAGCGAACGGTGTTTCGCTTTACTATGCGGCGACCAAGGATGAGGCCTTAAAGGAAATCGCCGAGGACATCCGCACCACCAATCTGCCGGTCGGGCCGGTGGGCAAATCGGTGGAACTGCACCAGACCTCGACGCTCTCGATCTTCAATCACTGCAAATACCCGCAGGCGGCCAAGGCCTATCTCGCCTTCATGTATCAGCCGACCGCATGAATGCGTGGCTGGAAGGTGCGAGCGCCTATTGCTGTCAGGCTCTGAAGGGCTTCGAGAACAACCCGGTGTGGACCTCGAACCCGGTTCACGCGCCCTATGCCAAGGCTTCGGCTTCGCTGCGGCCCAATGGCTATGCAGGCCCGCTCGGACCGGCATCGGCAGGCGTCATGGCCGACTATGTGCTGGTCGACATGTTTGCCGAAGCGGTGACCGGACAACGCACGCCTGAAGAGGCCATTGCCAACGCGGAGCGGCGCATCGCGCGCTACTACCGCTGATGGACAGGCGGCGCCGGCTGACCGTCGGCGCCGCTCCTTCATGCAGGTCAGTATCAAGAAAGGCAGGATGATCCATGCAGGCCAGGCCCGCGCGTTCCTTTTCGATCCTGGGATGGCTTCTGGAAAGCCGCAACGGGCTCGGCATTCTGTTCATGCTTCCGGCAGCGGTGTTTCTTCTGTGCTTTCTCACCTATCCGCTGGGGCTGGGCGTGTGGCTCGGTTTCACGGATGCGCGGATCGGACGCGAGGGCATTTTCGTCGGGCTCGAAAACTATATCTGGCTGTTCGACGATCCGGTGTTCTGGCTCTCCGTTTTCAACACGATGCTCTACACCGTGGTGGCTTCGGTATTGAAGTTCGTGCTGGGGCTCTGGCTGGCGTTGATCCTGAACCAGCATTTGCCGTTCAAGACGTTTTTTCGCGCGATCATCCTTCTGCCTGGGTGGTGCCGACCGTGCTTTCGGCGCTGGCTTTCTGGTGGATCTACGATTCCCAGTTTTCGATCATTTCCTATGTGCTGATGAATCTCGGTGTCATCAGCGAGCCGATCAATTTTCTTGGCGACCCGAACACGGCACGGGCTTCCGTGATCGCCGCCAACGTCTGGCGGGGCATCCCCTTTGTGGCGATTTCGCTGCTGGCCGGGCTGCAGACCATTCCGCAATCGCTCAATGAGGCGGCGGCACTGGATGGCGCGACCTCGTGGCAGCGCTTTACCAAGATTACGCTGCCGCTTCTGACGCCGATCATTGCCGTGGTGATGACGTTTTCAGTGCTGTTCACCTTCACTGACTTTCAGCTCATCTATGTGCTGACGCGCGGCGGGCCGGTTAACGCCACCCATCTGATGGCAACGCTTTCCTTCCAGCGCGCCATTCCCGGCGGGCAACTGGGTGAGGGTGCGGCGATTGCCGTGGCGATGATCCCATTCCTGCTGGCGGCGATCCTGTTCTCCTTCTTCGGATTGCAGCGCCGCAAATGGCAGCAGGGCGGCGGCGACTGAGGAGGACGGCCATGAGCGAGATCATCCAGAACACAAAACAGGCCGGCCTTCACGACGATTCGGAAGGCATGGAGCAGTTCAACACGCTGCCGCGGCGCATCGTGACGGTCTATCTGCCGCTCGCGGTGTTCGTTTTCGTGCTGCTGTTTCCGTTCTACTGGATGGCGATCACCGCCATCAAACCGGATTACCAGCTCACGGATTACAAAAACTACAGCCCCTTCTGGGTGATCGAGCCGACGCTCGAACATGTGAAATTCCTGCTGTTCGAGACGTCTTATCCGGGCTGGCTGTGGAACACGATGCTGGTGTCCTTTGCCTCGACCTTCATCTCGCTCGCAGCGTCGGTTTTTGCTGCCTATGCAATCGAACGCGTGCGGTTCACGGGCGCGCGGGTGACGGGGTTGATGATCTTTCTCGCTTATCTCGTGCCGCCATCCATCCTGTTCATTCCGCTGGCTTTCATCGTGTTCAAAGTGGGCATTTTCGATTCACGTCTTGCGCTGATCCTCACCTATCCGACCTTTCTGATCCCGTTCTGCACCTGGCTTCTGATGGGGTATTTCCGCAGCATTCCCTTCGAGCTGGAAGAAAGCGCGCTGGTGGACGGGGCGACACGCTGGCAGATCCTCACCAAGGTTATCCTGCCTCTGGCCGTGCCCGGTCTCATCTCGGCCGGTATCTTCGCGTTCACGCTGTCCTGGAACGAGTTCATCTATGCGCTGACCTTCATCTCCTCGTCGGAAAACAAGACGGTGCCTGTCGGTGTGCTGACGGAGCTGGTGCGCGGCGACATTTATGAATGGGGGGCGCTGATGTCGGGCGCGTTGCTTGGCTCCCTGCCCGTGGTTATCCTCTATTCCTTCTTCGTCGATTACTACGTCTCGTCCATGACGGGTGCAGTGAAGGAATGATAATTCCGGTCTTTTGGGAGTGAGCGATGCGGGTGATGGTGGTCGGCCTCGGGTCGATGGGAATGGGGGCGGCTCTTTCACTTGTGCGTGCCGGGCACGAGGTTTTCGGAGTGGACCCGCGCTGTGAGGCCCGTGCGGAACTTCGCTATGCGGGGGCCAGGGAGACCGGGCCGCGGGGGCTCGATTTTGCCTGTCGTGTCGAGGCCGTGCTGATCCTCACCGTCAATGCCGAGCAGGTGGAAAGCGTTCTCTTCGGAGAGGCGGGCATAGCCGGAAAGTTGCCGGCGGGAACGCCTGTCATGATCTCTTCGACGGTCTCGGCGGACGATGCGCGCCGTTTTGGCACGGACCTGGAGCAGGCGGGGCACATGATGCTCGATGCACCGGTTTCGGGTGGGCCGGCCAAGGCGCGTGAGGGCGCGATGACCGTGATGGCGGCAGGGTCGGAGGCTGCATTCGACAGGCTCGCACCGGTGCTTGAAGCCATCGCCGAGCGGGTTTTCCGCATTTCCGACCGGATAGGCGATGGCGCGGCCGTCAAGGTCATCCACCAGCTTCTTGCAGGCGTTCATATCGCTGCCGGCGCTGAAGCCATGGCTCTCGCCTCACGGGCAGGCATCCCGCTCGAGACCATGTATGAGGTGGTCACCAATGCTGCCGGCAATTCCTGGATGTTCGAGAACCGTATGCGCCATGTGGTGGACGGGGACTACACGCCACGATCCACGGTCGATATTTTTGTAAAGGATCTGGGGCTCGTCACGGACGCTGGGAGAGCGCTCGGGTTTCCGCTGCCGCTTGCCTCCACCGCCTATACGATGTTCGCCTCGGCAAGCATGGCCGGCTACGGACGATGGGATGACAGCGCCGTCATCAAGATGTTTCCCGGTATCACGCTGCCGGGCAAGAATCCCGAAGAGTAGACGTCTGAGAGTGTCAAAAATCACTCTTGCATGATCCCCGAGTGCACCTATATTCCGCTCGAAAGCGAGGACGACCTCCCCCATTCAGGGAATCATGTCGGGACGGCCCGAGGACCAGATGGGGAGCAGTATGCGCACCGCTGCAGATCGTATTCGCCATGCCATCAGCTTCGAGCTGATTGCCCTTCTAATCGTTACACCGGCCGCTTCATGGTTGTTCGGCAAGCCCATGTTCGACATGGGTGTCGTTGTCATTGTGAGCGCCACGATCGCCACACTGTGGAACTATGTTTACAATCTCGGCTTCGATCACGCCCTGCGAAGGCTCACCGGCAGTGTACGCAAATCCGTGCCCGTTCGTGTCGTCCACGCGCTTCTGTTTGAAGGCGGGCTTCTGATGGCCCTCATGCCCACCACGGCATTGTTCCTCGGTGTTCCGGTGCTGGACGCATTGTTCGTCAACGCGTCTTTCGCGGTGTTCTACCTGGTATACGCCTTCGTGTTTAACTGGGCATATGACGTGATCTTCCCGGTGTCCGAGAAGCCAGCTTCCGCAGCGCACAGCGCCTGATCGTCATGCCTTGAGCGGCGGGGCGCTGGTTTCACCCGTGCCCAGCCGCTTGCCGGAATTGATGGCTTCGAGCCAGAGAAGATAGGCAGCGTGATCGTGGCGGCCCATCTTCATCTCATGGGCCAGCGTGTGGAATGCGTCGCGGGTTTTTTCCGTCAAGGGAAGCGAGAGCCCGGCACTGCGGGCGACTTCAAGCGCATTCTCCAGATCCTTGAGCTGCAGTTCAAGCGGGCCGCCGGGCACGAAATTGCGTTCGACCATCCGTTCGCCGTGCAGCTCCAGAATGCGTGAGGTGGCAAACCCGCCCATCAGCGCATCGCGCAGTGCGGCCGGGTCGCAGCCGCCTTCCTGCGCCAGAAGCATCGCCTCCGAAACCGCACCGATGGTCACGGCGACGATCACCTGATTGGCGAGCTTGGCGACCTGACCCGCACCATGAACGCCCACATGGGTCGCGCGACCCATGGCGGACAGAAGCGTCTCGGCTTCTGCGAAATCGGAAGCTTCGCCGCCGGCCATGATGGCGAGCGTTGCCTCGATCGCGCCTTTCTCGCCGCCCGACACCGGCGCGTCGAGATGCCGGTGCCCCGTCTTTGAAAGTGCATCGGCGTGGTCGCGCGCGACCGCAGGCTGGATTGACGACATGTCGATGAAAAGCGCGCCCTTCGGTGCGGCTTCCACGATGCCGTTCTCACCGAAATAGATCTGGGTGACGATGGGTGAATTGTCGACCATTGTCACGACGGCATCGGCGCTGGCGACGGCTGAGCGGGGATCATCAACGACGGTTGCAACGTCTGAAAGGGCCTCCGCCTTGGCGCGCGTGCGGTTCCACACGGTGAGACTGAAACCCGCCCTGGCAATGTTTCGTGCCATGGGAGCACCCATGATGCCGGTGCCGATGACGGTGACGTTTTTGATGCTCATGGCGGGCTCCAGTTTTTCGGTTCAGGCCTGAACGACGGTCTGGCGCTGTTCGCCAAGTCCGGCGATGGAGAGCGTCATGACATCGCCAGCCTTGAGATATTGAGGCGGTTTCATGCCCATGCCGACGCCGGGCGGTGTGCCGGTGGAGATCACGTCACCGGGCATCAGCGTCATGAACTGCGAGAGGTAGGAAACGACATGCGGCACGTTGAAGATCAGCGTGTTTGAGTTTCCGGTCTGGCGACGCTCGCCATTGACGTCGAGCCACATGCCCAGATTGTGCGGGTCGGCCACTTCATCGCGGGTGACGAGCCAGGGGCCGAGCGGGCCGAACGTGTCGTGGCTTTTGCCCTTGGTCCACTGTCCAGAGCGCTTTGTCTGGAAGTCGCGCTCGGAAACATCGTTCATGATGGCGAAGCCCGCGACATGATCCATCGCGTCGGCTTCGCTGACATATTTGGTCTTCGAGCCGATGATGACGGCGAGTTCAACCTCCCAGTCGAGCGCCTTTGAACCACGCGGGAGTTCGACATCGTCGTTCGGGCCGCAGAGGGCATTCAACGCCTTGGCGAAAACGATGGGTTCTTCCGGCGGTTCGGCGCCGGTTTCGGCGGCATGGTCGGAGTAGTTGAGGCCAATGCAGATGATCTTCTGAAGGCCCGCGACACAGGGGCCGAGGCGGGGATTTCCATCGACGGCCGGAAGGGTCTGCGGATCGATGGCGCGCAGCCTGTCGAGGCCCGCCGGCGAAATGACGTCGCCGGCAATATCGTCAACGACGCCGGAAAGATCGCGCAGGGTGCCATCGGCAGCGAGCATGCCCGGTTTTTCCCGACCCGCCGGACCGTAACGCAACAGTTTCATATCGGTATTCCTCTGTACTTGCCTTGATCAGTAGACGGCGCGGCCGCCTGAAATGTCGAACACACCGCCTGTCGTGAAGGAGCATTCCTGCGAGGCGAGCCACGCGATCATGGCAGCCGCCTCGGCCGGTTCGAGAAAGCGCTCGAGCGGAATTTTCGACAGCATGTAGTCGATGTGTTCCTGGCTCATCTGGTCGAAGATCGGGGTGCGGGCCGCCGCCGGGGTAAGGCAGTTGACGATGACGCCGGTTTTGGCGAGCTCCTTGCCGAGCGATTTGGTCAGCCCGATCAGGCCGGCCTTGGAGGCGGAGTAGTGCGAGGCGTTGGGATTGCCTTCTTTGCCGGCTATGGAAGCAATGTTGACGATGCGCCCGTAGCCGCGTTCGATCATGCCTGGCACGAGTGCGCGGCAGGTGAGATAGGGGGCGACGAGATTGACCTCGACCGTGCGGCGCCAGACATCCGGCGCCAGTTCCAGGTCTTGCCATTGCCGCCGGTGATGCCTGCATTGTTGACGAGAATGTCGATCGCGCCGGCTTCCCGTGCGGCGTCGTTTACGGCACTTTCGTCGGTGAGTTCCACCACACGGCCAGATGCACTGCCTCCCAGCGCGTCTGTTGCCCTGTCGAGGTTCGCGGCATTGATGTCCCAAAGAACGACCTCTGCGCCGCTTGCAATGAAACGCTCCGCGGTTGCGAGCCCGATGCCCTGCGCCCCGCCTGTGATGATCGCCCTCCGTCCGGCAAGATCGATCTGGTTCATGAACGGCCCCTCCTCATTCTGTTCCGTTCGCTGTCATCGCACAGACGCGGCAAAAGGACAATGTATACATTGTTATCCGGTGCTGGTGCGGCTGTCGCGTGGCTCCACCTGACTGCAAAAATGCCCTATTGGCTCAGCGGGAATGTCGCCTGCCGGCGCAGGAGGGAGACGAGCTGCTCGTCGGCGCGATCGCGGTGCTGCTGATGGAGGCGGGTTGCCTCCTCTTCGTTTCCCGCCGCGATGGCGGCAAGGATTGCGCGGTGTTCCCGGTCTGAAACAATCGGCAGGGGACGCAGTTTTATGATCGCGCGACGGGCGTGGTATTGCAGGTCCCAGAGCTGCCGCAGCATGGCCTGCAGGCGCGGGTTGCCGCAAAGGCCGACCAGTTCGGAATGAAACTCGTCATCCAGCTCGGACCAGGCTTCAATGTCGCCTCGCTTTGAGGCGCGTTCCATCTGCGTGAGGATGCCGTCGAGGCGCTCATGGTCGGCCGCCGTGATGCCGCGTCGCGCTGTAAGCTGCGCCGCCTTGACCTCGAGGGTCGAAAAGACCTGGTAGATCTGTTCGATCTCTTCGACCGACAGCGACTTGACGGTGATGCCATGGCGCGGCCGCACATCCACAAGCCCTTCTTCCTCAAGCCGTATCAGCGCTTCGCGCACGGGTGTCCGGCTGAGCGAAAGAAGGCTCGCAACCTCGGTTTCCAGAAGTGTGGTGCCGGGCGGCAGCCGCCCTTCCAGAATGCGGAACTTGAGCTCGTGATACGCCCGGTCGCGTGCCGGCATCTTGGCGATGCCCTGCAGGCTCGGGCGGGGGCGTGACGCCGCCTGCGCATCGGCGCTCCTGCTTGCCGGTTTCCGTCCTGCGGTTCCGACCTTTCTGCGCTCGCTCGTGCTCAGCACCCCCTCCATTTTTGCCCGGTGCGGTTCAGCCCTACCGACGATGGTTGGCAGATATCCACTGTCATGTCCAAGCGCATGGGCGTCGTCATACCGGTTCTTCACAGGCAAGGATGTCGTCGGTCAATGGTCCTCGGCCGCTTCAACCCCTTTATTTGCGTGCCTCTTCGTCAGCGATGTGCGCGCGTATGATGGAATCGAAATCCCGGTCGGCCGTGAAACCGGCTTCCTGCGCGCGCCGGGCGATGAAATCACGCGGCCAGCCATCCACGATCGCGGCGATCTGCGGATCGTGCCTGCGCTTTATATGGGCCACGACGTCATGGCCGGCAACGCGTGCGAGGGCCTCTATCATCTCCGCAATGGTGACGGAGAGACCGGGCATGGTGAGGCAACGCCGGTCTCCGAGCTGCGCAAGGTCCATGGTGCCGGCATGCAGCAGGAAACCCACCGCAGCATCAGGGCTCGCCACCCAGTGGCGCACATCGTCCGGGACCGGCAGGATGGCATCCTGCCCGGCGAGCGGCTCGCGGATGATGCCGGAGAAGAAGCCGGACGCAGCCTTGTTGGGCTTGCCGGGCCGAACGACAATCGTGGGCAGGCGAATGCCGATCCCGTCTATGAAACCCTTTCGCGTATAGTCGGCCAATAGAAGCTCGCCAATCGCCTTCTGCGTTCCATAGCTGGTGAGCGGGGCCCGGAAGAACTCGTCGTCGATCTTGTCGGGGAAGGGTGCGCCGAAGACCGCGATGGAAGAGGTGAAGACGAGGCGGGGCCGGTAGGAGCCTCCTCCATTTTCGCCCCGAAGGCGGATGGCTTCAAGCAGATGGCGCGTGCCATCCATGTTGATGCCGTAGCCCTTCTGGAACGCGACCTCGGCCTCGCCGGAAACGATGGCCGCCAGATGAAAGATGACATCGGGCTTTTGCGCGATCAGCCCCTCGACGGTTTTTGCATCCGCGATATCGCCGGCCTGCGCCTCGATCTGAATGCCATTTGCCGGGGCGAGCGGAGCTTCGACCACATCGAATGCGTGAATGGTTTCTATGCGTTCGCTGCCGAGCTTGCCATCGGAGAGCAGCTTTTCGGCCAGCCGGCGACCGACCATGCCGGCGGCTCCGATAATCAGGATGCGCATGCGGGTTCCTCCTCCCTGTGGCGTGTTTTCGACGGTCTGCTTCAGTGGTTGTCGCGCGGGACTGGCGGCATGTTGCCGTCCTTTCCGCCCTGTGCGAGCCGCTGGTAATTGACGGCGGGTTCCAGCACCATGCCGGCTTCGAGCTGGGCGACCATGCCGCGCTGGATTTCCTGCCAGGGCGTCTGGTGCGCGGGATAGGCATATCCCCCGGCCTTCTCCAGTTCCTCACGGCGCCGGTTCAGTTCCTCATCGGAGGTGAGAATGTTTGCCGTGCACTTGTTGAGGTCGATGCGCACGCGGTCACCGGTTTTGAGAATCGCAAGTCCGCCATTGGCGGCCGCTTCCGGCGAGGCGTTGAGGATGGACGGCGAGCCCGATGTGCCGGACTGGCGACCATCGCCGATGCAGGGCAGAGAGGTGATGCCGCGCTTGATGAGGTAATCGGGCGCGCGCATGTTCACCACTTCCGCCGCGCCCGGATAGCCGATGGGTCCCGCGCCGCGCATGAAAAGGATGCTCTTCTCATCGATGGCGAGTGCCGGATCGTCGATGCGCGCGTGATAATCCTCCGGCCCGTCGAACACGATGGCGCGACCCTCGAAGGCCATGGGATCGTCGGGGTTGGAAAGATAGCGGTTCCGGAACTCGTCGGAGACGACCGAGAGTTTCATGATGGCGGAATCGAACAGATTGCCTTTCAGAACCCGGAAGCCTGCATTCTCCTTGAGAGGGTTGGCGAAGGGACGGATCACCTTCTCGTCAGCGATGGCGGCATCGCGGCAGTTCTCGCCAATGCTTTTGCCGTTGACCGTCAGGACATCCTCGTTGATGAGCCCGACCGACATGAGCTGATTGACAACCGCCGGCACACCGCCGGCATGGTAATAGTCCTCGCCCAGATATTCGCCTGCAGGCTGGAGGTTCACCAGGAGAGGCACGCTCTCGCCATAGGTCTGCCAGTCGTCGATGGACAGTTCAACGCCCAGGTGGCGGGCGACAGCCGTCAGGTGGATGGGGGCGTTGGTGGAGCCGCCTATGGCGGAGTTGACGCGGATCGCATTGATGAAGGCTTCGCGGGTCATCACGTCGCTCGGCTTGATGTCTTCATGAACCATGTCGACGATGCGAAGGCCGGTGCGATACGCCATTTCCTGCCGGTCGCGATAGGGCGCGGGGATGGCTGCGGAACCGGGCAACTGCATGCCGAGCGCTTCGGCCAGCGAGTTCATCGTGGTGGCCGTTCCCATCGTGTTGCAATAGCCGGTGGACGGCGCGGAGGAGGCGACGAGCCGCACGAAACCCTCATAGTCGATCTCGCCGGCAGCCATCATCTCGCGTGCCTTCCAGACGATGGTGCCCGAACCCGTGCGCTCACCCCGGAACCAGCCATTGAGCATCGGGCCCACCGAAAGCGCGATGGCCGGGATGTTGACCGTGGCTGCCGCCATGAGTAGCGCCGGCGTGGTCTTGTCGCAGCCGACGGTGAGCACGACGCCATCGAGCGGATAGCCGTAAAGCACTTCCACGAGGCTGAGATAGGCGAGATTGCGGTCGAGAGACGCTGTCGGGCGCTTGCCGGTTTCCTGGATCGGGTGAACGGGAAACTCGATGGCGATGCCGCCGGCCTCGCGAATGCCTTCGCGCACGCGCTTCGCCAGTTCCAGGTGGTGCCGGTTGCAGGGCGAAAGATCGGAGCCGGTTTGGGCAATTCCGATGATGGGCTTGCCGGATTGCAGTTCTTCCTGCGACAATCCGAAATTCAGGTAGCGCTCCAGATAAAGCGCTGTCATATCCGGATTGCCCGCATTGTCGAACCACGCGCGTGAGCGCAGGGAAGAGGCTTTGGGATTGTTGCTCATGTCGTCTCCGGATATTCGATTGCGCGCCTATTCTAGCCTCTTGCCAATCAATGTATACACAAAAATCAAGACTGCGCCGAATTTCGAGAGTTGCCGAAGCCGGATTCCTTCGCGCTGATTTTATCAGGAAAAACAAATAGAAAAAGCACGGTTTCGTGAGATTTTCCCGGACCTTCTTTGTCCAGAATTCGCGCAGAACCTCTCCCATTCATCTGCATTGACTTTTATGGATACGTTGTCGCATTAAGCCGTGATGCATGCGCGAAGGAGGAGGTGCGAATGTTGCTCGGCTGTATTGGGGACGATTTTACAGGCTCTTCCGATCTCGCCAACATGCTGGCCAGAAGCGGTATGAAGACCATCCAGTATTGTGGTGTGCCGAACGGCCCTGCCGATCCCTCCGTGGAAGCGGGGGTGGTGGCGCTCAAGTCGCGCACGATTCCGGTGGCGGATGCGGTCCGCCAGTCGCTCGAGGCGCTTGACTGGCTTCTGGAGCAGGGCGCGGGGCAGATCTACTTCAAATACTGCTCGACCTTCGATTCGACGCCGGAGGGCAATATCGGCCCGGTCATCGATGCGCTGATGGAGCGTCTCGGTGCGGAGCAGACGGTGGTTTGTCCGGCTTTTCCGGCGACGGGGCGTACGGTCTACCAGGGGCATCTCTTCGTGAATGACCGTCTTCTCAACGAGAGCGGAATGGAACATCATCCGCTCACACCGATGCGCGATGCAGACATCCGCCGCTGGCTTGCGCCGCAGACGGGCGGAGCAGTGGGCCATGTTTCCGCGCAGGCGGTGCGCGAGGGGGCGGCGGCCATTTCCGATGCGCTTGACCGGGCGGCGGCGGAGGGGAAGACGCTCATTGTCGTCGACACGGTCTCCGACGAGGATCTCTATCGCATCGGCACCGCCGTGCGCGGCATGAAGCTCGTCACGGGCGGATCCGGGCTGGGACTGGGACTGGCGGCAAATTTCCGTGAAGCGGGACTGCTTGGAAAGAACAGAGAGGGCTGGCAGGGATCGTCAGGCCGTGCGGCCATCCTTTCAGGGTCGTGCTCGGGCCAGACGCGGCGGCAGATCGCCGAATATTCAAAGCTTCATCCCACGCTCAGGGTTGAGCCTGAGGCCGTTCTTTCGGGCACGATGACGCCGCAGGCAGCGGTGGAGTGGATCGGGGCGCAGGACGCAGGTGCCGCGCCGCTCGTCTATTCCTCGGCCGATCCCGAAGTGGTGCGCGCGGCGCAGGCTGCGTTCGGGCGGGAAGAGGTCGCTTCAGCCCTTGAGGGTTTTTTTGCTGCGACCGCCGTGCAGCTTGTCGCCGGTGGATATGAGCGGCTTGTGGTGGCGGGCGGCGAGACGTCGGGTGCGGTTGTCGAAGCGCTCGACTGCTCCGCGCTTGAGGTTGGCCCGCAGATCGCGCCTGGCGTGCCCGGGCTGAAGGTTGCGGGCCGCCCCGTCTGGGTGGCGCTCAAATCCGGCAATTTTGGTGACGATGCGTTTTTCATGAAGGCGCTTGATGTGTTGAAGGGAGAGGCGGCATGAGCGAGGAAAGCAGGCTTCGTGAGGAGATGTGCAGCCTTGCCGCCTCGCTTCATTCGCGCGGGCTGACGCATGGGGCCACCGGCAATGTTTCCGCCCGCACGAGCGACGGTGGATTGCTGGTGACGCCGACGGGCTCGACGCTCGGCACGCTCGATCCGGCCCGGTTGAGCCGTTTCGATGCGGCGGGCCGGCATGTGGATGGCGATAAGCCGACAAAGGAAATGCCCCTGCACGAGGCGTTTTATGAGACGCGTTCCAAGGCCGGTGCTATCGTGCATCTGCATTCGACGCACTCGGTCGCCTGGTCGCTTCTTCCCGATGTCGACCCGGACAATCTGTTTCCGCCGCTCACGGCCTATTCCATCATGCAGCTCGGTAAGGTGAAGCTGCTTCCCTATTTCATCCCCGGGGACGTGGCCATTGGAGAGGCGATCCGCGGACTGGCAGGCAAGCGCTCGGCGGTGATGCTGGCCAATCACGGCCCGGTGGTGGCGGGCAAGGACCTGCGGGCAGCCGGTCAGGCGATCGAGGAACTGGAAGAGACGGCGCGTCTCGCGCTTCTCACGCGCGGGCTTTCGCCGCGTCTTCTCACACCGGAGCAGATCGATCAGGTGGTGACGAAATTCGATGTGGAGTGGTCGTGATGCTGCGTTTTTCCGCCAATCTCGGGTTTTTGTGGACAGAGCTCGCCCTTCCGGATGCGGTCCGGCGGGCGCATGCGGCCGGTTTCGATGCCGTCGAGTGCCACTGGCCTTATGCCGTTCCGGCTGAAGAGCTACGCAAGGCACTTGAGGAAACGGGCCTGCCGCTGCTGGGATTAAACACCCGCAAGGGAGAGCGTGAGGGAGACTTCGGCCTTGCGGCGCTGCCGGGGCGTGAAGACGAAGCGCGGGCAGCAATCGACGAGGCGGTGTCTTACGCAGCAGCCGTGGGCGCGGGTGCGGTGCATGTGATGGCGGGCAGGGTGGCGGAAAGCACGTTGGCGGAAACCGCATTCGCCGAAAACCTCGCATATGCCTGTTCGGCGGCGGCAGCGCGGGGCATTGGCATTCTGATCGAGCCAATCAATCACCGCGACGTTCCCGGCTATTTCCTTTCCCGTGTCGAGCAGGCGGCGGATGTCATTGCCCGCGTGGGCGCGACCAATCTCAAGATCATGTTCGACTGCTATCACACGCAGATCATGCAGGGCGATCTGCTTAACCGGTTTATCGCGCATCGCCCGTTGATCGGACACGTGCAGATCGCGGCCGTGCCGTCACGCGCTGAACCCGACGAGGGCGAAGTCTGCTACGAGCGCCTTTTGCCGGCCATGCGTGATGAAGGGTATGACGGTTACATCGGTGCCGAGTACAGGCCGCGCGCCGGGACTGATGCAGGGCTCGGTTGGCGCGAGGCTTACACCCAAAGCTGACGCCGCTTCGTCACAGATTGTCCTTCACGCGATCCCAGGTGTTCATCAGGTGCTGCGCCATCACGCGGCCGAGGGCGTCGCCGTCGCGCTTTCTGAGGGCGGCGGCCATCTGCTCGTGCTCGGCAACGGCCGAGGCCCAGTAATCCGGCTTGCTGTTTCCCAGAAACCGGATGCGTTTGAGGCGTGCCTGAATGTTGGCCTGAACCTCGCGCAGCGATTCATTGCCTGCCAGCTCGGAAACGCGGGAGTGAAACTCCTGATTGAGCTTGTAATAGGGCAGGCGGTCGCCTTCGCGATAGCGCTTCAGCATGTCTTCGTGGAGCTCGAGCAGCCCCTCGATGTCTGCGTCGCTGGCGCGTTCGCAGACGAGTTGCCCCGCCAGTTTCTCGAGATGCGAGAGCAGCTCCAGCATGGAGAACACGTCCTGGGCGGTGAGCTTGCGCACCACGCTGCCCTTTGACGGGCGAATGATGACCAGCCCTTCAGCCGCCAGGGTGCGCAATGCTTCCCGGAAGGGAGTGCGGGAAACGCCAAGCTGCTCGACAAGCGTTGTTTCATCAATGCGCGTACCGGGCGCCAGATGGCCTTCGATGATGAGATCGCGAATCCGGTTCGCGACCTGGTCGTGCAGCGTCTGCTTTTCGATCGCGACGGTTTCCAGGGGGAAAGGGCTGCTGAGTTCCAAACGAGGTCTCCTGAATCATCCGGATTTGTCGATCATACAAAAAAGATGCGTTGACGTGTGAATTTTCAATAGTATATTTTGTATACAAAATAAGGAATACACAATGCAGCAGTCACGCATCGCCTTTGCGATTGGAGATCCGGCAGGCATCAGCCCGGAGCTTTCGGCCCGCATTCTTGCCGATCAGGACGCCAATCGCGGCGACCTGATCGTTATCGGAGATGAGCGTGTTCTTGCGCTGGGCGCGCGCCAGGCGGGCGTGACGCTGGATGTGCCGGTTGTCTCGCGCGATGCGCTGGAAGGCGATCTCCCGGACGGTACGGTCCTCGTGGACATGGCCAATTGCGATCCGGACGATGTGCCGCTTGGCGAGGCGAGCACGGAGGGTGGCCGCGCCGCGCTGGAGAATTTCGCAACAGCCTTGCGTGTTGGCAAGGCCGGCCTTGCGAAAGCGGTTTTCTTCACGCCGTTCAACAAGCATGCAATGCGGCTCGCGAAAGCCGACTATGTGGACGAGATCGGCTTTATCGATGCCACCATCGAGGCAGAACGCAGCGGGCGTGAGTTCAACGTTCTCGATGAAGTGTGGAACGCGCGCGTCACGTCGCATATTCCCCTGCGCGACGTGGCCGGCAAACTTTCGGTAGAGCGAATCTATGAGAGTCTGAAACTGACCACCGAGGTGATGGAGGGGGCAGGCATCAAGCGCCCGCGCATTGGCGTGGCCGCGCTCAACCCGCATGCGGGAGACGGGCGCAATTTCGGCTGGGAGGATGAGGACATCCTGCTTCCGGCAGTGCAGCGCGCGCAGGAGGAACAGATGGCCGTCACGGGGCCGATCCCGTCTGACACGGTCTTCGTGCGGGCGATCAGGGGGGAGTTCGACGCGGTGATGACCATGTACCACGATCAGGGGCAGATCGCGATGAAGCTGCTCGGCTTCGACCGCGGCGTCACGTTGATTGCCGGCTACCCGTTTCCAATCGTCACGCCGGCCCATGGAACGGCCTATGACATTGCCGGCAAGGGTATTGCCGACACTGGCGCGTCGTTCAACGCGCTGGCGCTTGGCCGGAGGCTTGGTGACCGGATTGCTTCGCGTGCTGTCGAGGAGGACGCCGGCACACGCAGATACCAGGAGGCTCAGGGTTAGGCGGACCGGCAACAGTGAGCGCGCAACCGGGGAGGGCTGCGCGAAACGAAACAGAGGGAGGAAAACATGAGACTGAAGCACATAGCATTCTGCGTGGCGGCACTGATGCCCGCCATGGGAGCCGGCGCCGCCCAGGCGCAGGAAGAGATCATTTTCGGGATCAGCGCGGCAACAGGGTCACTGCAGGAGCAGACGGCCAGCGAGTTTGCCCGCCGCGTCAACGAGAAGCTCGACGGCAAGGCGGTGGTCAAGGTCTTCGACAGCTCGCAGCTCGGCAAAGACAAGGACATGCTGCAGAAGATCAAGCTCGGAACCATGCACCTGACGCTTCCGTCTTCCACCATGCCCGACATTGCCGCTGAATACGCCATTTTCGATCTGCCGTTCCTGGTGGCCGACCGCGAACATCTGAAGAAGATTGACGAAACCCTTTTCAAGGACGTGCTGGTGCCGGCTGCCGAGGCGCAGGGTTATCGGCCGCTCGCGATCTGGGAAAACGGTTTCCGGCAGATCACCAACAATGAGCGCCCGATCAACACGCCGGAAGATCTGAGCGGGCTGAAAATCCGTACGCCAAATTCATCCTGGCGGGTGGCCATGTTCAAGGAGTATGGCGCGAACCCCACCCCGATGGGCTTTTCGGAAGTGTTCGTCGCGCTGCAGACGGGCGTGATCGACGGGCAGGAAAATCCGCTGACCAACATTGCCGCCGGCAAGCTGAACGAAGTGCAGGAATATCTGTCGCTTTCCGGGCACGTCTATTCACCCGCCTATCCGACGGTGGGGCTGGCGGCTTTTGAGAAACTGGAACCGGAGATCCAGACGGTTCTGGCCGAAACGGCTCAGGAAGTGGCCGGTTGGGCGCGCGAGACGGGCGCTTCCAAGGATGACGATCTGCTGAAGCAGCTCGAGGAAAGTGGCATGAAGGTCAACAAGGCGGATCGCGCCGCGTTTGTGGAAGCCTCCAAGCCGCTTTATGAGAAATTCGCCACCGAAGTCGAAAACGGACAGGCGATGATCGATCAGGTACTGTCGCTGGCCGACGGTTCCTGACGCCGATCCTGACGCCACGGGGGGTGGTGCTTTCCTTGAAGTGCCACCCCGCTATCCACCAAATCGTTTTCCGCCCGGCTTGGGATTTCCTGACATGGCACGGCTTGCCCATTGGCTCGATCTTTTTTTACAGGTGGTGACGCTGACACTGCTTCTGGCGCTTTCATGTGTCGTGGTGCTTGGCGTCGCCTTTCGATATTCGGGCAATTCGCTGATCTGGTATGACGAGGTCGCAGCGGTGCTGCTTGCCTGGATCACCTTTTCCGGCGCTGCGCTGGCGACGCTCCGCAATGCGCATTTGGGCTTCAACGGTCTGCTGCTTGGCTCGCCACCTGCCATGAGGATGGTGCTTTTCTGGCTTGGCGAGGCGATCTTCGCCGCAGTCTTCGCCGCGATGCTCTGGGCGGGCTGGGCCATTCTGGACATTTTCGGCAATGAGAGCATGACCACGCTGCGTTTCGTGCCGCGCAGCTTCGTTCAGTCGATCCTGCCGATCAGTGCGGGCCTGATGCTTGCCGGGAGGCTTCTGACCCTGCCGCAACGACTGGGTGCGGCGCAGGCCGGCATCGACCACGAAGCGGTCGAGATTGAACATGAAATTGCCCGCGCACAGGAAGAGCTGTCGCGCGTCCGCGCGGAGACGTCACGATGACCGAAGCCCTGATCCTCTTGTCCATGTTTGCGATGATCGCGATTGGCCTTCCGATTGCCGTTTCGATCCTGGCGAGCGCGCTTTTAGGCCTGTGGCTTCTCAACGGACATCTCGGATTCCTGAATGCCGCGCTGTCCATCTTCGACGGCGCGACCAGCTTTCCGCTGATTGCCATCCCGCTGTTCATTCTCGCCGGTGCTTGATGAACACGGGTGGCATCTCCACGCGTCTTATCGCCTTCGTTTCCGCGCTTATCGGCTTCATTCGCGGCGGGCTTGCCATGGTGAATGTCGGCGTCTCCATGTTCTTTGCCGAAATTTCGGGCTCTGCCGTGGCCGATGTCGCTGCGACCGGGTCTGTCCTGATTCCAGCCATGAAGAAGCGCGGCTACAGCCCGCGTTTTGCCGCCGCGATCACCTCGTCTTCCGCATCGCTGGCAATCATCATCCCGCCATCCATCCCGATGATCCTTTATGGCGCGCTGTCGGACACGTCCATCGTGCAGCTTTTCGTTGCGGGCATCGTGCCGGGCGTGATCGGCGGCTTTCTGTTGATGGCGCTCTCCTATTATTTCGCAGTTCGCTACGACCTGCCGCGCGAAGCGGGTTTCAGCCTGCCGCGCCTGTGGGAGACCACGAAGGACGCTGCCTGGGCGCTGGTGCTTCCGGTGATCATTCTCGGTGGCATTTTCGGTGGTGTGGTTACGGCAACGGAAGGTGCGGGCCTGGCCGTCGTCACCGCGCTCTTCATCGGCGTTTTCATATACCGAGAGATCGATCTTGGCCGGCTCTATCACGCGCTGGTGGAAGGTGTGGTGCAGACGGCGGTGGTCATGCTTCTTGTCGCCACTTCCGCCGTGCTCGGGCTCTATCTGACCGAAACCGAGCTGCCGCAGCGGCTGGCGCAAGGCATTTCGGCCGTCACCACCAACAAGCTGGTCGTGTTGATGATCATCAATGTGTTCCTGCTGTTTCTGGGCATGATCCTGCACGGCGCGGCCGCGATCATTCTGACGGTGCCGATCTTCATGCCGCTGGTGCATCAACTGGGCATCGACCCCGTGCAGTTTGGCATTCTCCTGACGCTCAACATCGCGCTCGGTCAGCAGACACCGCCGGTTGCGAGTGTTCTGGTGACGTCCTGTTCCATCGCCAAAACCGATGTATGGAGCACGACCAAAACCAATCTGCCATTCATCGCCGTCCTGATGCTTGTGCTTCTGCTGGTGACCTATGTGCCGTCCGTTTCGCTCGGGCTTGTGGACGCCTTTTACGATCGCTAGAAAATCTCGCAGTCGCGAGGGTCTTCGGGATTGCAGAGAGATCGACGTGGCGGCGTGGCCGGTTTGGGTCTTTCCCGAACTCGCCTCAGCGCTGCGAACGGTTTGGCGACGAGCGGGCAGGGGCCCGGGTGCGCGCCTGCTCCGGCTGCCGCGCTGCCGGAAGCGCTTCGTCATCCAGCGTGAATTCTTCCAGCGCGAACGGTTTGCTGAAGTAATAGCCCTGCGCGATCCTGATCGCCGTGTGCTGCTTCAGGTAGTCGACCTCTTCCCGGGTCTCGACCCCCTCGATCACCAGTGTCATGCCGAGGGCGCGGCCAAGCGACTCGATGGCCTTCAGCACGCTTTGGCTGCGTGGCCTCTGATGGACGTTCTGCACGAAAGACCGGTCGATCTTCAACTCGTCTGCGGTCACGGCAGCGAGCGCGGAGAGGGAGGAATACCCAACGCCGAAATCATCGATGGAGACTTTCACCCCGGCCTCGCGCACCATGGGCAGGATGTTCCTGCTCAGGAGATCGCCGTTTAGAAAAGCCTCTTCGGTGATTTCGAGAACAAAGCGCTCCGGGCGGCGATAGGAGGTCAGCCGGTCGAGCAGATTGCGCATGAAACCGGGATCGGTCGACTGGTGCGCCGTGATGTTGAGGCTGATTGAGGTGCCGTGCGAAAAAACGGCGTCAATCTGTGGAAGCGAGGTCATCACCTCGTCGACGACGTGTTCGGAAACCGCATCAATGATGCCTGCGTCGGTGGCGAGATTGACGAAGTCGCCCAGAACCCGGAGCTGGCCGTCGTCATCTCTCCAGCGCAGCAGTGTCTCGATCCCGACCACACCATTGGTATGGATGTCGACCTTCGGCTGATAGGCGCAACGGAGCCTGTGGTCGCGCAGGGCGGTGCGCAGGCGCTGTTCGACGGACATGTCGCCATTGCCGGGCCGGGCCGGTGTGTCCGGCTTGTAGCCGACTCTTCCCTTCGATTCCGACTTTGCGCCACGAAGCGCCTGGTCTGCCGAGACCAGCAATTCCTCGAAACTGGCACCATCCTTCGCAAACATGCTGATGCCAATGGAGGCGGAGGAGAAGGTTTCGATACCCTTGACCTGGAAAGGCTCCTTGGAGCGGTCGAGGATTGCGCCTGCGTAGTCCGGGAGGTCGAGGCCCGAAAGATCGGTCACGAAAACGCAGAACATGCCGTTTGAGAGGTAGCCGAGAATGTCGGAGCGTCGAACACAGCCCGACAGGCGCTCGGCGAATGCTGCAATGAGCCCGTCGGTAAAGGCTGCGCCGTAATAGTCGTTGGTGCGACCGAGCCCGTCGAGATCGATCAGAAGCAGGGCGGCTTCTGCGTTGGGCTGGGCCTCGAGTTCGGCGCCTATGGCGCGCGCCAGAAGCGTTTTGTTCGGCAGGCCGGTCAGTTCATCAAAGAAGGCGAGCCTGAAGATATCTTCGTCGAATGCGGGCTCCGCTTCGCTATCCAGCCAGAGGCTGCAATTATAGGTGCGATCACCGGTCTTCGAGGCAAAACGCAGCTCACGCATCGACTGCGGTTCGAGTGCGGATGAGCACAGGCTGGCCTGCTGATTGGTGTAGACACGCCGCCCTTCGGAATCGGCAATGGCCAGGCCGAACGGAGCGTGCTCGAGAATGGCCTCCAGATCGGCGTCTGCCGGGCGAACCGGGTTCATTTCGCTACCTGCCCAGATATTCGCGCCGCGCCGTCTGCAGAGCTCTGGCGATCTTGTCCTCAGCGGCTCCCGCGGATGTGCGAACCTGCCCGCTCGACCCTGTATCGGCAGCAGAGGGCTCCTGTGGCGGGTCGGTCTGAGTGTGGCTCATGATTGACCCGCGCCAGCGTTCCACGACAGCATTGACAAATTCCCGACGCGATCCGGGATTGAGGTCTTTGGGAAGCGCTGATGCGGCTTCGCTTCTGGGAAGCAGCTCTTCAGACAGGCGGTTGAAGACGAACTGGACGGGAAGCGGCATCCCCTCACCGAAGCCGATCACTTCACCGGTGCCGAGCGACGGAACGAAGTCCACCAGATTGGCCGTTGCGTCGGAGACGGCCGATTTGAGCAGGGCCTGGTCGCGGTCATTGGCCATGCGCATCGCAAAGAGCGTGTTGCACTGTGAGATGATGGTCGCATCGAGCTCGGCCGGTCGCTGGGTCACGAGGCCGAGATAGACGCCGTATTTGCGCCCTTCCTTGGCAATGCGGGAGAGCGCGCTCTTGCTCGGCAGGAAGCCGACGCTCGGATCGGCTGCAGCAAATCGGTGTGCCTCCTCGCAAACGAGAAGCAGTGGCATGGCGCCGTCGCTCCACATGCCGAAATCGAAGGCAAGCCGCGAGATGACACAGACCACCGCATCCACGACCTCGATCGGTAAACTGGCGAGCTGGATCACCGTCACCGGACGGCCGTTCGCCTCGAGGCGGAAAAGCTCGGTCAGTATCGTCACCATCGTATCGCCTCCGACTGTCGCATTGGCGAACATGAAGGCGTAGCGCGGATCGTTCTTGAGGGTTTCGATACGGCCGATCAGCCGGTGATGGGTCATGCGCGAGGAGCGGTTTTCCAGCTTGCCCATGCGCTCGTCGATCAGCGCCAGAAGGTCCTGCATCAGATAGGGAGCCGGCGTGTCGGCGGTAAAACCCGACTGCCGTGGCTCGACCTTTCGCAAGGCGCTCGGGCGTTCGGCGCTCTGGCGGCGGTTGAGATACTGGGTTTTCGCGAGAGGAATGAGTTCCGAAAGGATATCCTGCTCAGCCGGAACGGGCGGTTTGCCCGCGTAGAGGACGTCCGAGAACTCTTCGAAGTTGAAGAGCCAAAAAGGCAGGCGCAGGTTTTTTGCCCCGACGAGGTTGGCCTGGTCGCCGAAGACGCTGCCATACTCATTGTGATGATCGAGGATGAGAACACGCAACTCCTGCCAGGTTCTGATCACCTGCCGAAGGATGACTGCAAGCCCGCTGGATTTGCCCACACCGGTGGAACCCAGGACGGCGAAATGCTTGGTGACGAGATTTTCGACATCCACATAGGCGGGAACACTGGTGTCGTTATGAAGCCGCCCGACTTCAGCGAAGGTGGACTTGTTGCCACGGAAGATGAGGCGTAGCTGCTCACTGTTGATGATGCGCGCCCTGTCGTGGATTGCCGGATAGGCTCCGACGCCCCTCCGGAAGCGCTGTCGGCCTGTCTCGTCCGTGGAAATCTCGCCGACGAGATCAACACGGGCGATCGCCTTGAGCTCGGGACCGGAAACGGTATGGGGCGCCTTCAGGGAGACTTCCGTTACCACGCCGAGAAGTTCGCGCGTGCCGGCCATGATCGCCATGAATTTTCCGACAGTTGTGCGAAGCTCCTCCGTCGTTCTGACAATCGGCAGCTCGATATAGGCTTCCGAGCCTTAACGGAGCATACGTGGCAGTCTGGTGCGTTTTGGCCGGGTGCCGCGTGTGCGATACCGTTTTGGTGCTCAACCATGAATGTCCGCTTCCTGCAGCCTACCGGAGACATTGTTTTTGTTCAGGCGCGTAAGGCGGGAATTTGCCATGCATTCCATGATTTTTCGTTAAGACGCGTAGATTTCCGCCAGAAACGACGCGGAATGATGGAATAATTTTCCCGCTTCGCACGTCTCTGTGTCGACGCATACCTACAGATGTGTCCGCCAGCCAATTTCGCCAGCGCAGAGGGAGGAACCAGATGACGCGCATCGCCGAGACAACCAGGGCCCGGGACGGGGCCGCACCTGCGGATGATGGTCATCCTGCAGAGCCTTCGGAAGGCATCGTCAATTCGGGGCGTCGTGGTTTCCTGAAAAACACCGGGCTCGCCACCATGGCTGCCATGGTCGGGGCTTCGATACCGTTTCACCGCAACATGCCTGCGGGGCTGGTGCCGGCGGCATTCGCACAGGACAGCGACGTGCTGGCCGGAAAGGAGGGGCTGACGCTTCTCAACGACCGCCCGGTCAACGCCGAGACCCCGGCTGAACTGCTTGACGATGCGGTCACGCCCACGAGCCGGCATTTCATTCGCAACAATGGCATCCCGCCACAGGATGTGAACCCGGAAAGCTGGACACTGATGATTGACGGTTTCGTCGACAACAAGCTCGAGCTTTCCATCGCCGATCTGCGCGAGCAGTTTGAAGTGGTGACGCTGCAACTCACGCTGGAATGCGGCGGCAATGGCCGCAGCGCCTTCGATCCGCCGGCGAAGGGCAACCAGTGGACCCATGGCGCCGTGGCCTGCTCGGAATGGACGGGCGTTCGGCTGAAGGACGTGCTTGAAAAGGCCGGTGTCCAGTCGAATGTCGTCTACACCGCCCACTACGGCGCAGACGGCCACCTTTCGGGTAACCCCGACAAGCTGCCGATTTCGCGCGGTCTGCCCATCGACAAGGCGATGACCGACAACATTCTCATTGCCTTCGAGATGAACGGCGAGGCGCTGCACCCGATGAATGGCGCGCCGCTGCGCCTGGTGGTGCCGGGCTGGCCGGCCTCGACCGCCCAGAAATGGCTGACCCGCATCGAGCTGCGTGATCAGGTTCATGACGGCCCCAAGATGACGGGCACCTCCTATCGTGTGCCGGCCTATCCGGTGGCGCCCGGCCAGGAAGTGCCTGAAGAAGATTTCGTCATCATCGAACGCATGCCGGTGAAATCTCTCATCACCTTCCCGGCCAAGGGTGCGGATATCGGCATGGAAACGGAGGTGCGCGGCCATGCGTGGTCGGGCGACCGTTCCATCAGCAGGCTGGATATTTCCATTGATTTCGGCACGACCTGGCAGGAAGTGGAACTGGACGATCCGGTCAATGACGGCGCCTGGCAGAACTGGCGCAGCAAGGTGACATTCCCGCAGGCCGGCTACTATGAGGTCTGGGCGCGGGCGACGGACAGTGAGGGCGACATGCAGCCTTTCGCAATCGCCTGGAATCCCAAGGGTTATCTCAACAACACGATGCACCGGGTTGGTGTGCGCGCGAGCTGATCGCACAGCGCAACTTGCTCAATCATCATGATACCGTGAAGCGGTGGAATGCCGCTTCACGGACCCCATTTCCATGGAGAAAAGAAGAATGAAGCTTGCTCGCGTTCGGCTGGGTGTTGTCGGACTTGCTCTCTTTGCCGCCACGCCCGCTCTGGCGGATGTTCAGGCCGGGCTGGCCGATGCCGACACCGCAAAAGGCGAAAAGCTCTTCAAGCGGTGCGTTGCATGCCACACGATCGATAAGGACGGCAAGAACAAGGTTGGCCCCAATCTCTATGGAGTGGTCGGCAAGCCGGTCGCACAGGTTGAAGGCTACTCCTACTCGCCTGCCATGAAGGCATATGGCGGGGAGTGGACGGTCGAACGGCTGGACGCTTATCTGCTTCAGCCCCGCGCCGAGGTGAAGGGCACCAAAATGGCCTTTGCCGGCCTCAAGAAGGAAGAAGACCGCGTCAACCTGATCGCTTATCTAGGCACCTTCTCCGACACGCCCGTTCAGTCCGGTGCCGCAGTGGAAGAGGCCGCCCCGGCCGAGCAGACAGCGAGCGCGGAACCTGCGAAGGGCGACGTTCAGGAGATCGAGGGTGATTTCGGACGTCTGAAGGTCGCGCCGGGGTCGATACGACCTTCTACGCCTGTACTGCCTGCCATTCGGAAATGATTGTCGCGCAGCAGGGTCTCACCCGTGAGCTGGGACGAGATGCTTGAATGGATGGTCGACGAGCAGGGCATGGACGACATTCCGGAACCGGATCGCACCGAGATACTCGACTATCTGGCGACGCACTATAATGAGGACCGCCCCAACTTCCCCAATCCGAACTAGAGCATCGGACCGAAGCCTGCACCGCTTCACCCGGCCTGGGTGAAGCGGTGCAAAGGTTTGCTCTAGAGCACTTCCGCTTTTGGTTGAATCGCGAAAGCGCTCTAATTTGTTGTTTTTTTTGCAATTCCGGGCGGAAAACCGGTTCCCACTTTTCCTGGAATTGCTCTAGCCGCAGGATGTGGCCTGTGCGGTCGCGTCCCTTAGAGCGATCACGGTGTCGGGTTGCGCCATCCTGCGCGTCGCCTGTTCCAGATAGGCCGTGATTGCCGCGAACTTGCCTGCATCCATGCCGGTGGCGACGATCCGATAGAGGCGGTCGGGAACTTCCCATGCCGCGCTCTGCAGATCCGCGGCAGAGCCTCCTGCATTCAGCGGCTTTTCGCTCGAAAAGACCGTCAGGCGGCAACCCTCCCGGCCGGCGAAATGGGCTGCCACGCCATGCGGCACTTTCCTGACCGCGACAAGCGTGAGATTGGCCGCCGAGAGATCGGGGAACAGAGCGATCTCTTCGCCCGAAACAGTCTGGAAAACACCGTCCTGCGAAACAAATGCCTGAGCGGAGAAAGTCTCGTGAATGGCGAGTGGATCTTCCGGTGCAGGCGTATCCGGGCGGGTGAGCGGATAAGCGAGGACAATGGCGAGTGCGACGGAAGCCGCAAGGGCTGAGCCGACCCACCAGGGTCCCCATCGGCGCCCTGCACTACGGTTGTCGTTTCGCGCAGATGGTTGTGTGGCTGGCTGCGGCTTCAGGGCCTTCAGGCTGGCGGACATTTCGCGGATTTCGGCGAGCGCCGCCTTCAATTCCGGCTCTGCCTCGAGCCGGCGTGCAAAAGCTGCGCGGTCCTCGATCATTTCGCCGTCGTGAAATGCGTTGACCCTGATGAAATCCTCTTCCGTTACCTTGCTCATGGAGTCTGCTTTGCCTGCTCTTCATCCTGGCCGTCGCCGTTGACGCGGCGCAAAAGTTCTTTCCGGGCCCTGCTGACGCGGCTCATGACGGTGCCAATGGGCACGTTCATGACGTCCGCCGCCTCCGCATATTTGAAACCCATTATGTCGATGAGAAACAGCACCTCCCGTGTTTCGGGCGGCAGTCTCTCGAAGGCGAGGCGGATCAGAACATCGCGGCCTGCGCTGCCCGTTCCGTCGCTTTCATCCATAAGACGTTTTTGCACTGCGATATATTCACGGCGCACACGTCTTTTTCTGAGTTCGTCATAATGCAGGTTGCGGATGACGCGAAACATCCAGGGGCGCAGTTCGTCCATGTGTCCGGGGCGGGTTTGGTGACGCAGGGCACGTTCGACCGCGTCCTGAACCAGATCCTCCGGGCTTTCCGCAGGCCCGCAGATCGAGCGCGCATAGGCACGCAGCTCGGGAAGAAGCAGTTCGATCTGCGAAAGATGCCCCATTTGCTGCCGGCCGCGTCCCCTGTGCTCCGGTTGCGCCGGCATCGCCAAATGAGCCTTGCCGCCCGGAGTTGTCCTCTCGGCAAAGTAACCCCTGGGCTTGGCCTGTGGCAAGGCGGGGCGGCTTGACAGAGGGGTGGAAATTATGAAACGATCCAAACATAATGTTTCTATCGTAACATATCGATCGGGTGCCCGCCTCGCCGGCACAACCGAAACCACGGACGCAGCCATGACCGACGCACTCGCCCGAAACACCGGTACGCAACTGAAACCCGAATGGTTCGAGGATGTGACCGTCAACCGCACGGCGGCTGAGCGCCGGGCGGGCTCGCTGACGGCGCGTCGCTCGGTCAAGAAGGCCTATCAGGCGGCCTGGCTGGTGAAGGCCATCACCTGTATCGACTTGACCACGCTTGCCGGCGATGACACGCCGGGCCGCGTGCGACGGCTTTGCGCCAAGGCGCGGCGTCCGGTGCGCGAGGACATTCTGGCAGGCTGGGGCTTGCCGATGCCGGCATCACCACCGGCGCCGTCTGTGTCTATCCGACCATGGTTGGCCATGCGGTCAAGGCGCTGGAAGGCAGCAACATCCCCGTTGCATCGGTCGCCACCGGGTTTCCGGCAGGCCTCATGCCCCTGCCGCTGCGGCTGGCGGAAATCCGCTATGCGGTGGAGGAGGGCGCGCATGAGATCGACATCGTGATCACGCGCGAGCACGTGCTGACCCAGAACTGGAGCGCGCTTTATGACGAGATTGCCGCGATGCGCGAGGCCTGCGGCGCGGCGCATCTGAAAGCCATTCTGGCAACCGGCGATCTCAGCACGCTCACCAATGTCTACCGCGCCTCGATGGTGGCCATGCAGGCAGGGTCCGATTTCATCAAGACGTCGACAGGCAAGGAAGGCGTGAACGCCACACTGCCGGTAAGCCTGACCATGGTGCGGGCGCTGCGCGACTATCGCGAATATTCGGGCCAGATCGTCGGGTTCAAGCCGGCGGGCGGCCTCAAGACCGCCAAGGATGCGCTTGCCTGGCTGACGCTCATGAAAGAGGAGGCCGGCAATCGCTGGCTGGAGCCGGACCTGTTCCGCATCGGCGCCAGCTCGCTTCTCGGCGACATTGAACGGCAATTGGAGCACTACGTGACCGGCCGCTATTCCAGCGCCAACCGTCACGCGGTCGCATGAGGATCAAAGACATGTCTTCCATCAAGGATATTCTGAGCACCATGGAATACGGCCCCTCTCCGGAAGCCAATGGCGATGTTGTTGCGTGGCTCGATTCCCATGGCCGCTCCTTTGGCCATTTCATCGACGGGCGGTTTGTCAAACCGAAGGGTGCGCGCCAGATTGCCGTATCCAATCCGTCGGACGGGTCGCAGCTGGCCGAGATCGCCTGCGGCATGGCAGAGGATGTGGACGCCGCCGTGAAAGCGGCGCGTGGTGCATTCGGCAAATGGTCGAAGTTCTCCGGCCATCAACGCGCGAAATATCTCTATGCGATTGCCCGCCATGTGCAGAAGCGCTCGCGCTTTCTGGCGGTGCTGGAAACCATGGACAATGGCAAGCCGGTGCGCGAGACGCGCGACATCGACATTCCGCTGGTCGCCCGCCACTTCTATCACCACGCCGGCTGGGCCGAGATGGTGGAAGACGAGTTCCGCGGCTTCTCGCCCGTGGGTGTGTGCGGGCAGGTGATCCCGTGGAATTTCCCGCTATTGATGCTCGCCTGGAAGATCGCGCCGGCGCTGGCCGCCGGCAACACGGTGGTGCTGAAGCCGGCCGACCTGACGCCGCTGACGGCTGTCGCCTTTGCCGAGATCTGCCACGAGGTTGGCTTGCCTGCCGGCGTGGTCAACATCGTTCAGGGCGATGGCACAACGGGTGCCACCATCTGCGGCCATGCGGGCGTCGACAAGGTGGCCTTTACCGGCTCCACGCAGGTGGGTCGCGTCATCCGCGAGCAGATTGCCGGTTCCGGCAAGAAGCTTTCACTGGAGCTGGGCGGCAAGTCGCCGTTCATCGTGTTCGAGGATGCCGATATCGACGCGGCTGTCGAGGGCGTGGTGGACGCGATCTGGTTCAACCAGGGCGAGGTGTGCTGCGCCGGCTCGCGCCTGATCGTGCAGGAAGGGATTGCCGAGCGCTTTCATGCCAAGCTGAAGGCACGTCTTGAAACGCTGCGCGTCGGCGACCCGCTCGACAAATCCACCGATGTGGGCGCCATAGTGTCGCCGGTTCAGGTGGAGCGGATTTCCGCGCTGGTGGCAAAGGGTGTCGAGGAAGGCGGGCAGCTCTGGCAGGCTTCCGCCCCGCTGCCCGAGAAGGGCAATTACATTGCGCCCGGCTTCTTCACCGATGTCGAAGCCGCCGCGACCGTCTGCCAGGTGGAAATCTTCGGCCCCATAGCGGCCTCGATGACCTTCCGCACACCGGACGAGGCCGCAGCACTCGCCAACAACAGCCGCTACGGGCTTGCTGCTTCCGTCTGGTCGGAAAACATCAATGTGGCGCTGGATCTCGCCGCGCGCGTGAAAGCCGGCGTGGTCTGGATCAACTGCACCAATATGCTCGATGCGGGCGCAGGGTTCGGCGGTTATCGCGAGAGCGGTTTCGGGCGCGAGGGCGCGCGCGAGGGGCTTTACGAATATCTCACGGCCGACTGGGAAAAGAAACTTTCCGCTCCCAAGGCATCGGAAGCCTTCGTACCCTCAGCCTCTCCGGCGGGTGAGGGCAAGGTTCTGGTCGAGGGCATCGACCGGACCATGAAGAATTATATCGGCGGCAAGCAGGCAAGGCCCGATGGCGGCTATGTCTATTCGGTTGCCGGCAAGGGCGGGGTGCTGATCGGGCAGGCCGGCATCGGCAATCGCAAGGACATTCGCAACGCGGTCGAGGCAGCGGCGAAGGCCGGCGGCTGGGGTGGCGCGACCGGCCACAATCGCGCGCAGGTGCTTTATTATCTTGGCGAAAACCTGGAGGCGCGGCGCGCGGGCATGGAAGCGCTTCTGTGCGAGAGCACTGGCATCAGCGCGAAGAAGGCGACCGAAGAGTTCGACACCGCGCTGCGCCGCATCTTCTATTACGCGGCGCAGGCCGACAAATTCGACGGCGCGGTTCATTCCACCCAGTCGCGCCATGTGACCCTTGCCATGAACGAGCCTTTGGGGTTATGGGCATTGCCTGCCCGGACGAAGCGCCGCTTCTGTCTCTGGTTTCGCTGGTGCTGCCGGCCATTGCCATGGGCAACCGGGTCGTGGTCGTGCCGTCCGCACGTCATCCTCTGGTTGCCGGCGATTTCTATCAGGTGCTCGACACGTCCGATGTGCCGGGTGGCGTGGTGAACATCGTCACCGGCGAGCGCGATCTTCTGGTGAAGACGCTTGCCGAGCACGACGAGGTGGCAGCCCTCTGGTATTTCGGCTCGGCTGAAGGCAGCGCTATGGTGGAGAAGGCGTCGGCCGGGAACCTGAAGGCAACCTGGGTCAACAATGGCCGCATGCCGGATTGGCTGGATGACGCGCAGGGACGCGGGCGCGACTATCTGCGCCGTGCCGTTCAGGTGAAGAACATCTGGGTTCCCTACGGCGCGTGACGCGTGTCTTACGTTCTACGAATTAGCGTTCTGAAGGAATAAATTTCGCATCGGCCCGGCAGAAATGTCGGTCCGGTGCGAACATTTTGCTCTTTGCGGGATTCAAATGTCTCGCAGTCATCGTGTTTGCCGGTTAGATTAGCCACGAAACTGCGGGTTCGTGGCCACGGGCCAGGCGACTGCGCGGTTTGGAATTCGCAAAGGACAAGCAAGATGACAGCATCGCTGAAAGAGACGGGTCTGGGCCTTCGCAGCCTGACGATAAGTGTGGCGTTCGCCATTGTTGGTGCGACCGGCGCCATGGCGCAGGACAATGCAGACCCTTCCGCCGTCATTCGCATCGGCTCGCTCTATGAGCCGCAGAACCTCGACAACACGGCAGGTGCCGGGCAGGGCATCAACGAGGCCTTCAACGGCAATGTCTATGAGGGCCTGTTCCAGCTCACCGACGATGGCGACGTGGTGGAAAAGCTGGTCTCCGGTTTCGAGATGAGCGAGGACGGTCTCACCTACACCTTCACGCTGCAGCCGGACGTCACATTCCACTCGGGCGACCCGTTGACGGCGGCCGATGTGAAGCACAGCATCGAGCGCGTGACGGCCGAGACTTCGCAGAGCTCGCGCAAGCGCAGCCTGGCGAACATCGAGAGCGTGGAGGCGAAGGACGACAGCACGGTCGTCGTCACCCTCAAGGAGCGCTCCATCTCGCTGCCTTACAATCTGACCTATGTGTGGATCGTCAACGATGCCGCTGAGGACCTGACCTCCGGCGAGGACGGCACCGGCCCCTACAAACTCGACAACTGGCGGCGCGGCTCCAGCATCACGCTTTCGCCCTATGAAAACTACTGGGGTGAGAAGCCGAAGAATGGCGGCGTGACCTTCTCCTATTTCAAGGAGGCGACCGCCCTCAACAACGCGCTTCTGACCAATGCGGTGGACATCATCACCAGCGTGCAGAGCCCCGATTCCCTGATGCAGTTTCAGGACAATCCTTCCTTTGTGGTGACCGATGGCCAGTCCACCACCAAGGAAGTGCTCGCCTATAACGACCGCGTCGCCCCATTCGACAATGTGAAGGTGCGCAAGGCCGTTGCCCGCGCCATCGACCGCAAGCGCCTGCTGAACTCCATCTGGGGCGATCACGGCACGCTGATCGGCTCCTTCGTTCCGCCGACGGACCCGTGGTATGTCGACCTGAACGATGTCGACGCCTATGACCCGGAAAGCGCCAAGGCGCTGCTGGCCGAAGCCGGCTATGCGGACGGTTTCACCTTCACGCTCGACACGCCGAACTACGACCCGCATCCGATCGTCGCCCAGTTCCTGCAGAACGAACTGGCCAAGGTCGGCATCAAGGTGGAGATCAACATCATCACCGCGAATGAGTGGTACACGAAGATCTACCAGGCGCAGGATTTCCAGGCGACGCTGCAGGAACATGTGAACCACCGCGACATCGTGTTCTACGGCAATCCCAATTTCTACTGGGGCTACAACAACCCGCAAGTGTGGAATTGATTGCCTCTGCGGAGGCCAGCGGCTCCGAAGCGGAACGCGATGAGAAGCTCACGCAGGCAAACCGCCTTATCGCCGAGGATGCCGCCAGCGGATGGCTTTATCTCTATCCGCAGATTGTGGTATCGACCGCGTCGGTCAGCGGGTACCCGGTCAACGGCCTGAACTCGCAGTTCTTCGCATACGATATCGTCAAGCAGGCTCAGTAACCGATCCGGCGAGCCGCCATACGGTTCCACATCGCGTGGAATTGTCCTGAGGGAGGTTCCGATCCTCGTTTACATCGCCCGGCGGCTCGCCATTCTGTTTTTCTCGCTTCTGGCGGCCTGTGTGGTTCTGTTCATACTGCTCAGGCTCCTGCCCGGTGATCCGGCCAATTCGCTGATCTCCGTTGGCGCCGACGAAGCGCAGATCGCGGCCGCGCGGCGGCAGGTCGGTTCCGATCTGCCGCTCGCCCAGCAATTTCTCCAGTTCATCACCAGTCTGGCGCGTTTCGATCTCGGCACGTCCTTTATCAGCCGCACGCCGGTGCTGCCCGAGATCATGGACCGTCTCGCCGTTACGCTGCCGCTGACCGTGCTGTCGTTCCTGCTGGCGCTGGTAATCGCCGTGCCGCTTGGCATTCTTTCGGCAGTCAAGGCCGACCGCTGGTATGGCGCGGCCATCTCGGTTGTCTCGCAGCTCGGCATCGCCATCCCCGTTTTCTGGGTGGGCATTCTTCTGGTCACGCTGTTTGCCGTCAATCTGCGCCTCTTTCCCTCCGGCGGCTTTCCGCCGCGCGGGTGGGGCGCGCCGGTCGAGGCGCTGCGCACGCTGTTTCTGCCGATCCTCACCATCGCCATCGTGATGTCCGCCTCGCTTCTGCGCTATGTGCGCTCGGCCACGCAGGATGTGCTGGGCAGCGACTATCTGCGCACGGCGCGCGCGCTTGGCGCAGGCTTTTCCGAAGCGCTGGTGCGCCACGGCATCCGCAACGGCGCGGTGCCGGTGATGTCGATTCTCGGCATCGAGCTTGCAACCGCCCTTCTGGGCGCGGTGGTGGTTGAACGGGTGTTCAACCTGCCGGGGCTCGGCTCCATGCTGCTGCTTGCCATCGAGCAGCGCGATTATCCGAACATTCAGGGCGTTCTCTTCATCTCCACGCTGCTGGTTCTCCTGATCGGTTTCCTTGCCGATCTCGGCCAGCGGCTGGTCGATCCGAGGCTGCGTGAGAGCCGGGGAGCGCGGTCATGAGTGGGCAGGTGGAAACGGCGACAATGCCGAACAGGCGCGGTTCCCTCACGCTTACTGTCGGGCTGGTTCTCGTCGGACTTCATGTGGCGGTCGCGCTGCTGACACTGATGTGGACGCCCTACGACCCCACGGGCATGTCCGGCGGGCGGCTTGAAGCGCCGTCGCTTGCCCACTGGGCCGGCACGGATCGTCTTGGCCGCGATCTCTTCACGCAGATCATGATCGGCTCGCGCATCGCTCTGATCGTCGGTTTCGGTGCGGTGGCCATCGCGGCCACGATCGGTGTGACGCTTGGCGTTCTGTCGGCTTTTGCCACGCGTTATCTGGATGACATTCTGGCTGCCGCCTTCGACATTCTGATCGCCTTCCCGACGCTGCTTCTGGCCATGCTGGTGGTCGCGGCAACCGAGAGCGCGAGCCTGTTTTCCGCCACGCTGGCGCTGGGCATCGCCATCTCGGCCATCGTCGCGCGGCTGACCCGCATTCTCGCCAAGCGCATCCTGTCGATGGATTACATCACCGCGGCGCGCACGGCCGGGGCCTCCTGGCCAAGCATCGTCTTCCGCCATCTCCTGCCCAACATCTGGCCCATGCTGGCGGTGAATTTCGCATTGCAGTTCGGCCTCGCCGTCATTGCGGAGGCTTCGCTCTCCTATCTCGGTCTCGGCGCACCGCCGCCCAACGCCTCGTGGGGACGTCTCCTTCAGGAGGCGCAAGGCACCGTCTACACCGCGCCCTTCGGCGCAATCGCGCCGGGCATCGCGCTTGTCACGCTGGTGATTGGCATGAACCTTCTGGCCGATGGCCTGCGCGACGCGGGCGACCCGACCCGGAGGGGCCGGCAATGAGCCTTCTCGATATTCGCGGCCTGACGCTGAGCACTGGCGGTCAGACACTGGTTTCCGATGTCTCCTTTTCCATCGCGCCGGGTGAACGGCTCGGCCTGATCGGCGAATCCGGCTCCGGCAAATCGCTCACCGCACTTGCCACCATTGGCCTTCTGCCGCGTGGGTTCCGGGTTCAAGGCTCCATCAAACTCGATGGTCACGAGGTCGTGGGAGCATCCGAAAGCGCGATGATCGCCCTGCGTGGTGCGACGGCGGCCACCGTGTTTCAGGAGCCGCTTACCGCGCTCAACCCCTTGATGAAGGTGGGGAAGCAGGTTGCCGAGCCGGTTGTCCGCAGGCATCGCCGCGCCGGCGAAACGGTTGATCGCGCAGCCGTCGCACGCGAGGTGCATTCGCTTCTCGAACGTGTTTCATTGCCGGACATCGACCGGATCGTAAAATCCTACCCTTACGAGATTTCCGGTGGGCAGCGGCAGCGCGTGGCCATTGCCATGGCGCTCGCCTGCCGTCCGAAACTGCTGATCGCGGACGAACCCACCACGGCGCTCGACGTCACCACGCAGGTGGAAATCCTCGATCTTCTCTCGGGTCTCGTTCGCGAGGACGACATGGCGCTTCTCTTCATCAGCCACGATCTTCCGGTGGTGGCGCGCGTGACGGAAAACGTTGTCGTGTTGCGCCGTGGCGAGGTGATCGAGCGCGGGCAGGTTCACGCGGTGTTCGATGAACCGAAACACGAATACACGCGTTCTCTGGTCGATGCGGCCACCGCGTTCGACAAGGCGCTGGGGCCTGCAAGATGAGCCTGATTTCACTCGACAATGTGGCCTTTGGCTACTCACGCAAACAGCAGGTTCTGCACGATGTCTCGTTCAACCTGCGCTCCGGCGTGAATGTTGGGCTGGTGGGGGAGTCCGGCTCCGGCAAATCCACGATCCTGAAGCTTCTGCTCGGTCTGGCACGTCCGACCGGCGGGCGAATTCAATTCGGCGACGCCGAACTCAACCCCGGCGACCGCGCCTTCATGCGCGATTACCGCAGGGCGGTTCAGGCTGTCTTTCAGGATCCCTATTCCTCGCTCGACCCGCGCCAGAAGGTGCAGTCGATCATCGCCGAGCCGTTGCGGGCGCTGCGCATTCCCGGGTCTCATCAGGAGGCGGTTGAAAAGGCGATCCACGATGTCGGCCTGCCGGTGGACGCCATCGACCGCTATCCGCATGAATTCTCCGGCGGTCAACGCCAGCGCATTGCCATTGCGCGCGCCATCGTCGCGCGGCCGCAACTCATTCTGGCGGACGAGGCGGTGAGCGCGCTCGACCTGTCGACGCGGGCCCGTATTGTCGATCTTCTCAAGGCGCTGTCGGAAGAGATGACGATCCTGCTTGTCTCGCACGATCTGGCCGTTGTCGCGGCGCTTTGCGAGGAGATCGTCATTCTGGAAAAGGGGAAGGTCGTCGAAAGCGGCAGGACCGCCGACATTCTTGCAAACCCCGCGCATCCCTACACGCAGAAACTTCTGGCGAGCGTGCCGCGAATGCCGGCCTGAGGCCGGCACCCGCAGTAAAAACTAGAGTTCGATCTCAACCCATAGCGGCTGATGGTCCGAGCCCTGCGCATCCATGTCGATCCATGCACGTTTCACGCTGCCGGCCATGTTGCTGCTAACCACGCAATGGTCGATGCGCTCGCCCGAGCCGATGAAGCTCACGCCTTCGTCCTCGTCATTGCCTGCAGCCACCCATGCGTCGGTGAAACCGCCGTCCTGCACGAGGCGGCCATGCTTCTCCACGCGGTCGCCAATCAGCAACGCGTATTCCTCGCTGTCGGGCGTGAAGTTGAAGTCGCCCATCACGATTGTGCGGCCGGGCACGGGCGGCGGCGGGATTTCATACCAGTCGCCGGCGATGTTTCCGCCCCATGCCGAACCACGATGCGACGCGTTGAGGAGAAGGTCCATCGCCTGATGCACCTGTGGCAGTCGCGTCTGCGGGCCGATATGGTCGAAATGGACCGAGCAGAAACGCAGCGCACCTGCGTCCGTCGCGATCACGGTTTCGATGAGCGCGCGTTGCTGGTGATACTGGTTCACCAAAGCCATCTTCGGCAGAAGATGGTTCATGGATGAGAGGATCGGCCAGCGCGACAGCACCATGTTGCCGACCTGCCGGCGACGATGCGTGACCGTGCCGTCATCGCCCACGATGGAGGCGTCGATGTCGATGCCCGGTCCATAGACCCAGTGATAATCCGGCAAGCGCGCGCCGATCTCGCGCGCCTGATGCACGAGGCCGGTGCGCGGGAAATGGGTTTCCACTTCCTGCAGGGCGATCAGGTCTGCGCCCTTGATCTCCGAGACGATGCGGTCGAGGTCGAACCGTTCGTCCTTCCCCTTGGAGTACTGGATGTTGTAGCTGACGAGCTTCATTGAACGGCTCCGGCAAAACTGGTCTGACTGGAAGTGGCGGTTCTGGCGGGTGGGGTGGTTTCCGCCACGATGCGTTTTTCGGTGACTGGATCGAACAGGTGCACGCTCTCGGCGTTGATGGCGAGCTGGCAGGGTGTGCCCGGCGCCGGGTGCTTGCGCCCTGCGGAGTGCAGCACGAAATCGCGCCCGGCGAGGCGCCCGTGCATCAGCCGGCCGCTGCCCTGTTCTTCGGAGAAGTCGAAAGCGACGGTCAGAAGGTTCGGATCGTTGGCTTCGGGTGCGATCTTCAGGTCTTCCGGCCGTAGCCCGACGATCACCGACTGGCCCGCGATGCCCTTGCCGATATCCGGGTTCACGGGCAGGCGGAAACTGGTGTTGTCGATCACGGCGAAGGTGCCGCATTCGGACACGCCGCAGGGCAGGAAGTTCATGGCAGGCGAGCCGATGAAACCGCCGACATAGACGCTTGCAGGCGCATGATAGACGTCTTCCGGCGTGCCGACCTGCTCGATCCGGCCCCCGTTCATCACCACAAGACGGTCGGCGAGCGACATGGCTTCCACCTGATCGTGTGTCACGAAGACGGAAGTTGCCTTGAGCGCGCGGTGAAGGCGGCGGATTTCAAGACGCATCTGTACACGCAGCTTGGCGTCGAGGTTGGAGAGCGGCTCGTCGAACAGGAACACTTTGGCTCGCGCACGATGGCGCGGCCCATGGCGACGCGCTGGCGCTGACCGCCCGAAAGCTGTGCCGGCTTGCGGTCGAGAAGCTGGTCGAGGCCGAGGCTCTTTGCTGTGGCTTCCACCTTCTGCATCCGTTCGGCCTTTCGCATGCCGCCAACCTTCAGCGCATAGCCGATGTTCTGCGCCACGGTCATGTGCGGGTAGAGCGCGTAGTTCTGGAACACCATGGCGCAGCCGCGCTCGCGCGGTTCGAGCCGGTTCACAACCGTGTTCTCGATGGCGATCTCGCCAGCGCTGATTTCCTCAAGCCCCGCGATCATGCGCAGAAGCGTGGACTTGCCGCAGCCCGAAGGGCCGAGAATGACGATGAACTCGCCATTATGGATATCGAGGTCGACACCGTGGACGACCTGGTTTTTCCCGTAAAATTTCTCGACTTTGCGAATGTTGATATCGGCCATGACGACAGCCTTTCCTAAACTTATTTTTCGGTGCTGATGAGGCCGCGCACGAACCAGCGTTGCATCAGGACAACGACGAGCAGCGGCGGCAGCATGACGATGAGTGTGCCGGCCATGGCGACGTTCCAGTCGGCAATGGCGTCAGGGCCGGGGATGAGACGGCGCAACTCCATCACCACAGTGGAGTAGTTGGCCCGGTCGGTGATGATGAGCAGTGGCCAGAGATACTGGTTCCACGCATAGACGAACATGATGGTGGCAAGGGCTGCGATATTGGTGCGCGACAGCGGCAGAAGCACTTCGATGAAGAAGCGGAAGGGGCCGGAGCCGTCCATCTTGGCCGCCTCCACCAGTTCGTCGGGAATGGTGAGGAAGAACTGGCGGTAGAGGAATGTGCCGGTGGCCGTGGCCACCAGTGGCAGGATCAGGCCGGTATAGGAGTTCAGCATGTTCCATTCGAGCGAGAGCTCGACGCCGGAGATTTGCGCGATGAGCCAGCTTATGCCCGTTGCATCGAGAATGGTCTGGAACGGGTAAAGCGCGTTGGCAGCCACCGAGTAGGTGGGCACGATGCGCACTTCCAGCGGCAGCATAAGGGTGATGAAGATCACCCAGAAAAACACCATGCGCAGGCGGTAGTTGAAGAACACGATGGAGAAGGCGCTGATGGCCGAGATGATCACCTTGCCGATCACGACGGCGATGGCGACGATCATGGAATTCATGAACTTCACGCCGAATTCGGCACGGGTCCATGCGGCGGTGAGGTTGGTCCACAATTCGCCGCCAGGCAGGTAATGCACGTCCGGCGAGTTGACCTCGGCGACCGTCAGCGTAGCGGCGACAAAGGCCATCCAGATCGGCACGACAAGCAGAAGCGCGCCGAGGATCAGGATCGCGTGGGTGACAATGTTGAGGAGTGGGGTGCGTTCGATCATGGCTGGCTCCTCAGGTGTAGTGCACGCGGCGTTCGATGAAGCGAAACTGGAAGAAGGTCATGAGGATGACGAGTGCCATGAGAACCAGTGATTGCGCAGCGGCACCGGAATAATCGAGCCCCTGAAAGCCATCCACATAGATCTTGTAGACCATGAGCTCGGTGGCGCGGGCCGGACCGCCTTCGGTCAGAATGTCGATGATGCCGAAGGAGTCCGTGAAGGAATCCGTCATGTTGATGACCAGCAGGAAGAAGATGGTCGGCGCGAGCAGCGGAAGCTGCAGATCGACCATGCGGCGCATCACGCGCGCGCCGTCCATGGAGCCTGCCTCGATCAGCGAGCGCGGAATGGACTGGAGGCCGGCGAGAAAGAAGATGAAGGAATAGGAGACCTGTTTCCACGCCTGAGTGATGATGATCGCGGTCATGGCATCGACGCCGGAAAGCGCCGGGTTCCAGAGGCCGGGGGAAAGCGTGTTCAGATAGGCGAAGACGCCCGACTGCGGATTAAAAAGAAAGCGGAACGCGAGCGCGGCGGCTGGTGCCGCGATGGCATAGGGCCAGATCATGCCGACGCGAAAGAAGCGATAACCGCGTAACTGCCGGTCGGCAAAGAGCGCCAGCACCAGCGCCAGAGACATGGCAAGCCCGGTCGAAAGCACGGCAAAGACGATGCTGCGCCAGATCGAGGCCCAGTAGGTCTCGTCGGAGAAAACCGCCTTGAAGTTGTCGAGCCCGACCCACTGATTGCCGCCGCCGAAGGGTTGTTCAAGGGTGAAAGCCCAATACATGGCCTGGGATGCCGGCCAGTAGAAGAACACGAAGATGATCAACAACTGGGGGGCGATGAAGAGATAGGCCAGCCAGTTGGCTTTGAAATAAGCGCGCTTTTGCATGGACGTTCCGGGGGTTGCGAAGGTCGCTGGAGGTCGGGCTCAAATGGAACGCGCCACGGCCTGGATGAGCCGCGGCGCGCTGTTTCTGGCCTGCCTCAGGGAAGCGTCTTGCCGTTGTAGGTACGCTCGAACTTGCGCAGGATCGTGTTGGAACGCTTGGCTGCGTCGTCCAGTGCTTCCTGCGGGGTCTTCTGTCCGCTCAGGACTGCCTGCATCTGCGAGGTCCACTCGGCGCGAATCTGCACGAAATTGCCGAGACGGATGCCACGGGTCAGCGGGGTGACCGGCGAGTAGGTGAGCGATTCGATGGCTTTCTCACGGCCCTTGTAGGGGCGCTCGTCGTAGAAGCCTTTTTTGACCAGATAGTCGAAGCCTTCATCGGTCACCGGAATGTAACCGGTAACGGTGCTCCAGAACTCTGCGGATTCGGGCTTGGCGAGGAATTGGAAATACTCGGCAGCGCCGCGATACTGTTCGTCGGTCTTGCCGGAGAGGGTCCAGAGCGATGCGCCACCCACGACCGAGTTCTTGCGCTCCGTGCCCTCGTAGACTGGCAACATGGCAACGTCCCAGAGGAAACCCTCGCCGACCTGCTCGGTGACGGCCTGGTGGCTTGCGATGGAACCGAAGTAGTGCGCGCACTCGCCCGCTGCAAAGGCATCACGCGTGGAAAGGCCGGTTTCGCGTGTCTTGATGAGAAGAAGGCCCTCATCGATCCAGCGCTTGATGTCTTTCATGTGCTTGGCATGAAGCGTGGTGTTGAACACGATTTCGGCGTCAAGGCCGTCATAGCCATTGTTCTTCGTGGCGATCGGCTCGCCATGCACCATGGAAAACTGTTCGAGATCGACCCAGGAAGACGGCGCGTAGCCAGCGGGGCAGGCGTTGCCGGCTTCCTTGAGCTCGCGGAGAACCTGCTCATATTCTTCCCAGGTCTTCGGCGCTTCGTCGCGGCCGATGGATTTGTAGGCGTCGACATTCCAGTACATCATCGCCGTCGAGGAATTGAACGGCATGGACCAGAGGCGGCCCTGCGAATCCGCATAATAGTTGCGATGCCGGGAAAGTAGGAATCCCAATTGATGTCAAAGCCGTGGTCTTCCATCAGCTTGTAAGCCGGGTAAACCTGCCCGGAGAGCATCAGGTCAGGTGCCGAGACCTCGACGCCCTGCACGATGGTCGGATGCTTCTTGGCGCGGAAAGCGGCGATGGTGTTCTGTAGAGCCGTGGCATAGTCGCCCTGGCTGACGCAGGAAATTTCGTATTTGTCCTGGGAGGCGTTGAAACGGTCGCAGGTGGCCTGGACCTGGTCGCCCAACTGGCCTGTCAGGCCATACCAGTATTCGAACTTCACCTTCTCGGCCATGGCTGACGTTGTCAGCGCCAGAAGCGCGAATGTGCTTGCGATGAGGGTTTTCTGCATCTTGGTTCTCTCAGATGGGAAAGGAGCGGTCGCCGGCTTCAGCACCGGTCGCGCCTTGGCTATCGGTGCGCCTTGACAGTCGGGTGACCGCAAAATGAAAGTTATTTGAAAGCTGTGGATCGACTTCTTTAGCCGGCCACTTTTTCGCGCTCAGCACCGTCGTCGGCGTGCCTGCGCCGTTTGCCGAACAGGCCGTCGGCCATTTCCGCGTGGCGGTGAATGTAGTCATGGAAATGCACGAGCGTGCTGTGCTCGTCAGCCAGAACCACGGCGTACTGAGCGGGGCCATCGAGCCGCAGCGGCTGGCCGGGCATGCCTGGCAGGTGCGCGTTGACATCGTAGTGGTTGCCCGAAATCGTGGTCAGCGGGATGCCGTGCCACAGGCCCGTTGTCTGGCGGTGCACATGGCCGGCGATAACCTGACGAATGTCGGGGTGCGTCTTCAGAACATCGCGGAAGCGGTCTGATTCCTGCAGCTTGATCTGGTCCACGGGCATGTGGAGATCGTTTGCATGGTGATGCATAACGATGATGACGGGCTGGTCCTTCGCCTCTTCGAGGCGTGCAGCGAGCCATGAAAGGCGCGTTTCGCACAGAACGCCGCTGACAATCTCCGGCTCGGAGGAATCGATGACGATGACGCGATAGCCCTTCACATCGATGGCCTTCTGGATATGGCCGTTCTCGTCGTCGTGCAGGGTGCCGAAGACCTGCTTGAAGCGATCGCGGTGATCGTGATTGCCGAGCGTGAGAACGACGGGCATGTTGAGCTGGTCGATCAACCGGTCAAGGATCTCATAGGCGGGCACTTCACCACGGTCGGCAAGGTCGCCGGCAAAGATGCAGAAATCTGCGTCGCCATGGTTGGTGTTGGCGCTGTCGATTGCCGCCTGAAGGCGCCTGGTCGTGTCCAGGCCGTTTGTGGCGACACCCTCGGGTGAAAGATGGATGTCGCTCATGACGATGAATTTCAGCATGACTGTCCCGCTTTTGTGTTGGGTCTTGATTCATGGGCCGGGTGGCCGATGAGCAGCGGGTATCATTGCTCTGTGTCGGGCAACTGACAGATTTGTTGCGGCTGCACGACAGTGCGTTGACTGGAGGCGCGGAACCGGAAGAGAGGCTTCAGGCTTCGGCTGGGATGGCGTATTTCTCGATCATGGTTTCGAGGTAGCTCGCCGCTTCATCGCCCTTGAGCGCATCGCCCCAGAGACCTTCGGCGATGTCTTCATGCAGTTTCATCGCTTCGGGAGCGGAGGTGATGAGCGCCACGCCAACGCGAATGTTCGGCTGTTCGCCGAGCCGGAACGGGCTGATCGCCAGAACCGAACGGTCCTGTTGGCGGAATATCTGGAAACTCGTAGCCGGGACGGGCTCGCGCACGATGCCGATCTGGATGCCGATGGGCTGTTCGCGCAGCATGGAGAGGATGTATTCGGCTTCACGTCGGGCTTGGAGGCGGCGTTTGTTCACCACGTCTGGCGGCAGGTCATGCCGGCCGATCAGACCGTGCAACAGGAACCCTTCGAGATCGGACGAGGCGATCAGGCTCACGATCAGTGGCCGGCGGAGGCGAAACGCTTTCTTGCGCGCACGCAGGATGTCGATCAGTGCATCCACCACCTCTCCGGCGCTGCCTTCGGGGTCGATTTCCGGCGGCACGGATTCGCGCAGCACTTCCTGCAGCGCGTCGTCATAAGCATCCGAGGTGAGAAGATAGGAGACAGGACTGAACAGGCCGATCACCTGCTGGCAGTCGTCTTCGAGTTGCCGCATGCGCTCGAAAAAGGCGATGGCGCTTGACACATACTCCACGCCGACGCCCATCAGGCTTGGCAGCGAAACGCCCAGCACATCGGCGATGCTGGTGAGCATCTCGATCTTCCGAATTTCGCCTTTTTCCGCGCGATAAAGCGCGGCACGCGAGATGCCGAGCTTTTCTGCCAGTTCATCGGGAGCAAGCCCCTTGCCGAGACGATACGCGCGCAGCCGGGCACCGATGTCGCTGAATCTGATCAAGTCGCCCTGTGACACGCTTTTTTCTCGCAAGTTCCCGTTCCTTCCGTTATCGGGTGCCCTGTATCGGCTTGTCAACGAAGATGCTCAAATAAGCGTTGAAAGCTCATAAATTGGACAAAAATACAGTTCGTCTCAATTTTGAGAATTTCGTTGACAGGCTTTTTCGGGGCTCGTAGTCTGCGTTTTCAAAAAAGCAATGGAGGCGGAACAATGAAACATCTCATTCGTAAACTGGCTGCAACGACCGTGATGGGCGTGGCTGGCGCGGCATTCGCGACAGGCGTCTGGGCGGCGGATTTCGTGGCCAAGATCGGTCACCTGGAATCGGCGCAGCAGTCGCGTCACGTTCATCTTGAGAAGGTGGCCAAGCTGGTCAATGAGCGCACCGACGGTGCGGTTGAGTTTCAGCTCTTCCCGCAGGGCCAGCTCGGCCAGCAGCGCGAAATGACCGAGGGTGTCCAGCTTGGCACGCTAGAGGCAACGGTTGCTCCGGCTGCCTTCCTTGGCGGCTTCAACCCTGCCGTCTCCATTATGGACATCCCCTTCCTGCTTCCCGACAATGACGAGACCGCACAGAAGATCCGCGGCGGTGCATTCGGTGAGGCGCTCTGCGATTCCTTCAATTCGCGCGGCGTGACCTGCATCGGTCTGTGGCCGAACGGCAAGAAGAACTTCACCTCTTCCAAGCCGCTCGCAAGCCTTGACGACTTTGCCGGCCAGAAGTTCCGCGTGATGGATTCCAATATCCTGATCGAGCAGTTCAACTCGCTTGGCGCATCGGCCATCGCGCTGCCGTTCGGCGAGCTTTACACCGCGCTTCAGACCGGCGTTGTCGATGGCGAGGAAAACCCGCTCGACACCATCCAGCGCATGAAGTTCTACGAAGTGCAGAAGCACCTCGTGCTTTCCGATCATGGCGCGATGGAAGATGTGATCCTGTTCAATCCGACCTGGTGGGCAAGCCTGCCTGAGGAGCACCAGAAAACCATCGTCGACACGTTCAACGAGGTCATTCCGGACCTGATCGCCCACAAGGCCGAGGCCGTTGCCGCAGCGCTTGAGGAGATCAAGGCTTCCGGCATCGACATTCGTGAGATGAGCGACGACGAGAAGGCCGCGTTCCGCGACAAGATGTATCCGGCTGGCCGCGACGCCTATGTAGAGCGCGCCGGCGAAGAGGGCGAAAACCTGATCGCCGTCTATGAGAAAGAGTACGAGGCGGCCACCGCGCAGTAAGCGCGAGCCTCTAACCAAACCGAAGCATTGACTTTCATATGCCGGGCTCCACCGTGAGCCCGGCAACGGTTCCCTTTTTCCAAGGAATGAGACCTTGAAAGCACTTGCCATCATCAGAACAGCCGAGCGCGCCGCAGCGGTCTCCATCTTCCTTGTCATGGTCGCGCTCTACTTCGCCAATGTGCTGGCGCGGCAGGTTGGCGGCACGTTCGCCTCCGAGTTCGCCTGGGTCGAGGAAGCCGTGCGGCTGATGAGCCTTTTCCTCGTCTTTCTCACGGTCGGTCTTGCCCTTGAGAATGGGCGTCACGCCGGCGTTCACACCTGGCGCGACCGCATCGCGCGGGCTACGGGCCTGCCGCTTCGAAAGATCGTCGACGCGGTCGGCTTCGTGTTCTGCATCTATCTCGTCTGGCTCGGCTACCAGATGACCGCCTTCGTTTACGGCATGGGCCAGAAAAGCCCGACACTGAACATCCCGGTCTTCTGGATTTATCTCGCGCCCACCATCGGTTTTGCGCTCATGGCGCTGCGCTTCGCGCTCAGCTTCTTCGGCCGCATCGATCGTTTTGCCGGACAGGCGTCGGAGGAACAATGATCCTTTTCGCACTCGTCATCATCGTCGCGGTCCTGCTGCTGGTTCTCGGTTTCGAGATGTTTCTCGTGCTGGGCGTGCCGGCGCTCATGATTAAGGAATTCTTCTACGGAAACCTCCCCGATCCGGTGGTGATCCAGAAGGTTCTCGGCGGCATCAACCACACGACGCTTCTGGCCATTCCCTTCTTCATTCTCGCTGCAGAACTGATGGGCGAAGGGCAGATCGCGCGCCGCCTGACAGGTCTGGTCAAGGTGCTCGTCGGTCATTTGCGTGGCGGCATGGGCTACACCACAATCGGCGGTTCCATGGCGTTCGGCTCGGTTTCCGGGTCAGCTCCGGCCACGGTCGCGGCTATGGCGCGCATGGTCTATCCGGAAATGCGCAAGGCCGGTTTCAGCGACAAATTCTCGCTCGGTCTGATCGTTTCCAGCGCCGAGACGGCGCTGCTCATTCCGCCGTCCATCACCTTCATCATCTATGGCTGGATGACAGGCACCTCCGTTGCCAAGCTCTTTGTCGGTGGTCTTGCCGTGGGGCTGGTGCTTGGTCTCGCCTTCGCCATCATGGCGGCGCTTGAAGCGCGGCGCTCCGGCGTCGAGCGCGGGCCGCGCACAAGCTGGAAGGAGCGCGTTCTCGCAATACGCGACGCCGGCTGGGCGCTCGGCATGCCGATCATCATTCTTGGTGGCATCTACAGCGGCTATTTCACGCCGACCGAGGCGGCGGCTGTCAGTGTCGTCTACGCGATCTTTGTGGAAGGGGTGATCTTCCGCGAACTGACGCTGCGCAAGCTTTTCGCCGTCACCGAGCGTGCCGCGATCTCCACCGCGATCATCTTCATTCTACTGGCGATGGGTGGGCTTCTTTCCTATTTCATCACGCTGGCGCAGGTGCCTTCGGCGATCACCGCTTTTCTGGAAGCGATCCATGCCGGGCCGATCATGTTTCTGCTGATCGTCAATGTCAGCTTCCTGATCGCGGGCATGTTCATCGACCCGAATTCAGCGCTGCTGATCCTCGTTCCGCCGCTTTATCCGGTGGCGACGGCGCTCGGCATCGATCCCGTCCATTTCGGCATGATCGTCACGCTGAACATTTCGATCGGCATGATCACGCCGCCCTTCGGGCTCGACATCTTCGTGGCGTCCTCGACGCTGTCGAAGCCGGTTCTGACGATCATTTCGGGCCTGTGGCCCTTCATCATCGCGAACCTCATCGTGCTGGCGATCATCACCTATGTGCCGGACATTTCCATCTTCCTGCCGAACCTGGTGTTCGGATGACGGGCATGTCAGAAAGGATTGAGCCGATGGACGACGTGCCGTCAATCAAGGCTTTCGAGCTGCCGCTCTCGGTCAAGAGCAACGAGCCGGTCAATGACGAATATCGTCTTCTGGTTCTTGCGGCGCCACACGACATATTGAAGCGTTGCCGTGCAGGGCAGTTCTTTCATCTCCTGTGCCCGCAGGCGGGTGGTGAGACGCCATATCTGCGCCGACCTATGAGCATTTACGGCTTCTATCCCGAGAAGGGGGAGCTGCATTTTCTCTACAAGGTGACGGGGGCGGGCACCCGTGCGCTGGCCTCGCTGGCGCTGGGCGACAGGCTTAATGTTCTCGGCCCTCTCGGCGAGCCCTTCACCATTGCCGATGACTGGCAGAACCTCGTTCTGGTGGCGCGCGGCGTCGGGCTTGCCACGCTTGCACCGCTGGCGCTGGAGGCCAACCGGCTTGGCCGCAAGCTCACGGCCATCTGTAGCGCGCGCCATCCCGATTATCTGATGTCGACGGATTATTTCGCGTCGCTGGGCGCAGACGTCATAACCCTGACCGATGCGGAAGGCACGTCCGATCTGGACAATCTCGAAAAGGTTATCGAGGGGTTGATCGCGGACGGGCGCGCCGACGCATTCTACACCTGCGGGTCCAACCGCATGCTCAGGCTGTTGCAGATCATCGGCGAACGCCGCGGCATTCCCGGCCAGATCGCGCTGGAACAGCAGATGGCCTGCGGCATTGGCATGTGCCATTGCTGCGTGCGCCCGTTCAATCGCGGCGACCGGCAGGTGCATCTGCGCGTGTGCCGCGAAGGCCCCGTCTTCGACATGATGGAGGCGATTGCATGGTAGATCTTTCGGTCGATATTTCCGGGCTCAAGCTCAAGAACCCGATCATGCCGGCATCCGGCACCTTTTCCGAGGATCTCGCGGAGGTGTTCGATCTGGACCGGCTGGGCGCGCATGTGACCAAGACCATCACCCGTGGCTGGCGCGACGGCAACCCGACGCCGCGCGTCTGCGAGGTGAACGGATCGATGCTCAACTCGATCGGCATTCCGAGCAAGGGCGTCGGTGCCTTCATCGAAAAGGTCGTTCCGTTCTACGCGCATTACGAGACGCCGCTCGTCGTCTCCATTTCCGGCAACACGGCGGATGAATTTGCAACCCTGTGTTCCGAGGTGAGCGTTCCCGGCGTCGCGGCTATCGAAGTGAACATCTCGTGCCCGAACATCGAGGAAGACGGCAAGGCATTTGCCATTCGTCCGTCCTCGACCCATGACGTGATGCGCAAGCTGCGCGCGGCGACCGAGTTGCCGCTGTGGGCGAAGCTCACCCCCAATACGGGCGAGACCTCGGAAGTAGCGCGCGCCGCGGAAGAAGGTGGCGCCGATGCGCTGGTGGTGGCCAACACCATCCTGTCCATGGCCATCGACATCAACACACGCCGGCCCAAGCTCGGCAATCTCATGGGTGGCCTGTCGGGCCCCAGCCTGAAGCCCATTGCGCTGCGCATGGCTTATCAGTGCGCCCGCGCGACCGGCATTCCGGTCATCGGCTGCGGCGGCATTTCCACCGTTGAAGACGTGATCGAGTATCTGATCGCCGGGGCATCCGCCGTGCAGGTCGGCACCGCCACCTTTATTCACCCGACGATCATGTTGTCGCTGATCGATGGTCTGGAAGACTGGCTTTCCAACCAGGGGCTTTCGTCGGTGAAAGACCTGATCGGCACGGTGATCGATGGCGAACAGGACGAGGCCGTCGTCTTCATGGAAGCGGCGCCATGAACGCGCAACCCGCTCCGTTCGCCGACGTTCGGGCGCAGGACCATGCGCTCGCCGCGCGCCTGTTCGATGATGTCGCGCGCATGTCTCCGGATGTGGAAGGCGTCAGTCGTCCGGCCTTTTCCGAGATCGAGACGCGGACGCTGAAATATCTGGAGGATGTGGCGAAGGCCGAGGGGCTGGCGGTCTGGTACGATGCAGGCTGTAACGCGCTTTTCTCGCTTCCGGAGGATCGCGATGCCGAACGTTTCGTCGTCGTCGGCTCCCATGTGGACAGCGTGCCTTTCGGCGGAAACTTCGACGGGCTCGCCGGTGTTGTCGCGGGGCTCATTTGCCTGATCCGGGCTCGGCGCGAGGGGCGCCGCTTTGAAAAGCCGGTGCATGTGCTCGCCATGCGCGGCGAGGAAAGCGCCTGGTTCGGCCCGTGCTATATCGGCTCGAAAGTGCTGACGGGAACGCTTGCAAAGCGCGAGCTTGAAGAAACCCACAAGGGCGATGGCCGCACGCTCGAAGCGCATATGGCTGATATCGGCCTGCCGGTCGAAGATGTCCAGGCGCAAAAGCCGTTGATGGATGTCAGCCGTATCGAGGCCTATCTCGAACTTCACATCGAGCAGGGGCCGCTCCTGATCGGCAAGAACATTCCGGCAGCCGCTGTCTCGGGTATTCGCGGCAATATCCGCTACCGCTCGATCACCTGCCACGGCGAAGCCGGCCATTCCGGCGCGGTGCCCAAAGCTACCGGCGCGATCCCGTTCTGGCGATGGCCGATCTTCTGGTGCGGCTCGACGAGAGCTGGACGACGATCCTCAACAAGGGCGACGATCTGGTGCTCACAAGCGGCATCGTGGCGACCGATCCGGAAAAACACGCCATGTCGCGCATTCCCGACAGCGTGTCCTTCAGCCTCGACATGCGCAGCCAGAAGCCGGAAACGCTGGACGACATGCGCGCCCTCTTGAAGAGCGAGATGAAGGAGATCGAACGCGACCGACGGGTGCGTTTCGAGCTTGGCGAAGAGCTCCGTGTCGAGCCGGCGCTGTGCGACAGGGGGCTCGTCGCCGGCCTCGAAGAGGCCATGCGCCAGGTCGGACAGGAGCCTTTCGTCATGCCGAGCGGCGGCGGGCACGACGCAGCCGTGTTTGCCGCCGCCGGCGTTCCTTCCGCCATGGTGTTCGTGCGCAACCGCAACGGCTCGCACAATCCTCAGGAAGCGATGGAGATCGACGATTTCCTTGCTGGTGTGGACATCCTTTCTGCCTTTCTTGCGAGGGCGGAGTAGGCGTGTGGTTTCTCCCGCACGCGAATCCCTGCATTGCCGGGCTGGCTCAGGCAGGAGATAGCTGTTAGCGAAAAGGCCCGATCAACGAACAGGACCACGATATGTTCTCCAACACCTTTCCCGATCAGACTGCCATTTCGCAGATGGTCGCCCGCATGCTTCTGGAGATCGAGGCGGTGCATTTTCGCGCCGAGCAGCCGTTCACCTTCACATCTGGTCTTGCAAGTCCGGTCTATATCGATTGCCGCAAGCTGATTTCCTATCCGCGCGTTCGCGCCGCGATCATGGATTTCGCGGCATCGATCATTTTCCGCAATGTCGGCTTCGAGCAGTTCGACGCCGTGGCGGGCGGCGAGACGGCGGGCATTCCCTTTGCCGCCTGGCTTGCCGAGCGCATGGGGTTGCCCATGCAATATGTGCGCAAAAAGCCGAAAGGCTTTGGCCGCGATGCGCAGATCGAGGGCGCGTTGAACGAAGGCGCGCGTGTGCTTCTGGTCGAGGATCTGACCACCGACGGCGGCAGCAAGATCAAGTTCGCCGAAGCCGTGGCGCGCACCGGCGCGCAGGTCACCGACACGTTCGCTGTCTTCTACTATGATATCTTCCCCGACACGCCGAAGCGGCTTGAAGCCGCCGGCATGCGCCTGCATCATCTGGCCACCTGGTGGGATGTGCTCGCCGTCTGCAAGGAAGAAAACCGCTTTTCGCCGGAAACGATCGCTGAGGTCGAAAAATTCCTGAATGCGCCAACCGAATGGTCGGCGAACCATGGCGGCATTTCAGAACTGCCGCAGTAAATCCCAAAGGACCTGGATCATGTTTGATACGTTTTTGAAGGATCTGAACGAGCAGGGCGGAAGCGTTCGCGCCTATGAAGGCTGCGCGGTCAAGGCCCATGCCCGCATCACCAGCGAGCCGGAAAACGCCGCTGCCCTTCTGCTCATCGCCTATGCCGCCCAGCGCTTTGTAGAGGCCTATGACGATCAGCCGCTCACCATGACGGCGGCGGACGAAGAGCTGGAGCTCTTCACCGAGATCGTCAACACGCTCGATGCCGCCTACAGGGATGGAGCCGAGGACGCAAAGCTTGCGGCCCTCAACAAGGCTTCGGCGCGACTGGCCGCCACGATCAAAGCCGGATAACAGGCTTCAAACCACTGGCATGTCACGCGCTCGCCGGATATCTCCGGCGAGCGATTTCGTTGCGCGCCGGTTTCGACCAAATAGCCGTTTCCTTTCCTCCACGCATGCGATAGCGTCGCGCCCGAATTCGCATGGGAGCCGGGTTTGCATCTGTATTTGAGGTTTTGCGCCGTGCTGGATCGGCTGGCGACGGCGTTTTGTGTCATTGCCTGCCTGGCTCTGACAGCCAGCGTGCTTGCCATCGTGGTGATGCGCTATGGTTTTGGCATCGGCTTCATCGAGCTGCAGGATTTCGCTTCCTACACATTTGCCGTGCTTCTGATCTTCTCCGTGCCGGTCTGTCTTCGCAGGGGCGGGCATGTGCGCGTTGAGGTTCTTTCTGAGAATCTTTCACCCACCTACGCGCGTATCGCGGATGCGGTTGCGGTGCTCCTGTTTCTCATACCGGTGTTCGGGCTGATCATCTGGGCCGACTGGGCGGACCTTGCCTACTCCTGGTCCATCCGCGAGGCTTCGGTTGAAACGGGCGGGCTTCCGGGGCTGTTCATCGTCAAGACGGCCCTGCCGCTCGGGGCTGCGATGATGATCCTGCAGGGTATTGCGATGGTGCTCGCGCCGGACGCACAACGCACCGCCGAAGACGAGCCGGCCCTATGACCCTTTCCGAACTCTTTTTGTGCCTGATGCTGGTCGGGCTGTTCGCCGGCATTCTGAGTGGCATTCCGGCCATGCTCGCCATTGCCGGTGTGCCCTTCGTCGTCGCGGTCATTGCCAGCCTCTTCGGCGCGTTCGATCTGTCTTTTCTCGATTTCTTTCCAAGCCGCGTCTGGGGCGTGATGAGCAACACGCTTTTGATGTCGGTGCCGCTCTTCATTCTGATGGGGGTGGTGCTGGAGCGGTCGCAGCTTGCCGAGCGCATGCTGGAAGTGCTGCGTGAAATGCTGGGCGCATCGCCGCGCGGCCTTGCCCTTTCCGTGTTGCTCTTCAGCGCGCTCATTGCGGCGTCCACCGGCATTGTCGGCGCGACTGTCGTCATGCTCGGCCTCGTCAGCCTGCCGGCCATGCTGCAGGCGGGTGTTTCGCCGCGCGTGTCGAGCGGCATCATCTGTGCCAGCGGCACGCTTGGGCAGATCATTCCACCTTCCATCCTGCTCGTGCTTCTGGGCGACCAGATCGGCAACACCTATCTGGAGGCGCAGCAAAAGGCCGGAAACTTCGCGCCTGATGCCGTTTCCGTGGGCGATCTCTTCGCCGGCGCGCTTTTGCCGGGGCTGCTGCTTGTCGGTCTCTATGGTATCTATATCCTGTTTACTCTGCGCGGCGCGCACGCGGCCATTGAGGATACCGGACGCAAGCGGGTTCCGCTGAGCCGTATTCTGGGCGTCTTCCTGCCGCCGCTCCTGCTAATTCTGGCAGTGCTGGGGTCCATTCTCGGCGGTGTTGCGACCACAACGGAGGCGGCGGGACTGGGTGCCGTGGGCACGATCCTGCTGGCCGGTTACACGCGTGGCGGTGTTGGCCGGGCGGGGCGGGCGTCATCCTCTCTGCCGTTGTCGCGGGCGGCGTGCTGGTGCTCCTGCGCGCTTTCGGGTTTGTACCGCCATCCGGGCTAGGCACACCCGCTGGGTTCATCGCGCTCCTTGCTGCCACGCTGATCGCTGCGGGCGTCGTTTTCGCTGGCTGGCGGCTGATGCGTACGGATATTCTCGTTCCCGCCGTCATCGATACGCTGCGCATCTCCGGCATGGTGTTCGGCATTGTCATTGCCGCGTCCATGCTGTCGCTGGTGTTTCGTGGTTTTGGCGGCGATGAGCTGGTGGCCGGTTTTCTGGAGCAGGTGCCGGGCGGCAAGTGGGGCGCGCTCGCGCTCGTCATGGTGGTGGTTTTCTTCCTTGGCTTCATTTTGGAAGCCGTGGAGATCATCTACATCGTCGTGCCGCTGCTCGGCGCGCCCATTCTGGCAACGGATTTTTCGCCCGTCTGGTTTGCCGTCCTGCTCGCCATGAACCTGCAGACCTCGTTTCTGACGCCCCCCTTTGGCTTTGCACTTTTCTATTACCGCTCGGTTGCGCCGCGCAGCATCACGACGATGGAGATTTACCGCTCGGTGATCCCGTTCGTGGCCATACAGCTTGTCGCTCTGGCGCTTCTCATCACATTCCCGGCTGTGGTTACATGGCTGCCGGACATGCTCTTCAGATAGTCGTTGTTCAGGAGGAAACCCGACATGAAACGCAGAACATTCCTTACGGCTGGGGCTGGTGCCACGGCTGCGGCGCTCGCCACACCAGCCATCGCGCAGGGCAAGATCGAGTGGAACCTGCCCACCAGCTTCCCCAAGAATGCGCCGGGCGTGGGCACGAATGTCACCAATTTCGCCGAGAAGGTGGCAGCCATGTCCGATGGCCGGCTGAGCTTCAAGGTCTTCGGTGGCGGCGAGCTGGTGCCGCCGTTCGGTGTTGAAGATGCGGTGCAGCAGGGCAAGGCCCCGGTTGGCCACAACCCGCCCTATTATGCCGCCGGCAAGAACCCGTCGCTTCACTGGTTCACCGCGGTGCCCTTCGGCATGACGGCGGCTGAGCACTATGCGTGGCTGCGCTATGGTGGTGGTCAGGAGCTATGGGACGACATCTACGCCCAGCGCAACCTGAAGCCGCTCTATTCCGGCAATTCTAACACGCAGAGCGCCGGCTGGTTCAAATCCGAGATCAATTCGCTGGAAGACCTCAAGGGCCTGAACATGCGCATCGCCGGTCTCGGTGGCGAGATGTATCGCAAGCTCGGCGTCAACGCCGTTCTCATGCCCCCGCCGGAAATCTTCCAGGCGCTCCAGTCCGGTGCGCTCGATGCTGCGGAATGGGTCGGGCCGTTCCTCGACCAGGCGTTCGGCCTGCAGAAGATCACCAAGAACTGCTACCTGCCGGCCTATAACGAGCCGAGCGCGGCACTTGCCATCGTCTTCAACAAGGACGCATGGGCCGAGCTTTCGCCAGACCTTCAGGCGATCTGCGAGGCGGCGGCCCTCGCGGCCAGCCAGGAGGCGCTGGCCCAGTTCGACTACCACAACGCCCGCGCCATGGCCGCGCTCGAAGCCGAGGGCGTCATCTTCCGCGATGTCCCGGACGATGTGGCCGAAGGCCTCAAGAGCGCGTGGGAAGAGGTTCGTGATGAACTGACCGCACAGAGCGAGGACGTTGCCCGCGTGCGCGAGAGCTACGACACCTTCCTGGCCGAAAGCGTGAAATATGCCAACGCCATGAACATGCCGCTTCTCAAGCGGCGCTAAGAGAAGCAGCTTTTGCAGTGGGCGCGCGTTTTCGCCCACTGCAATCCTAAGTGCAGCATTCGTCGCAGTGACACGTCTTCCGAAATGTGTCACGAAGCTTCCATGAAACTCATGCGTGACATGCTGAAGGATCGCCTTGCGACTGGCCTGATTGCCGGTCTTCTGGCCTATTTCCTCATCATGCAGGGTTTTGCCGCCGCCTTCGCCCAAGGGACGATGGCAGGTACTGGCGGCATTCCCGGTTTCATCATCTGCACGCCGAGCGGCATTGGCCTTGCCGAAAGCGATGATCCTGCGCCGGCGCGCAGCGCGCATGAGTGCTGCACCACGCTCTGCCAGGCAGGCTGTGCCGTATCGCCGGCCCTGCCGGGTGAACATGCGGGGCTAGACTGTGCCTCCCGTGATGCTTTCTCCATTGCGCGCCTGCCAGGTGCGCTGGTTCTTCATCCGGTTGCGCTTGGCTTTCTTGCAGAGGCGCGCGCGCCACCGGCTTTCTCCATCTGACGCATTGAATCATGAAAACGTCCACGGGTGACCGTGGCCGGTATCTGCGCTTATGGAGACAAGACATGCGCATTTTGACCCGTACCCTAACGGCTGCAATGCTGTTCATTGCCGCCCCCGCATTCGCTGGCGATTACACGCTCGGCAAACTGGAGCTCGACCAGCCCTGGACCCGTGCGACACCGCCCGGTGCCAAAGCTGCGGGCGGCTTCGTTACCATCGTCAATGGTGGCGAAGAAGACGACCGCCTGGTCAGCGCCGAGGCCGCTTTTGCAGGCCGCGTGGAACTGCACACGATGGACATGACCGATGGTGTCATGAAGATGCGTCATCTGCCTGATGGCATCCTGGTGCCGGCAGGCGAGGCGGTCAATCTCGCACCGGGCGGTCTGCATGTGATGTTCATGGAACTGAAGAAGCCGATTGCCGAGGGAGCGCCGGTTCCCGTCACGCTCACCTTCGAGAAGGCGGGTTCAATCGAGGTGGAGATGTCTGTGGCGAAACCGGGCGCACCTGCCCCTGAAGGCCACAGCCACATGCACAGCGAGAGCAAGAGCTGATGTCTCGCCGCTCGCTTTCAATCCTGGCCGGCGCGGTTCTCGCGCTGGTCCTTGCCATCGTGGCTGTGGCGACGATGAACATCACCCCCGGTGGCAGGGCCGGCGGGGGAACCGGCACCGCCGATATAGGCGGTGCGTTCACGCTCACCGGAGAGGACGGAGAGACCGTCACCGAGGCTGATTTCCTTGGCAAGCCGACGGCGATTTTCTTCGGTTTTACCTTCTGCCCGGATGTTTGCCCGACCACGCTTTTTGAGCTGTCAGGCTGATCGAGGCGTTGGGCTCCGACGCAGATAAGCTGAATTATGCGTTCGTTTCGGTCGATTGGGAAAGGGACGGACCGAGGACCTTGCCCGCTACACATCAAGCTTCGACGATCGGATCAGGGGGTTGGCTGGAACCGAGGAGCAGATCGAGGCGATCACCAAAGCCTATCGGGTCTATTACAAGAAAGTCCCGACGGAGGATGGGGACTACACGATCGATCACTCTGCGTCGGTCTATCTGATGGACGCCACAGGCGGCTTCGTTGGCACGCTGTCCTACGGCGAGGCGCACGATTCCATGCTGGAAAAGCTGAAGCGTCTGGCAACGCAGAGCTGAGGGGGGGATTATGAGCAATACCGATACACAGGCGCTTCCCGGCCTGCCGACGCACGAGGCGACCGGCAAAACGCTGACGCGCAAACTCTATCTGGCGGCATGGCGCTGGCATTTCTATGCCGGTCTCTACGTGGCGCCTTTCCTGGCGATGCTCGCCATTACCGGGCTGATCATGCTCTGGGTGAGTGCCATAGACGGTCGGGACGGCGAGAAGATTGCCGTGACGCCACAGGGTGAACAGACCAGCATTCTTGCACAGGCCTCCGCCGCACAGACAGCGCTGCACGAAGGCCATGTGGTCGAGTATATCGCGCCGACCGCAGCCGACCGCGCCACCGTTTTCCGCGTGGACAGCGGGGGTGAGGCGAAGATGGTTGCTGTCGATCCCTACACGTCCGAGGTGCTTCAGATCTGGAGCCGTCAGGCCGGCTGGTACGACTTTGCGTCAGACATTCACGGAACGCTGCTGATCGGCGATCTGGGTGACCGGTTGATCGAAATAGCCGCCGGTTTCGGCATCGTCCTGATCGTGACCGGGCTTTATCTGTGGTGGCCGCGTGACGGGCAAGGGCTTGGCAAGGCGCTTCGCCCCGATCTCGGTGCGCGGGGCCGCTCGTTCTGGAAGTCGCTGCACAAGACCACCGGGCTCTACGTCGCGGTGCTTCTCGTTGTGTTTCTCCTCAGTGGGCTTTCATGGGCCGGCGTCTGGGGAGAAAAATTCGTCCAGGCATGGAGCACCTTTCCGGCGGAGAAATGGGACAATGTGCCTCTTTCCGAGAAGACGCATGCCTCGCTCAATCATGGAGCGATCAAGGATGTGCCCTGGGCGCTGGAGCAGACGCCGCTTCCTGCGTCAGGATCTGATGCAGGCCGTGCCGGACTGCCGGCTCCCGGTCCATTCAATCTTGATGAGATCGTCGCGTTCGGGCGCAGCTTGGCTATGAGGGGCGCTTCCGCGTCGCCACGCCGCGCGGTGATACGGGCGTGTGGACGCTTGCTCAGGATTCCATGAGCAACGATTCCACCGACCCCGCGTCCGACAGGACGGTGCATATCGACCAGTACACCGGCAATGTTCTCGCTGATGTGGGCTTCGCCGACTATTCGCCGGCGGGCAAGGCGATGGCAGTCGGTATCGCTTTCCACGAAGGCGACATGGGGCTGTGGAACCTTGTGCTGAACACGGTTTTCTGCCTGTCCGTTATCTTCCTGTCGGTCAGCGGCCTCGTCATGTGGTGGATGCGCCGGCCCTCGCGCGCGCTGCGGCTCGCCGCTCCACCGCTACCGGCCAACCTTCCCCTGTGGAAAGGGGCGGTGGTCGTGATGCTTCTGGTGTCACTGCTGTTTCCATTGGTGGGCATCACGCTGCTGGCGCTTCTTGCGTTTGATGTGCTGGTGATCCAGCGTGTTAAACCTCTTGCACGCCTTCTTGCCTAACGCGTTGTTTGAAAGTGGTATCGCCGGGCGGCGCTTTCCGATTGAGCGCCGCCCGCTCTCGTCCTATGATCGCCGCGAATGGAGAGTGCGATGCAAAGCGAAAAGCCCCCGAGAGTTTCGTCTCTGATCAACAAGGTTCTGGCCAATGCGCCGCAGCCGAACGATATCCGCCTTCTGGCGCAGCGCCTGCATGACCACGCGCTCGAGCCGCGCTCGACGCCGGAGGAGACGCAGGCGCTTGTCACGGACCTGGGTTACAGGAACATCGCGGCTTTTTGCGAGGCGGCCGGTCTTCCAAGCCATCTGGCGGATCGCTGGGAGCGCTTTGGTATTTCCGGTGAGATGCGGCAGGTGCTTCTGCTGCTGGCGGCCCAACGCCGCGCCATGGTTGAGGCGGTGCGCGAGTTCGAAACCATTACCCATGTCGGTCTCGATGATTTCATGCGTGAGCGCGGCCTGATCTGATCGCCTGCCTGCTTTCAGAGCCGGTCTTCATCTGCCTTTTCAAGCAGCATCCTTGCAGTAGCGGCATCCGTGATGAGTGCCGCGGCAGACACCGTGCGCAGGGCCGCCAGGATTGCGGAAACCTTCTGTTCGCCGCCGGCAGCGAGAATGACATGTGGAATGCGTGCCACGACATCGAGATCGATGGCCATGATCCGCTGGTTCACCTCATGATCGACCATCTGTCCCGCCGCATCCACGAAATAGCAAAGAATGTTGGCCACCGCGCCCCTGTCGCGCAGCGGTTCGATCAGCGCTTTCGGCACGATGCCGTGACGGAAGATCGTCGCGTCGGGTGAGATCGCGCCCACGGTCAGGAGCGCCATATCCGCCCTGGCGGCGCGCTCGCGCACGTCACGCAGGGATGGCTGTTCCCACAGGCGCTCGCGCAGGTCTGGATCATCCACCACCACCGGCGCGCTGATCTGGTAGCTGTCCACTTTGAAGCGCTCCGCCACCTTGGTGGCGACAATGGAGGGATTGACCCATTTGGAATGTGGCAGGCTGCCCACGAGACCGATCACGGTCGAGCCGGTCAATTCGCGCTGCGCCATGAAGCTCAGGCTCGAATGCAATGTCGCGCCGCCGCCAATCGCCAGCGTCATGCCGGGCGTCATCTGCTCTTCGAGATAGCGCGCCACGGCATGCCCGATTGCCCGCTCGAGATTGTCTTCTTCCTCCGGAGCGGGCACGACGATGGCGCTTTTCAGGCCCCAGCGCTTTTCCAGCTTGCGCTCCAGCGCGACCTGCTCGGCCGTATCGGCGTTGATCGTGGTCACCACCATATGGCTCTCTGCACTGGCCGCCAGCGCCCGCATCACCTTCATCCGGCTCACATTGAGCAGGCTGGCGATCTTTTCCTGCGTCAGGCCTTCCACATGGTAAAGCCAGGCCATCTTCACATTGATGTCGGCGGAAGACAGCGTCGGCTCGTCTGCCGGCTTTTTTTTGCTTTTTCTCGGCACGCCGGTGATTCCCTCTCTCATCGCGCAATGATTTTAGCACAATGCGACTCTGCCCGCGGTTCATTTGGCCGGCAAATATGCGAAATTTTATTGCGTTCTTTTGTTATTGACGAAAAACATATGTTCATATTCAATGTCCGAGCGCTTTTGTTACAAGCCTGTCATATTGCGCATGCAGGGGAGGAGCTCCGGTGCGAGATGCCCGGAGATGCAAACAGAGGAGTTATCCCATGGGACGCCAGTCCACGATTCGTTCGGTTGCCTTTGCAGCCGCACTGCTCACATCCACCGCCGCTTTCGCCGACAACCTCGTGCTCTACACGTCGCAGCCCGACGCTGACGCCGCCGAGACGGTTGACGCCTTCAAGGCCGCCAATCCGGGCGTCGAAGTCGAGATCTTCCGCTCCGGCACCAGCGACCTGATGACCAAGCTCGCCGCAGAGTTTGCCGCCGGCAGCCCGCAGCCGGACGTGCTTCTGATCGCCGATGCAGTCAGCATGGAGACGCTCAAGAAGGACGGCCACCTGATGGCCTATCCGGAAGCCAATGTGGAAGGCTTCGAGGAAGCCGCCTATGACGCCGAGAAGACCTATTTCGGCTCCAAGCTCATCACCACCGGCATTGCCTACAACACGGCAGCGGCCGAAAAGCCGGAGCATTGGTCCGATCTGACGGGCGAGGCCTACAAGGACCTCACCATCATGCCGAGCCCGCTCTATTCGGGTGCTGCAGCCTATCTCCTGTCCGCCTTCGTCAATCGCGACGATCTCGGCTGGGACTATTTTGAGAAGCTGAAGGAAAACGGCCACGTTGCCGTGCGCGGCAATGGCGCTGTTCTGAAGTCCGTCGCCAGCGGTGAGAAGGCCTATGGCATGCTCGTCGACTTCATGGCCATGAACGCCAAGAAGGACGGCTCGCCCATCGAGTTCGTGTTCCCCGAGGAAGGCGTGACCGCCGTCACCGAGCCGGTCGCCATCATGTCGACCGCCAAGAACCCGGACGTAGCCAAGAAATTCGTCGACTTTATTCTCTCCGACGATGGTCAGAAGCTGGCGCTCAAGCAGGGCTATCTGCCGGCGAAGCCTTCTGTCGGTTCGCCCGACTGGCTGCCCGAGGGCACCGAGATCAACGTCATGAGCGTTGATGTGAAGAAGGTTGTCGACGAGATCACCGGCAACAAGGAGAAATTCTCCTCCATGTTCGGCGGCTAAGGAAAAACCTTAATGACCGCAATTCGTAAGGAACGTCAGGGCCAGGATATGGCCCTGACAGCGGGGATCGTCGCGCTTATCGTCATCTTTTCGCTGCTGCCCATGGCGCGGCTTTTGCAGGAAGTCATCCTGCCCGGCGGTCAGTTCTCGCTTGATGTCATTCGCAATGGTCTGATCGACGACACGACCTGGCGCGCCACCTGGAACACGCTGGTGGTTGGCCTGGGCGGAACGATTTTCGCCCTGGTGCTCGGTGTGGCTGTTGCCATTCTCGTTTCGCTGTCGGATGTGCGCCAGCGTCAGGCTTTCGTCTTGTGCTTCGTCACACCGCTCATGATTGCGCCGCAGGTGACCGCGCTCGCCTGGCTGCAGCTTTTCGGCCCCTCCAGCCCGCTTCTGAACATGCTGGGCATGGCGCCGCCGCTCGGCACGCGCAATCCGCTCTATTCGCCGGAAGGCATCGTCTTCCTGCTCGGCATCCAGTATGCGCCGCTCGTCTTCCTGATCGTGCGTGCCGGCATGCGCAAGCTGCCGCGTGAGCTGGTCGAGGCCGCGCAGTCCAGCGGTGCTGGCTGGGTACGCGTGCTTGGCACCATCATCCTGCCGCTCATGACGCCCTCCATAGTGGGCGCGGCAGCACTCACTTTCGTTTCCTGCGTCGGCAATTTCGGCATTCCCGCCTTTCTGGGTATCCCGGCAAACTATCTTGTCCTGCCGACGCTCATCTATCAGCGTCTGGCCGGTGGCGGACCGGATGTTCTCTCCGATGTCGCATTCCTTTCGGTGCTCATCGGCGTCATCGCCATGGTCGGCATCGTCATGCAGGACCGCATTGCGAGCCGGCGCGATTTCCGCATCACCTCCACCTCGCTGCCTGCCGCGCCATACCAGCTCGGTGTCTGGCGTGTGCCGGTGGAACTCGGCATGTGGGCGCTGATCGCGCTCATTCTCGTGCTGCCGCTGGTGGGACTCATCCTCACATCGCTGGTGCGGGGCTATGGCGTGACACTGACGGCTGAGACGGCCACGCTGGAGAACTACTATTTCGTGATCTTCCAGCATGCGGCGGCAAGCCGTGCCTTTCTCAACAGTCTGTATCTCTCGGCAGGGGCGTCCATCTTCGCCGTCTTCGTGGCGATCCCGCTCGGCTATGTGATCGCCTGGGGCAACAAACGCTGGATCAAGGCACTCAACCTTGCCATCGAGCTGCCCTATGCGCTGCCGGGCGTGGTGCTCGCCATCGCCTCGCTGCTCCTGTTCCTCAAGCCCATGCCGATCACAGGCATCCAGATTTACAACACGGTCTGGATCATCCTCTACGCCTACCTCGCGCGCTTCCTGATCCTGGCGGTCAGGCCGACGATCACGGGCTATTTTCAGCTCGACCGGGCGCTTGAGGAGGCTGCACAGGTAGCCGGCGCAGGACTGTTCACGCGCATGCGCACCATCATTTTCCCGCTCATCGCTCCGGCGGCCATTGCCGGCGGCCTGCTGATCTTCATGACAGCGCTGTGCGAGCTGACGGTGTCGGCACTTCTGTGGTCCTCCGGCTCGGAAACCATCGGCGTTGTCATCTTCTCTTTCGAACAGGGCGGGGATTCCAAGTATGCGGCGGCGGTTTCCGCCATCATGGTCGCAACCACCTTCCTTCTGATGCTGCTCGCCAGCCTCTTTGCAAACAAACTACCGGACGGAGTTCTTCCATGGCGGGACTGAGCATTAAGAACGTCACCAAGACTTTTGGCGAGGCGAAGGCCCTCGACAATGTCTCCATCGATGTCGCGGATGGCGAGTTCCTTGCTGTCCTCGGTCCCTCGGGCTGCGGCAAGACCACGCTCCTGCGCATGATCGCCGGTTTCGAGACCGTGACCGGCGGTAACATCCATATCGGCGATCGTGAGGTCTCGTCGGCCGAGGCGAACGTCCCGCCGGAAAAGCGCCGCGTGGGCATCGTCTTCCAGAATTACGCGCTCTGGCCGCACATGAGCGTGTCCGAGAACATCGGTTATGCGCTCAAGGTGGCGCGCGTCCCCCGGGCAGAGCGCGAGGAGCGGGTGAAGAATGCGCTGGCGCTCGTCAATATGGAGCAGTATGGCGACCGCCGTCCGGCAAACCTGTCCGGCGGTCAGCGGCAGCGCGTGGCGCTGGCGCGCTGTCTCGTGGCAGAGCCACGGCTGGTGCTGTTCGACGAGCCGCTGGCCAATCTCGATGTGCATCTGCGCGCCTCGATGGAGGACGAGTTCGCCGACTTCCACAAGCGCACGGGCACGACCATTCTCTACATCACCCACGACCAGGCCGAGGCCATGGCGCTGGCAGACCGCATCGCGGTCATGGATCATGGCCGTCTGATGCAGCTTGCCACGCCGCGCGAGCTTTATCATGAGCCGGCAAATGAGATGGTCGCCTCCTTTATCTCGCAGGGCATGGTGCTGCCGGCGAATGTCGAAACGGCGGAAGCCGACGGACAGTGCCGCGTCACCGTGCTTGGCCAGGAGCTGGTGGTGCGTTGTCGAAAGGGCGAGAAGCCGCGCAAGGATGCGCGCATCTGTTGCCGCGCATCGCAAATCCAGTCGGTTGGCACCAGCCAGCCCGGTTTCGAAGGCACCATCACACGGGCGGTGTATCGCGGCGGTTCGGCGCGCATCGAGTTCGAGCCCGAGGCGGCGCCCCATCTCGGCCTGCATTTTGATCAGCCCGATCCGGTGTCTTTCGCGGCGGGAGAGCGCGCCAGGCTTGCCATCACATCGGGTTGGCTGATCCCGGCTGATGGGGCCGCCTGATGTTGCAGGTCGATCTTCAGGGCGGGTTCGGTGAGAAAGGGCGCACCAGCGTCGCCGTCAGCGACGGCAACACATGCATCATGCTCGATGCCGGCATAAAGGTGGGGGCGACAGGGGACGAATACTACCCTGTGCTCGCCCGCCCGGTTGGCGAGATCGACGCGCTTTTCATCTCTCATGCCCATGAAGATCACATCGGCGCGCTCTGCCATTTGCTGCGGCAGGGTTACGCCGGGCCCATTTACATGACCGAGGAAACACATTCGGAGATGCCGGCGACGCTCGCGCAATATGCGGACGCCGCCGATCTGGCAGAGTTCCCGCCGCGTGCGCAGCAGATCCGGCTGTTTCGACCTGGCGAAACGGTGTCCGTCGGTGCACTGAATGTGTCGACCGGTGCCTCCGGCCATGTGGTTGGTGGCGTCTGGTTTTGTGTCGAGGGGGCGGGAAAGCGTGTGGTGTTTACCGCCGACATCGTCCCCGAGAGTGCTGTTTTTCCAATGCAGGCTTTGCCCGTCTGCGACCTTCTCGTTCTCGACACGTCCTACGGTGCCGACCCTATTCCGGGGGCGGAGCGTGCGCGACAGATCGGAGAATGGGTCGCCGGATATGCCGATGGCTGTCTCCTTCCGACGCCGCTCTCCGGTCGCTCACTTGAGCTGATTGCGGCCATCGACGTGCCTTTTGCAATCGAGGCCGGCATGCGTTCAGCGCTGTCAGCGCAAATCCTGGCGCCGTCTGCCGTTCATCAGGATCGCGTGTCGATCCTTTCCGAGCGGTTGGAGGCCGCGCGCGACTGGAATGTAGGCGATCCGCTGCCGGACTGTCCGCTTCTGGTTCATGATGGCATGGGTGTCGCAGGGCCGTCGCGCCCGGCGCTTGCCGCTGCAGAGGCTGCGGGCTTTCCCATTCTCCTAAGCGGACATCTGCCGGCAGGCTCGCCCGGCGCGCGGCTTGTCGATGAGGGCAAGGCTGCCTGGATACGCATGCCAACACACCCAACACTGCCCGAGAACATCGCCCTGTGGGAGGCGGCTGGCCGCCCGCGACTTATCGGCCATTCCTGCGATGCTGCCGCGCTTGATGCGCTCTGTCAGCACATTCCCGCCCTTCTGACCGGTGCCCGCACCGGTGACACCTATCAGATTGATGAAGAGACGATACATGCGCATTCTGATTTCCAATGACGACGGCATCGAGGCTCCCGGCATTGCGCTGGCAGCTGAAGCGGCATCACTCCTGACGGACGATGTCTGGGTGGTCGCGCCGGACGGCAAACGCACCGCCGCCGGCCCGTCGCTAACGGTCGCCCGGCCGCTCACCATGCGCCGTCTCGGCGAGCGCCGCTTTTCCTGCTCGGGCACGCCGGCGGACTGTATCGTGACCTCCATGGGCTGGCTCTTCAACGACGGCAGGAAGCCCGATCTCGTTGTCGGCGGCGTCAATGACGGGCGCAATGTCGGCGAGGATCTTGCCTATTCCGGCACGCTTGGCATCGCCCGCGAAGCGACCTTCTGGGGCATTCCCGCGATCGGGTTCTCCCGCGTGAAGGAGGCGAATGTGCGTGAAGGAGACGCGGCATGGCTGGCTCGCTTCATCGAGCGCCTCTGGCAGACACGCAATGAGTGGTCTCTCGAAGGTCACTGGCTGAGCGTCAATCTTCCGGCAGATCTTCCGGCATCCGTCTCCCAGCCTTCGATCGGCCGGGATAAGATCGCCCGCAAGGTGGAGGTTCTGCGTGAGGACGGCGATGAGATCGAACTGGTTGTGCCGCGCGGTCGCGAGCATGCAAGCCGAAAGGGCGATGAGAACAGTCTCATCGCCGAGGGTTTCGCCACGGTGAACCGGCTCAACTGGTTCGGCGAAACCCAGCTTGCAGGCGCCTTCATGGAAGGGCTCAGATCGGCGACGAAATAGTCTGTGCACACGGCATTAGCGGTTGTTCGTCTGATATTCTTTCACCCATTCCGAAGTGCGTTGTTGTCTGGATTGCGATGTCCCCGTGATCGATGTCTCGTCAAAGCGGGTTCTGATCATCTCTTCTCCTGCGTGACCTTGCGTTTCAGCAAGCCATGCATCTGGTATCGTCAGGTTTTCTGGCTCATCTGCATTGTTCAGCCAAATCTCATTCAACCATTTTTGGACGCGCGTTTGGAACGCTTCCTGAAAATCGGGAGGAGTTGGGGATTGAGAGGGGGTGTTTGCTTCAATGACATCTTCCGGTTCTTCTATTTCTTCCGGCATCTCGTGCTGCATCGATCGTGAGGAGCCCGGTTGCGGTTCTTCAACGGCGGTGCCAGTGGTGGGAATACCATCCACCCATTCCTGGGTGCGCTTCTGCCCACGTTTTGTCATATCGAGAGATTTGAGGCTGTCGCTGGCTTCGCCAGTTGCCATGGAACTTTCTGGCAACTCTGGCGGCGGGCTCGCATCAAGAGTGATCCGCCCTAGCCTGAAATCTTCGTAGACCTGGAGAGGGATGCCGTAAGTCGTGTTGACTGAGCGGGAAGCGGCAAGCTCTGCGATGGTTTTTCTGATGTTCTCGTCTGAAGAGTCCAGCAGATAGACGTTCTTGGCTGGCGGTGGCGGAAAGTGCACTTCATCCAGGAATTCGTAGTCGTAGCCTCCACCGTCTACGAAAGAGCCCACTTTCCTGCCTTCTGTCACGATGGCATATTGATACATGACACCGTCAGCCGAGTCGTATTGCCAGATGTCCAGCACATTGTTGCTGGCGGCGAGAGATGCGCTACCAATGGTTGCTGGCCTCTCGAGCATGTTGACAACTGCGTGGAAATCTCGGGATGGGCGAAACCAGCCAGCCGCAAGAAGCTGGTCGGGTCTTAGATTGTCCACGCGATAGACGAGGTGATAGGTGCCGATCCGGCCGTTTTTTTCGGCTTCACGGCCCAGGTCCTCGAGTTTGAACCGCAGCGCATCCACACGTTCCTTCATGGCTTCGATCTGGTCGAGAGCAGCACTTTCGTCCGCATCCGCGATGACATAGTAACCACGTCTGTTCAGCGATTGCTTGATTTGGGCTGCGCGCTGACCCTGATAGGGGGGGCGATCAGGACCGGCACCATTGGCGGTTATACGCTTCCAGCCACCATTGCCATCCCCATGCAGAATCGCCACGGACTTTCGTGTTTCCGGGTCGATAACGTTTACGTAGCCATCACGCAGCTTGAAGTCGCTTCTGATTTCGTAGACGCGGGAAACGCCTGTTGTGTCGCTGTGTCGAATAAAATACCGCTCGCCTGACTGATAGATGTTCGCACTGTTTGGAGTGCGCCCGTCGATAAGCGACGGATCAACCTCATGGTCGGATATATTTCCGATACGAAGCGGCTGTTCCCCGGCAGGGGGACGGACGGCCGAAGCCGGAATTGTGTCGCCACCGCCAGCAGAAACCGGCTCAGCTCTTGAAAGAGCTCTGACGGCGGCCCCAAGGGCCGTTCCCGCGAGCAGGGTGCTTCCTGTCGAGACGACACCGACAGCACCTGCTTTCCGCTCTTCGTAGGTATCTCCTGCGACCGCCTGCTCAGTTTCGAGAACAAGTTCGCTCCCCATGGTGGTTGCCAGTGTTGCAAACTCGAGCTCGGGGGCGAGCATCAGGATCGGCCAGAACACCTTGTTGAATGTGCGCAGGTTCCCGATCCAGATGTCACGCGTGACTTCGCTGTCGGACTTGATCAGTATGTCGGCGTCGGAAAGGCTCCGCTGCCGCATGTTTTCTGCAAGCTCGGAGAACAGGTTGTCAGAATAGGGGCGGTTCTTGGAATCAACACCGGTGCTCCAGGCGCCTGACCCGAGCTTCTCCAGGCCATTGGCAACGCCCGTGTACCAAAAGCCATCCTGTAGATTATAGAGTGAAAAATGGTGCGAGAGTCGCGTGCGCTCCTCCGGAGACGCTGCCATCTCCCTGACCCAGCGGTCGAGCGCCTCTTCACTGCCGAACTCATGGAATGATGGCGCTTCGCCCGGAATGTAGAGCACCGTGTGCTGGTTTGAGCGGGTGAACCGGACAATGTCGCTGGAAGGGTAGCCGTTTATGTCGAAGGCCGTGACCTCTACGTTGTCCGCGCTTTCCGGTTCAGCGACGATCCCGTTGGAGAGCGCTGCCAGAAGCTGATCGACATCTGCTCTCGCACCTCGCATGACCATTATGACACCGGAAAGCGAAAGGTCCGACTCCTCAAGGGCACGCATCGCGGATACCGCGAACTGGACCTTGGCCAGAAGCACGATGTCGCCCTGATGGCTGGCCCAGAATTCGTTCAGACTGGAGAGAACCTCCGACTGGAAGTCGGCCTTCCATATAGCCTCTCGAAGACTGGAAGCCAAAACCCTGAATTCGTTCGGCGTTCCGTAGAAGCCCTCACCCGGCCCATGCGTGTAGACCCCTTCATAGGCATCCAGCGCCGTGGACTGGAGTGTCTGTCGCTCAGCACCGAAATTTTCGAGAAGCAGATTTGTCAACGATGTTGACGAGTTCGGTTCGCCCGTGTGCTCGACGCCGGTGAAACTGGTCTGGGATGAGACCGCCGAACTGAACGTGTTCAAATAGAGCGCGTCGGGATTGGCATCCTGTCCGGTCAGTTCTTTTATGATAGCGCTCATTCTCGCCCGCGCCATTGCGTGAATGTTGGGAAGATCCTGACGGACGGTACGGGAAACCCTGCTGATTTCCGACTGTTGTTCTTCCGTCAGAGTGCATCTGAGAAATTGCACATGGGGCGGTATGCGGAGGGTCGTTTCACGCGCATCGACGCGCGCTGGCGGTGACCTGGTTCCCTGCGATGGCCCTTCAGGGCGTTCCGCCAGCTTTCGCGCTGAAGGCGTCGTGATTCTTCCGTTTGGGTTATTGGTTATTATGAAGCCTGATTGTATCATTATATATCAATCCAAAACAAAACAAGTATTATTAATACTTATATTTATTTTTAAGATTTAATACTAATGATGAGGTTTGTCTATTTATTCAAAACTGCAATGAAGAAGAGAAATAGCCGACCCCGGTTTTGACAGGATCGGCTTTGATGTTTTGGGCTGCTGACCCCAAAAGGGGGAGTGGCTTTCAGGTCGCTTTCAGGCGCGAGCCGCTCAGCAGTCCACGCTCTTCGAGCACCGGATATGCAAATGTCGCCAGAAGCGAGTTGATCTGCTTCAGGTCGCGGATCGTATCAAGGTGGATCGAGCTTGTTTCCACGCTCTGTTCCGTGCCCTGTCTCAAGCGTTCGAAGTGGCGCTGGCTGGTTTCCTTCTCGACATCCCGCAGGCGGTCTTTTTCCATCACCAGCTCGCGCGCGGTCTCGGTGTCCTGGGTGACCAGCAGGTTGAAAGCCAGGCGTGCATTGGCAAGAACGGAGGCATGGAAACCGGCGAGCTCCCGCCAGCCTTCACTGGTAAACTCGACGCCGCGTTCCATCTTCTTCTGCACATGGGCGAGCATGTTGCGGACAATGATGTCGCCCACCTGCTCGAGTTTGACGCACACGCCGAGCAGTTCCTGGCAGCGTCGTGCATCGTCTTCCGTCATTTCATGGCGTGTGATGCGGGCGAGATAGAGCTTGATGGCCGCGTGGCGCCGGTCCACCGTATCGTCGACGGCGGCCAGTGCGGCGATCGATTTCCGATCCGCCTTTTCGTAGAGTTCAAGAATCCGGCACAGCATGAACTCCACCGTTTCGCACATGCGGACGGTTTCCCGCGTCACATTGGCGAGCGCCTGATGCGGTGTGTCCAGTGCCGTGACGTCCAGCGCGCTGGTTTCCGTCACTTGTGCTTCGCTTTCCTCACTGGCCCCTTCGGCTTCGCTTCCTGACTGCAGGGAGACCAGCGCCTGCGTCGCTTTGAGGATCAGGCCTGAAAGCGGAATACCGACAATCAGTATCAGCACGTTGAAGGCGATGTGTGTGTGGATGATGCGGTCCGCAGGGTCGCTGCCCAGCCGCTCCAGGCTGGGATCGAAGACAATGAAGGCCACCAGAAGCACAACGGACCCGAGGCCACGCATGAGGAGGTTGCCAAGGGGAACGATGCGGTAGCTTGGCGGTGAGCTCCGCGTCAGCATCGGTGCGATGAAGGAACTGCCGAGATTGACGCCCAGAACCATAACGATGCCGAGCTCGGGGGAGACGATGCCGCGCGCGGCGAACGTGGTCAGCAGGAGCACGGCGGCGATGCTTGAATGAAAAAGATAGGTGGTCACTGCGGCCAGCAGGAACGCGGTGATCGGATCGTCGGAGAGATATCCCACGATCAGCGGCACGATGGTGCTCTGCCTGAGTGGCTCAGAGGCCTCGCCCATCATTTCAAGCGACAGGATGAGCAGGCCTACCCCGACAAGAATACGGCCGAACTGGCGCCACTGCCGGCGTTCTGTCGCAAGAAAAATAACGGTCCCGGTGAGGATGCAGAGCGGGACGAGAAGTGTCAGGTCGAAGCTCAGTATCTTGACGACCAGCGCCGAGCCGACTTCCGCGCCCCGCACGGCCAGAATGCCCGACAGGCCCGTAACGATCCCGAGCCCGGCGAAGGAACCGATCAGAAGTGTAACAGCGGTCGAACTCTGCAGGGCGATGGACAAAGCCAGTCCCGTCAGAGCTGCGAGCACCGGGTTGCCCAGTGTCTGCCGCAGCCGTTGGCGCAGCACATTCCCGTAGGCGCGTTCAACGCCTGTTCGCACCATGCGCGTCGCCCAGAGCAGCAATGCCACTGCCCCGGCCATATGCAGAAAAAAGACGGAACCGCTCATATCGCCTCGAACAAGTCTAACACAAATCTGGTTCTGCAGAGAGCCTGAAGCGAATCCTGCCGGTGAATCGCGGCGTTTCCTTCAGGGCAGTCGAGCGAGCCAGGGCAGCATGTTACATTTGTTATTTCTATTTAGCAAATGTTCAATCTCGGTCGCCCTCGCTGGGCCGTCCGCCAGATTCCCGAGCAAAGCAAAAATCAGGTTGACCTATTGAGTAAAATAAACTCAAGTGAAAATGCATTTTCTGAACGGAAAGTGCAAGTAGTAATGGAAGATAATTTTATTTTAATAAAGGAGTTTGTTATGAATATTTCCGTAGAACGTCATGATAATCTTCATTCGCCATACAGTTATGGCGGCGGCGGCTCGTCGTTTGGAGCCATTGCGACGGGTGGCGGCTTTGGTCTGGCCGTGGGCAGCCCCATTGGAGCGGCCTTTGGCACTGCGGGTGGAGCGCTGGCTGGTGGCATCGCCGGCGGTGTTCTGGGGTCTGTCTTCCCCGTTGTTGGAACCTTCGCTGGCGCTGCGACGGGCGCCGGGCTCGGTGCGAC